>NZ_JBVHTR010000020.1:0-152726 GCF_055565775.1 Streptomyces sp. NPDC028331 | reverse complement strand
GCTTCACAGGCCCCTGAGCCGTCCGGTCCCTGCGGATCTCGAAGTCCATTGCATCCCCTGAGCTGGGGTGTTGCAACGACTACTAGAACCTGAGCTCGGGTACGGCCCTTCTCTCGGATGATGGCCGGCCTGTCAGCCCTTGGCCGGCCGAGCGCGACGTCAGGCCGCGACGACCTCGATGCTGACCTTGGCGGCCACCTCGGGGTGCAGACGCACGGACGTCTCGTGGGCGCCCAGCGTCTTGATCGGCGCGCCGAGCTCGATCCGGCGCTTGTCGACCTCGGGACCGCCGGAGGCCTTGATCGCCGAGGCGATGTCGGCCGGCGTGACGGAACCGAAGAGACGGCCGGAGTCGCCGGAGCGGACGGCCAGACGGACCTTCACGCCCTCGAGCTGGGCCTTGACCTGGTTGGCCTGCTCGATGGTCTGGATCTCGTGGATCTTGCGAGCGCGACGGATCTGCTCGACGTCCTTCTCGCCACCCTTGGTCCAGCGGATCGCGAACTTCCGCGGGATCAGGTAGTTGCGGGCGTATCCGTCCTTGACGTCGACGACGTCGCCCGCGGCGCCGAGGCCGGAGACCTCGTGGGTGAGGATGATCTTCATGAGTTTGTCACCCTTCCCTTAGCGCGCGGTGGACGTGTAGGGCAGCAGCGCCATCTCACGGCTGTTCTTCACGGCCGTGGCGACGTCACGCTGGTGCTGCGTGCAGTTGCCGGTCACGCGACGGGCACGGATCTTGCCGCGGTCGGAAATGAACTTCCGCAGCATGTTCGTGTCCTTGTAGTCCACGTACGTGACCTTGTCCTTGCAGAATGCGCAGACCTTCTTCTTCGGCTTGCGCACAGGCGGCTTCGCCATGGTGTTTCTCCTGTGTGATCAAGAAGTGTGGGGTACGGCCCGCCTAGAAGGGGGGCTCGTCCGAGTAGCCGCCACCGCCGCCGGAGCCGCCGCCCCAGCCGCCACCGCCCTGACCGCCGGCGGGAGCGCCGGTCGCCCACGGGTCGTCGGCCGGAGCACCGCCCTGACCGACGCCGGGGCCACCGCCCCAGCCGCCACCGCCCTGGCCGCCACCGCCGCCGTAGCCGCCCTGGCCGCCGCGGCCGGCGGTCTTGGTGACCTTGGCCGTCGCGTTGCGCAGGCTGGCTCCGACCTCGTCGACGTCGAGCTCGTACACCGTGCGCTTGACGCCCTCACGGTCCTCGTAGGACCGCTGCTTCAGCCGGCCCTGCACGATGACGCGCATGCCTCGCTGAAGCGACTCGGCGACGTTCTCCGCCGCCTGGCGCCAGACCGAGCAGGTCAGGAAGAGGCTTTCGCCGTCCTTCCACTCGTTGGTCTGACGGTCGAAGGTGCGGGGAGTGGACGCGACGCGGAACTTCGCGACCGCCGCACCGGACGGGGTGAAGCGCAGCTCGGGGTCATCGACAAGGTTGCCGACGACCGTGATGACGGTCTCGCCTGCCATGGGGGAACCTCTCGGCGGGTTTGCTGCTGGCTGCTGGTGCTGCTACTCGAATCCCGGGATGAGCTGAGCGGGAGGCTCAGTGGGTCTCGGGACGGAGGACCTTGGTCCGGAGGACCGACTCGTTCAGGTTCATCTGGCGGTCGAGCTCCTTGACGACCGCAGGCTCGGCCTGCAGGTCGATGACCGAGTAGATGCCCTCGGGCTTCTTCTTGATCTCGTAGGCGAGACGACGACGCCCCCAGGTGTCGACCTTCTCGACCTTTCCGCCACCGTCACGGACGACGGAAAGGAAGTTCTCGATCAGCGGGGAGACAGAGCGCTCCTCGAGATCGGGGTCGAGGATGACCATCACCTCGTAGTGACGCATGTGGAACCCACCTCCTTTGGACTCAGCGGCCACGGTCGTTCCGTGGCAGGAGGGTTGTGATGCGTACGCAACGGTATCGGCCGCCACTGACAATCGGAGGCCAGTCGACGATTGACCCGGCTGTGCCTGGGCAGACACCGGTGCAGACGGTACAGAGTACCCGCACACGTGCTTCCGGTTGAAATCCGGCCCTGGTGGCGGTCAATCTGTACACATCGGGTGTGTATGGCGCTACGATGCGCCGCCTTCCGCAGGAGGTGCCCTATGGCACAGGTATTGCGACCCAACACCACCGGTTCCCTCTTCGCCACGGACGGCAAGGCCCACCCCGTCCAGGACACCCTGCTCGCGGTGACCCTGGTACTGGGCGTCACTGCCCTGGTGACGGCGCTGGTGTCCCGGAACCTGCATCTGCTCAGCTCCGCGACCGGCCTGGTGGGGATCCTCACCGGCGCGTACGGGCAGTACATCTCCGTGACGACCCGCGAGCGCTTCGGGCTGATCCTGGGACTCGGTGCCTCGGCCATCGGTTTCTTCCTGGGTCTTTTCCACGGTGGTTTCGGCATCGGCTGAGCGCCGGGTCGCGGTACGGTCCGCGGGCCGCTCGGGCGACCCGCCGGACACACAGGTTGCGTAGGGCCAGTCGGGGCGCTCCGGGGGCGCAGTAGGCTTCGGCGCGAGAGCCGGAGCCCCTGTACCCATGGGGACACACCAGCCCGAGGAGCGCCCCGAATGAGCCTGACCCTGAGGACGATCAGTCGCGAGCAGCATCTGGCATACATCCAGAGCCTGCCGGCGGCGAGCCACATGCAGGTCCCGGCCTGGGCGGACGTCAAGGCGGAGTGGCGGTCGGAGAACCTCGGCTGGTTCGACAAGAGCGGCGAACTGGTGGGCGTCGGTCTGGTGTTGTACCGCCAGCTCCCCAAGATCAAGCGCTATCTGGCGTACCTTCCCGAGGGCCCGGTCATCAACTGGTTCGCGCCGAACCTGGACGACTGGATGCGGCCGATGCTGGCGCACCTGAAGCAGCAGGGCGCCTTCTCCGTGAAGATGGGCCCGCCGGTGATCATCCGGCGGTGGAACGCGGAGACCATCAAGAAGGGCATCCAGGACCCGGACATCAAGCGGTTGCGTGACCTGGAGGCCGACTTCATCGAGCCGCGCGCGTTCGAGGTCTCCGACAAGCTGCGCCGCATGGGGTGGCAGCAGGGCGAGGACGGCGGTGCCGGCTTCGGCGACGTGCAGCCGCGCTATGTCTTCCAGGTGCCGCTCGCCAACCGGTCCCTGGAAGAGGTGCACAAGAACTTCAACCAGCTGTGGCGCCGCAACATCAAGAAGGCCGAGAAGGCGGGTGTCGAGGTGGTCCAGGGCGGCTACCACGACCTCGAGGAGTGGCAGCGCCTGTACGAGATCACCGCGGTGCGCGATCACTTCCGGCCCCGCCCGCTGTCGTACTTCCAGCGCATGTGGACGGCCCTCAACAGCGAGGACCCCAACCGTATGCGGCTGTACTTCGCGCGGCACAACGGTGTGAACCTGTCGGCGGCGACGATGCTGATCGTCGGCGGCCACGTCTGGTACTCCTACGGCGCCTCCGACAACATCGGCCGTGAGGTGCGGCCTTCGAACGCGATGCAGTGGCGGATGCTGCGCGACGCCTATGCGCTCGGCGCGACCGTCTACGACCTGCGCGGTA
This sequence comes from Streptomyces sp. NPDC028331, assembly GCF_055565775.1. Lineage (NCBI taxonomy): Bacteria > Bacillati > Actinomycetota > Actinomycetes > Kitasatosporales > Streptomycetaceae > Streptomyces > Streptomyces sp. NPDC028331. The sequence continues at coordinate 149,195 of NZ_JBVHTR010000020.1, read as the reverse complement.
TCTCCGACTCGCTGGACGAGACCGACCACCTCTTCGGCCTGATCCAGTTCAAGGTGGGCACCGGCGGGCAGGCCGCCGAGTACCTGGGCGAGTGGGACTTCCCGCTCAACAAGCTGCTCCACAAGGCGCTCGACATCTACATGTCGCGCCGCTGACCCCGGAGCGCCTGCCGGACCGCCCGAGCGGCCCGGCGCAGCCCCGTCGGTCCGGCGGATCCGTCACAATTCCCTCTCAGACCTCTGACACACGGCAGCCACGAGAAAGGTTCCGGGACCGGCCATGGCGCTCACGCTCTACGTCGACACCGCGCGCTGGCGGGCACACCACAAGCATGTGCAGGAGCAGTTCCCGGGGCTCGTCCCCGTCTGCAAGGGCAACGGCTACGGGTTCGGCCACGAGCGGCTGGCCGAGGAGGCCACCCGCCTGGGCGCGGACATGCTCGCCGTGGGCACGACGTACGAGGCGGCCCGGATCAAGGACTGGTTCGGTGGCGATCTGCTGGTGCTGACGCCGTTCCGGCGGGGCGAGGAGCCCGTGCCGCTGCCGGACCGGGTGATCCGCTCGGTGTCGTCCGTGGACGGCGTGTACGGGCTCGTGGGCGCCCGGGTGGTCATCGAGGTGATGTCCTCGATGAAGCGGCACGGCGTGAGCGAGCAGGACCTGCCGCAGTTGCACGCGGCCATAGAGAACGTGCGCCTGGAAGGCTTCGCCATCCATCTGCCTCTGGACCGCACCGACGGCTCCGACGCCGTCGAGGAGGTCATCGGCTGGATGGACCGGCTGCGCGCGGCCCGGCTGCCGCTGCACACGATGTTCGTCAGCCACCTCAAGGCCGAGGAACTGGCCCGGTTGCAGCAGCAGTTCCCGCAGACCCGCTTCCGGGCGCGCATCGGCACCCGGCTGTGGCTCGGGGACCACGAGGCCACCGAGTACCGCGGGGCGGTTCTGGACGTGACGCGCGTGGCCAAGGGCGACCGCTTCGGCTACCGGCAGCAGAAGGCGGCCTCCGACGGCTTCCTCGTCGTCGTGGCGGGAGGGACGTCGCACGGGGTGGGCCTGGAGGCTCCCAAGGCCATGCACGGTGTGATGCCGCGGGCCAAGGGCGTGGCCCGGGCCGGCCTCGCGACGGTGAACCGGAACCTGTCGCCGTTCGTGTGGGCGGGCAAGCAGCGCTGGTTCGCCGAGCCCCCGCACATGCAGGTCTCGATCCTGTTCATCCCGGCGGACGCCACGGAGCCGCAGGTGGGCGATGAGCTGGTGGCCCACCTGCGGCACACCACCACGCAGTTCGACCGGCTCGTCGACCGCTGAGCCGTGAACCGGCAGCATGACGAAGGCCGTACACGAGCCCGTGTACGGCCTTGTCGGCGGTGCTGTGACGCCCGGCTCGCTCAGTGCGAACGGTCGTCAGCCGGTTCCCCGCCGCGGGCGCCCCACTCCACCTGCGGCCCCTCGGCATGGGCGGCGTGCCGTGGCGGGTGGCCGGCGGATCCGAGGGTGAAGACGTCCGGTGCGCCGTCCAGTACGCCACCGGACGGATCGTCGTCGCCGGCCCGGCGCACCATGTCGCGTTCCGGCAGGAAGACGTCCCGCACGACGACGCCGCACAGGTAGAGCGTCCCCAGCAGGTGGACGGCGATGGCGAGCTGGTATCCGTCCGTCGGCAGTCCCTTGTGCGCGTCTCCGCTGGTCGTGTACGCCAGGTACATCCAGATCCCCAGGAAGTACGCGACCTCGCAGGCCTGCCAGATCAGGAAGTCCCGCCAGCGCGGCCGGGCGAGCGCGGCGAGGGGGACCAGCCACAGCACGTACTGCGGCGAGTAGACCTTGTTGGTCAGGATGAACGCGGCGACGATCAGGAAGGCGAGCTGGGCGAAGCGCGGGCGGCGCGGAGCGGTCAGCGTCATCACCACGATGCCGGCGCAGACGATCACCATCATGATCATCGCGTAGGTGTTGGCGGTGTCCGCGGTGATGTCGATGTTGCGCCAGCGTGAGACGAAGAGGAAGACGGACCCGAAGTCGACCCCGCGCTCCTGGCTGAAGCGGTAGAACTTGGACCAGCCCTCGGGAGCGAGCCACATCACCGGCAGGTTGACCACGAGCCACGCGCCGACGGCGCCCAGGACGGCGGTCCCGTACTCCCGCCACCTGCCCGCCCGCCAGCACAGTACGAGGAGGGGTCCGAGCACCAGGAACGGGTAGAACTTGGCGGCCGTGGCGAGCCCCACCAGGACACCGAAGGCGAGGGCCCGGCCCCGTGACCACATCAGCATCGCGGCGGCCAGCAGGGCCACGGCGAGCAGGTCCCAGTTGATCGTCGCGGTCAGTGCGAAGGCGGGCGCGAGGGCGACGAGGAGGCCGTCCCAGGGGCGCCTGCGGTGGATGCGGGCGGTGCACACGGCGATGACCGCGGCGCAGACCATGAGCATCCCCGCGTTGACCATCCAGTAGGTCTGCTCGCGGGCCTGCATGCCGCCGCTACCCGGGGTCAGCCAGGAGGCCACCTCCATGAACACTCCGGTGAGCACCGGGTACTCGAGGTAGTCCATGTCGCCCGGAAGCCTGTCGAAGTAGGGCACGAGCCCGTCGGCGAAGCCGCGCCCCTGGTAGAGGTGCGGGATGTCCGAGTAGCAGGCGTGCGTGTACTGCGAGCTGGCGCCGAAGAACCAGCCGCTGTCATAGCAGGGCAGTTTCTGCACCATCCCGAGGGCGAACATGCCGATGGCGACGAGCGCCACGATCCGCACGGGCGTCCACCAGGACGTCCCGAGCAGGGCGCGTCGGCCGACGGGTCCGCCGATCAGCTCACTGCCGGCCGCGGCGACCTTGTCTTCCCCGGTCGGCCGCACCACATCCGGCTCGTACACGCTCGCGCGCGTCGTCTCTGCACTGGGCATGAGGCTCATCCTGCCGCATCCGGCCGGGAAAGCGCCCGAGGGCCGACCCACGTGGTGGGTGTGACGGCCACCGCTTCGGGCGATGTTTCACGTGAAACGGCGGCGGGTCAAACGGTGTGGGCGTGGCGTGATTACGCCACTTTTTTTGCCCGTATATGCGCCATAGGCGCGGATCATTTCTCTTGCAGTGGTCGGATTTTTTCCGCTAGGGTCGCCATCAAATCGACATAAAAGGAGCTGCACAGTCGGCCCTCGACCAAGACCGACTGAACGGGGGAGGGCAGTGATGTACCGAACGTGCACAGACGACCTGGATGTGAAAATCCTCCGCCTGATGCGGAGCGGGCTTCCGGACCAGGCTATCGCCCAGCACCTCGGTCTGGGACATCGAACCGTTCAACGCCGGATCACGCGACTGATGGACCAATTGGACGCCCGGGGCCGTTTCGCACTCGGCCTGCGCGTGAGTGAACTCGGTCTGCTGGACGAGGCCGCCTAGCCTCCCGAGCCAGGCACGGCCTATCCGGACACCTGAAGGCCCTTTCCCGCCATTATTCACTTTTCCGCGCTCTGCATTTCCGTCGCCTGCCGACGGGAGAGTGAGCGCAGGAATCCTCACCGATGGAGAGACCGTGAAAAAGAATCTCCGCGTCAAAGTGTCGGTAATCGTCGGTGCGGCCATGACGGCTGTGCTGATCCCCCTGGCCGGCACGTCGTACGCGGCCGGGTGTTCCGGTACGGGCTGCGACGGCAAGGGCCCGGTGAGCAACGGGTGCGACAGCGGCGCCGTCACCAAGAAGACCGTCAGTGACGGAATCATGAAGGCGGAGCTACGCTGGTCGACCGCGTGCACCGCCGGCTGGGTCCGCGGTACCGACCCGTACCCCAACGACAATTTCTGGAACCACTACGCGGTCATCGAGAAGCACAGCACAGAAAGCGGCCAGCCGCTTATCAAGTCGATGACCGTCACGATTCCCGACGGCGGTTCCGACTGGTCCAACATGGTCGGCGGGTCCAACTATTACTACCGCGTCTGTCTGCGCGACGGCGGCACCGGCGACGTGGTGTGCAGCGGTTACTGGTAAACCACGGCCGACAGGAAGAGGGGTCTGATCCTCGGGAGGTTTCCGGGATCAGGCCCCTTTCACTGTCCCGGAGACAAGTCGGACGGACCCCTCTCCGGGACCCGGCGTTTCCGCACACCACAGGAACAGGAAACAGCCGATGCTTTTGTGCTCACGAGCGTGACAGCGCAGCGTCCATGAATGACTTCTGCCGCGCGCCGTTACACGAGTCCGCATACGACACACACGTCCGCGGATGCCGCATACACGTGGTTCGCCGTGGTGAGTCCTTCCGTTGCGGCCGCGCTCGTCCCGCCGACGACGTCAAGCGATCGGCCGCCGCGGTCACGACGGGCATGGCCGGCACACGACACAGGGGCGGTCTCCACAAGACCGCCCCTGGTCGTCAGTCCCCCACACTCCGACCCGCCCGAAAGCGTCAGGTCGGACAGCGGGCTTCTGCCGGATGCCTAGTTGTTCGGGCCGCCGAAGATCCCTCCGTTGCCGTTGCCCCGGCTGTTTCCGTTACCGGTCGACTCCGTCGGTGACGGGGTCACTCCGCCGGTGCCGCCCGCGTCGGTGCCGCCCGGGCCCGTTCCGCCGTTTCCGTTGGCCCCTCCGTTGCCGTTGCAGTTGCTGTTGCCCCAGAAGCCGCAGGTGTCGCTCGGCGAGGGCGAGGGCGAGATCCGCGACGGGCTCGGCGACGCGCTCGGCGACGGGCTCTGGGTGACGCTCTGGGTGGGCGTGGGGGTCACGCTCGGGCTGGGGGTGTCGTTGACGACCGTGCCGATGGGCTCGGGCGTCGGGAACGGCTTCGCCGGCTGACCCTGAAGCGCCTGTTCCATGTAGTCGTGCCAGATCTCGGCCGGGAACGAGGCACCGTGGATCTCCTTCTGGCCACCTGTTCCGTACATCTTCAGGAATGTGCGGTTCTTGTTGGCCTCGTTGTCGTCGATCCGGAACATGCTGATCGCGGTGGACAACTGCGGGGTGTAGCCGACGAACCAGGCCGACTTGTTGTAGTCGGTCGTACCGGTCTTGCCCGCCACGTCGCGCCCCGGCAGCTTCGCCGCGGTACCCGTGCCCTTGTCGACCACGGTCTTCAGGACGTTCGTGACGTTGTCGGCCACCTTCGCGGTGAACGCGTCCTTGGTCTGCTTGGTGTGCTGGAAGACCACGCCGTCCTTGCTGCTGACCTTGTCGACCGAGTACGGATCGTTCTGCTTGCCGCTGGCCGCGAAGGTGGCGTAGGCACCGGCCATGCGGATCGCACTCGGGGAGGAGGTGCCGATGGAGAAGGAGGGGTAGTTCGCGCTGGCCAGGCTGCTCTCGAGGATGCCCGCGTCCAGGGCGGTCTGCTTCACCTTGTCCAGGCCGACGTCCATGCCCAGCTGCACATAGGCGGTGTTCACCGAGAACTGCATCGCCTCACGAAGGTCGATCTTGTAGTCCGGCGGGTCGCCCACCGACTCGTCGCCGTCGTTCGTCTGCAGCCACTCCTGGCCCTTCTCGTTCTTCCAGACGTCCCCGTTGTACTCCTTGATCTTGAGCTTGTTCTTGCCGCTGTACAGGCTCTTCGGTGAGACGACGGTGCGCTCGTCCTGGGCCTGCTCCGGTCCGAGGTCGGGGTTGCGGACCCCCCACTTCATCGCTGCGGCGAGCACGAACGGCTTGAACGTCGAACCCACCTGGGCACCGGTCGCGTCGGCGTTGTTGGTGAAGTGCTTGGTCGCGTCCTCACCGCCGTAGATCGCCTTGATCGCGCCACTGCCCGGGTCCACGGACGCGCCGCCGAACTGGACGAATTTGTCCGTGTTCGGGCGCAGGTCGGGCTTGATGTTGGCCTTCTGGACCTTCTTGACCGCGGACTCGAGCTGCTCGACCTTCTTCTTGTCGAAGGTCGTGTAGATCTGGTAGCCGCCCTGCTGCAGTTTGTCCTGGGTGATGTGGGTCGTGCTGCTGTGCGTGACCAGGTAGCTGTTGGCCAGGTCGACGAGATAACCGATCTGGCCGCTCAGCCGTGTGTTCGACCGCGGATTCTGGACCTGGGGAAGGCTCGTGTACTTGGCCCGTTCCGTGGCGCTCAGATGCCCGTACTGCACCATCTTGTTGAGGGTGTCCTGCATCTGCAGGGTGGCGCGCTTCTGGTTGGCCTGCGGAGTGGCGTTCTTCGGGTCGATGGACGTGGCGCCTGCCGGGTCGTAGTAGGTGGCGCCCTTGAGCATCGCCGCCAGGAAGGCGCACTCCCCGGGGTCCAGCTTGATGGCCGGCTTGTTGAAGTACGCGTGGGCGGCGGCCTCGATCCCGTAGGCGTTCCGCCCGTAGTACGCGGAGTTCAGGTAGCCGGCCAGGATGTCGTCCTTCTTGACGGTGGCCCCCACCTTGATGGCGATGAAGATCTCCTTGAACTTCCTGGAGACCGTCTGCGACTGGTCGTCCAGTCGCGCGTTCTTCACGTACTGCTGGGTGATGGTGGAGCCGCCCTGGGTCTGACCGCCCGTGGCCATGTTGAAGACGGCCCGCGCGATGCCCTTCGGGTCGATCCCGCTGTCGGTGTAGAAGGTCTTGTTCTCCTGGGAGATGACGGCCCAACGCATCGCCGGAGGGATCTGCGAGAGGTTGACGATCTGGCGGTTGGTCTCGCCGCCCGTGGCCACCATCTGGCTGCCGTCGGCCCAGTAGTAGACGTTGTTCTGGGACTGGGCGGTCTTGGCGACGTCCGGCACGCTCACCATCGCGTACCCGACCCCCGCCACCGCCACCAGGCTCCCCAGGAAGCCGATGAACAGCCCCGCGACCAGTTTCCAGGAGGGCACCCAGCGCGCGACGCCGTCCTTGCCCGCGCGTGGGTAGTCGATGAAGCGTTTCCCGGCGGGAGCCGCACCCCGGCCACGTCCCGCGCCGTCGGCCGCTCTGCGTCGGCCGCCTGTGTTTCTCTGGGCCGCCCGCCGGGCCTCGGCTCGGCCACCGTACGGGCGCTCCTCACCTCCCGCTCCGTAGGGGGCGGACGGAGACCCGGTGGCGCCTCGCGGTGCCGCGCGGCGGCCGGGGGACGCCGACTGGCCGCGTCGGGCCGCGGCACGTCCGCCTCCCTGCGGCTGCGGCGGTTTGCGACGGTGCTCGCTCATCGAACGACTACTCCTCGGGCAGGCGCATCCTGGCGCGCCTGGAAACGGCGGCTGGTTTCCGGTCCCCCCGAAGTACGGATGCGGTCGTTTCGGCATTCACCCGTACTGCACCGAGGACGAGGACGTCCCCCATGGGTCACTCGGTTCCCGGTGGTGTGCATGGCGCACAGACTACGCACCGCCAAAACCGACCGAGCTCCGAAGTTCACCGCAAACCAGGCAACTTGCGTCCTACGAATCGGTGATGTGACCCCGTTCACCGTGCCCCCACTTGTCGCATCAGGAGGCGCGCTCTATCGTGCTGATGTATCGAGTCGATACATCAGCACGACATAAAGACCGTGTGGACGAGGCAGCGACAGGAGGGAGGCGCACATGAGCCGGCGTTCCGGGATCCTCGAGTTCGCCGTCCTCGGCCTGCTCCGCGAGTCCCCGATGCACGGCTACGAGCTGCGCAAACGACTCAATACGTCACTGGGTGTATTCCGCGCGTTCAGCTACGGGACGCTCTACCCGTGCCTCAAGACGCTGGTCGCCAACGGCTGGTTGATCGAGGAGCCGGGCAGCGGCTCGGACGACGCCGGCGCCGCTCCGCTCGCCGGACGGCGCGCCAAGATCGTCTACCGGCTGACGTCCGAAGGTAAGGAGCACTTCGAGGAACTGCTCTCCCAGACGGGCCCCGACGCGTACGAGGACGAGCACTTCGCCGCTCGTTTCGCCTTCTTCGGACAGACGTCCCGTGACGTGCGCATGCGCGTCCTGGAGGGCCGCCGCAGCCGACTGGAGGAGCGCCTGGAGAAGATGCGCGCCTCCCTGGCGCGCACCCGGGAGCGCCTCGACGACTACACCCTCGAGCTCCAGCGCCACGGGATGGAGTCCGTGGAGCGCGAAGTGCGCTGGCTGAACGAGCTCATCGAAAGTGAGCGGGCCGGACGGGACCTCAGAGGTTCCACTGCCGACGGCTCCGCTCCTGACAGCACACAGGGAGCGACGGGCGGCCTGCCCCGGCACCGGGACGACACCCGGCCGGATCCGTCCGACGACACCACCCCGTGAGGCCCGGTCGGGGCCTCACCTCGTACACACAGGGAGCAACCGGAATGGGTTCGGTTCGCGTAGCCATCGTCGGCGTGGGCAACTGCGCCGCGTCGCTGGTGCAGGGAGTCGAGTACTACAAGGACGCCGACCCGGCGTCCAAGGTCCCGGGTCTGATGCACGTCCAGTTCGGCGACTACCACGTGCGTGACATCGAGTTCGTCGCCGCGTTCGACGTGGACGCCAAGAAGGTCGGCCTCGACCTGGCGGACGCCATCGGCGCCTCGGAGAACAACACCATCAAGATCTGCGACGTCCCGTCCACCGGGGTGACGGTTCAGCGCGGCCACACCCTCGACGGTCTCGGCAAGTACTACCGCGCCACCATCGAGGAGTCCGCCGAGGAGCCGGTCGACGTCGTCCAGGTCCTGAAGGACAAGCAGGTCGACGTCCTCGTCTGCTACCTGCCCGTCGGCTCCGAGGACGCGGCGAAGTTCTACGCCCAGTGCGCCATCGACGCCAAGGTCGCCTTCGTCAACGCCCTTCCGGTCTTCATCGCCGGCACCAAGGAGTGGGCCGACAAGTTCACCGAGGCCGGCGTCCCGATCGTCGGTGACGACATCAAGTCGCAGGTAGGCGCGACCATCACGCACCGCGTCATGGCGAAGCTGTTCGAGGACCGGGGCGTCATCCTGGACCGCACGATGCAGCTCAACGTCGGCGGCAACATGGACTTCAAGAACATGCTGGAGCGCGACCGCCTGGAGTCCAAGAAGATCTCCAAGACGCAGGCCGTCACCTCCCAGATCCCCGACCGGGACCTCGGCGAGAAGAACGTCCACATCGGCCCGTCCGACTACGTGGCCTGGCTCGACGACCGCAAGTGGGCCTACGTCCGCCTCGAGGGCCGCGCCTTCGGCGACGTCCCGCTGAACCTGGAGTACAAGCTCGAGGTCTGGGACTCCCCGAACTCCGCGGGCGTCATCATCGACGCTCTGCGCGCCGCGAAGATCGCCAAGGACCGCGGCATCGGCGGCCCCGTGCTGTCCGCGTCCTCGTACTTCATGAAGTCCCCGCCGGTCCAGTACTTCGACGACGAGGCCCGCGAGAACGTCGAGAAGTTCATCAGGGGCGAGGTCGAGCGCTGACGTCGCTCCCGTGTCCGTGCGGGGTCCCCGGGTCTCTGCCCGGGGACCCCGCACGTATGTGAGGCTGTGCCCCATGTCCGTCGTGCGCGATCTGCGCGTCCTCCTGCGCTTCAGCGGTTTCCGGCGCCTGCTCGCCGTACGGCTGCTGTCCCAGGGAGCCGACGGCGTCTACCAGGTCGCGCTCGCCACCTACGTGGTCTTCTCGCCGGAGAAACAGACCTCGGCCACGGCCGTCGCCTCCGCGATGGCCGTGCTGCTCCTGCCGTACTCCCTCGTCGGCCCCTTCGCAGGCGTCCTGCTGGACCGCTGGCGGCGCCGCCAGGTCTTCCTCCACGGCAACCTGCTGCGCGCCCTGCTGGCGGGTGCGACGGCCGTCCTCATGGTGAGCCATGTCCCCAACTGGCTCTTCTACGTCTCCGCGCTGTGCGTCACCGCGGTCAACCGTTTCGTCCTCGCCGGCCTGTCCGCGGCGCTGCCCCGGGTGGTCGACGCCGACCGCCTGGTGATGGCCAACTCGCTCTCCCCCACGGCCGGCACGCTCGCCGCGACCGCGGGCGGCGGACTCGCCTTCGTCGTACGGCTGGTGATCGCCGACTCCGATGCCGCGGTGGTGCTGCTGGGTGCCCTGCTGTATCTCGGATCGGCTCTGGCGTCGCTGAGTCTGGCTCCGGAAGCCCTGGGCCCGGACAGGGGGTCGGTGCCGCCGCGGCTCGGCACGGTGCTGGTCGGCACCGTGCGGGATCTGGTGGCCGGTGTGCGCCATCTTGCGGCGCCCCCTCGCCGGCAGGCGGCATGGGCGCTCACGGCGATGACCCTGATGCGGTTCTGCTACGGCGCGCTGCTCGTCCTGCTGCTCATGCTGTGCCGCTACGCCCTGTCCGGCACCCCGCGCCAGGGGCTGGCCCTGCTGGGGCTGGCGTTGGGGGTGTCGGGGGCCGGGTTCTTCGTGGCGGCCGTGGCCACCCCGTGGGCGGCGGGGCGCCTCGGTCCCGGCCGCTGGATCGCGGTGTGCGCCGGGTCCGCCGCCGTGCTGGAGCCCTCGCTCGGCCTTCCGTTCGCGACGGGGCCCATGCTGGTCGCCGCGTTCGTCCTGGGGCTGACGACACAGGGAGCGAAGATCTCCACGGACACGATCGTTCAGTCCTCGGTCGACGACGGTTTCCGCGGCCGAATCTTCTCGGTCTACGACGTGCTCTTCAATGTGGCCTTCGTCGGCGCGGCGGCGGTGGCCGCGCTGATGCTGCCCCCTGACGGCCGATCAGCCGCTTTGGTGGTCATGGTCGCCGTTGTCTACGCAGCAGTTGCTCTGTGTATGTCCCGCTTTGATCGCCAGTAAGTGTCACATCAAGGCTACGGAGGTCCGGGCGACTTCAGGGTTGTCACAGCGGACCTGTAGCTTACGGGCGTCTTATTTCGCGCCACGCGCACCCACGTTCGAGGGGGACCCCGAAAGTGACCACTCCGCCGCCCCAGGGCACGAATCCGTACGCCCAGCAGCCCACCGTGCCCATGGGGCAGCAGCCCGGCCAGCCCGGAGTCGCCCAGCAGCCCTATCCGCCGCAGCAGCCCTATCCGCCGCAGCAGCCGTACCCGCCGCAGCAGCAGCCCTACGCCCCCTTCCCCCAACAGCAGGGCGCTCCGGCGCCGCTTCCGCCGCAGGCGGGTCCGGGCAAGCGCGCCGGCAAGAAGGCGATGCGGATCGTCGGCCTCATCGTCGTCGCCGTCGTCGTCGCTGCCATCAAGTTCGGTGCGGGCTGGTTCCTGACCCGCGACGACGCGGAGACCACATCGGTCGGCTCCTGCATGCACAACGACGGCACGGACTCCAAGCCTGACCTCCAGGACGTCGACTGCTCCTCGAGCAACGCCCAGTACAAGGTCGTCCAGAAATTCGACGGCAGCAGCGACGAGAACAAGTGCCAGGACGTCAAGGACGCGACGATCTCCTACATTCAGTACGGGGGCGGCCACGACGTCGTGCTCTGCCTGAACGAGCTCAAGAAGTAGATCGACCCCACAGACACGAAGGGGCGATGTTTCACGTGAAACATCGCCCCTTCGTCGTGCACGCCGGACGGCGTTTCGGGTCATGTTTCACGTGAAACATGACCCGGTTCCTCAGTCTCCGCTCTGCGCGGCCCACCACTCCTTGAGTGCTGCCGCAGCGGCGTCGTGCCCCATCGGCCCGTTCTCCAGGCGCAGCTCCAGCAGGTACTTGTAGGCCTGACCGACGACCGGACCGGGGCGGACGCCCAGGATCTCCATGATCTGATTGCCGTCCAGGTCGGGGCGGATCGCGTCCAACTCCTCCTGCTCCTTGAGCTGAGCGATGCGCTCCTCCAGGCCGTCGTACGCCCGGGAGAGCGCGGCCGCCTTGCGCTTGTTACGGGTCGTACAGTCCGAGCGGGTCAGCTTGTGGAGACGATCGAGGAGTGGGCCCGCGTCACGCACGTACCGGCGCACCGCGGAGTCCGTCCACTCTCCCGTGCCGTAGCCGTGGAAGCGCAGGTGCAGTTCGACCAGGCGTGAGACATCCTTCACGAGCTCGTTGGGGTACTTCAGCGCCGTCATCCGCTTCTTGGTCATCTTGGCGCCGACCACCTCGTGGTGGTGGAACGAGACCCGGCCGTCCTTCTCGAAGCGGCGCGTCCTCGGCTTTCCGATGTCATGGAGCAGCGCGGCGAGCCGCAGGGTCAGATCGGGGCCGTCCTCCTCCAGGGCCATCGCCTGCTCCAGGACGATCAGCGTGTGGTCGTAGACGTCCTTGTGCCGATGGTGCTCGTCACGTTCCAGCCGCAGAGCGGGCAGCTCGGGCAGAACGTGATCGGCGAGCCCGGTCTCGACCAGCAGCGACAGCCCCTTGCGCGGGCAGGCGGAGAGGATCAGCTTGTTCAGTTCGTCCCGCACCCGTTCGGCGGAGACGATCTCGATACGCCCGGCCATCTCCTTCATGGCCGTGACGACCTCGGGCGCCACCTCGAAGTCCAGCTGGGCCGCGAAGCGCGCGGCGCGCATCATCCGCAGCGGATCGTCCGAGAACGACTCCTCCGGCGTCCCGGGCGTGCGCAGCACCCGGGCGGTCAGATCGGTGAGCCCCTGGTGCGGGTCGATGAACTCCTTCTCGGGCAGCGCGACGGCCATCGCGTTGACCGTGAAGTCGCGACGGACCAGATCGTCCTCGATGGAGTCGCCGTACGACACCTCGGGCTTGCGGGAGGTCCGGTCGTACGCCTCGGAGCGGTACGTGGTCACCTCGATCTGGAAGCGCTGAACAGCATCTCCGACGCGGGCCTCCTTCTGCGCCCCCACCGTGCCGAAGGCGATCCCGACCTCCCATGTGGCGTCCGCCCACGGCCGCACGATCTTGAGGACGTCCTCCGGGCGGGCGTCTGTCGTGAAGTCCAGGTCGTTGCCGAGCCGGCCGAGGAGTGCGTCCCGCACCGAGCCACCGACCAGAGCGAGCGAGAAGCCGGCCTCCTGGAAGCGGCGGGCGAGGTCGTCGGCGACAGGGGACACCCTGAGTAGCTCGCTCACAGCACGCTGCTGCACCTGACTGAGGGCACGGGGATTGTCATCGTTGGCGTTCGGCACAACAGAAAAGGGTACGTGTCCCTGGCGGTCGCAGGCGCCCGCATGGAACCTGCACAAGCGTTCCGTGAACGCGTGCAGACGCTCAGTGGCCATGGGCCTGCCATCCCGGCCGTTACCGGACAGTCCCGCTCCCGTTCCGATCTTGTGAGGCGGACCGCGGCACTTCCGTTCCGCGCGCATCGTTACCATGCGTGGACGCACATCCGACGACCACTGACGACGACGAGGGACGGGCGAGCGCGTGGCCGAGGCGGCAGACTTCCAGGGGATGAGTTCCTCACCTGCCCGTCGGTGGCTCCGGCGTACCGGAGCGCTGCTCGCGGGCGCACCCCTGCTGGCCGGCCTGCTGCAGCTCCCCGCCGGCCCGGCCGCGCACGCCGCCGAGCGGAGCGCCGCCGTGGAGGCCGGCAGCTCCCGTGCGGTCAGTGTCTCCCTCGACTCGCTCAGCCCCGGCGTGCCCACCGACAACGACACCCTCACCGTCTCCGGCACGGTCACCAACAACGGCAAGCAGGCCATCACCGACGCCCACGTGGGTCTGCGGGTCGGCCAGGAGCTGACCAGCCGCGCGTCCATCGACAGCGTCGCCCGGCGCACGACCTATCTGCCGGGCGTCGACGGCGGCGAGGTCGGCGGCAAGTACGTCGAGAAGTTCGCTCAGCTCGCGCCGGGCTCCACGCAGGAATTCAGCATCTCCGTGCCCGTCAAGGAGCTGGATCTCGGCTCCGACGGGGTCTACCCGCTCGGTGTATCGCTCTCCGGCCGGACCACCGCCCAGCCCTACGAGCAGGTGCTCGGCATCCAGCGGACGTTCTTGCCCTGGCAGCCCGACGACGCCGCCACCAAGACGCAGACGACGTTCCTGTGGCCGCTGATCTCCGACGTCCGCATGACCGCGGAGACCCTCCCGGACCAGCAGCAGACGCCCGTCTTCCAGAACGACGACCTGGCCAAGGAGATCTCGCCGGGCGGCCGCCTCTCCCAGCTGCTGTCGCAGGGCAAGAACCTCGACGTCACCTGGGTGATCGACCCGGACCTGCTCGCCTCCGTGGATGCGATGACGGGCAGCTACAGCATCAAGGGCGACGGTGACAAGGTCACGGCGGGCAAGAACCAGGCGGTCGCCAAGCAGTGGCTCGCCGACCTCCAGAAGGCGGTCCAGAACAAGGAGGTCGTCGCCCTCCCCTACGGTGATCCCGACCTGGCCTCGCTCGCCCACAACGGCAAGAACGTCACCGGCTCGCTCAGCCACCTCAAGGACGCCACGGACGTCGCCGCCAGCACCGTCGAGACCATCCTCCACGTGAAACCCGACACGGACTTCGCCTGGCCCGTGGACGGCGCGATCGACTCCTCCATCATCAAGGTCGCCACCTCCGCCGGCGCCGACAAGGTGATCGCCCGCAGCGACAGCCTCCAGGACAGCGGCCTCTCCTACACGCCCACCGCCGCGCGTCCCATCGGGGGCGGCACCACGGCGGTGGTCGCGGACGACGGCCTGTCGACCGCGTTCGACGGCGACATGACCTCGGCCGCGAGCTCCACTCTCGCGGTACAGGATTTCCTGGCGCAGAGCCTGATGGTCAACCTCGAGGAGCCCGACAAGCAGCGCAGCATCGTGGTCGCTCCCCAGCGGATGCCGTCCGCGAGCCAGGCCCAGTCCATGGCGGAGGCGCTGACGGCCCTGCAGGGCAGCCACTGGTCGCAGTCGGCCGATCTGTCCACGGCCACCAGGGCCAAGCCGGACCCGAATGCCACGACGAGAGTGCCGGCCGCGTCCCGCTACCCCTCCTCGCTGCGCAAGGAGGAGCTCCCGCGGTCGGCGTTCGAGCAGATCGAGAACACACAGGACAAGCTCGACAGCTTCAAGGTGATCCTCTCCGACCCCGCACGCGTCGTCACCCCCTTCGGGCGGGCGATAGACCGCGCCATGTCCACCTCCTGGCGCGGACACGCCACCGAGGCGTCGACCTTCCGCCAGGGCGTGGAGTCGTACCTCGACGGGCTCACCGACCAGGTCCGGCTGATCGAGAAGTCCGAGACGAAGCTCTCCGGCCGCAGTGCGACGATCCCCGTGACGGTGCAGAACAACCTCATGCAGGGGGTCGACCACCTGGTCCTGCGGCTCACCTCGCAACAGCCGACACGCCTGAAGATCGGCAACGGCCCCTACTCCGAGCAGCCCATCTCCGTCTCGGGCGGACACAGCCAGTCCGTGAAGTTCACCACCACGGCCAACGCCAACGGGCGGGCCGCGGTCGTCGCCCAGCTCTTCACCGAGGACGGGCAGCCGTACGGCCCCCCGATCACGTTCGACGTGAACGTCACCGAGATCACCCCCACCGTGATGCTGGTCATCGCCGGTGGCGTCCTGCTGCTGGTGCTCGCCGGGTTCCGCATGTACACCCAGCGCAAGCGCCTGGCCGCACGGCAGGCCGAGGAGGAACGGCAGGACGACCCGCAGAACGCGGATGACAGGGGTCTGAACACGGCCGCCGACGGCACCGTAGACACTGGGGACACCGCGGGATCAGCGGCGACTCCCGCACAGGAGTCGGACACGGAGACCGGGGCAGGCGACCCGGAGCACCCGAGTGACCCGGGGCCGGACACCGCACCGGAAAGCGCCGACCCGTCCGGGACGGGTGAGAGAGTGGACCGTTGAGCGATGTCGTGGCCAAGGGCCCGGGGACAACGAGGTGGGGTAACCATGAACGCGCCGTACGACGGTGACCGCGAGCAGGGCGCCGCGGGCAGCTCGGGCTACCCCGAGGCCCCGCCACCGCACCAGCCCGGTCAGACGCCGCCCCCGGCCGACATGTACCTCCAGGACGCCTACCAACAGGACCCCTACCAGGCACACGACCTCTCCGCCCAGGACCCGGTGACCGAGGCGCTCTACGACCGCGCCGCGCACCCTCCGCCGCCTCCCGGCTCGTACCCCCCGCAGCAGCCCCTGTACGCCCAGCCGCCGACGCCTCAGTACGCCCCCGACCCTCGCGTGTGGGCCCAGCCGCCGGCGCCCGAGCCGGAGGGACCGACGCAGCACCTGCCGTACGGCGACGACCCTCGTACCACCCAGTTCGTGGGCGTCGACGACCTCGTCACCCAGGCCGGCGAGGAACGCCACGAGCCGGACGCCTTCGCGCACCTGTTCAGGGACCAGCAACAGGGCGGCGCACAGCCGTACCTGCAGCAGCCCTCCGTACCCGGCCCCGCCCCCGCGCCGGCCCAGGGCCCGGCCGGGCCGTACCCGGCACCCGCCTACGCCCAGGCGCCCCCGCAGGAGCAGGCGTACGCGGCCGCGCCGCCGGCCGCCGAAACGGCGCCGGTCCCCGCGCCGGAGGCGACCGCCGAGTCCGCCGCGGCACCCGAGCCCGCGGGGAAGAAGGGCGGGCGGGCCACCAACCTGCTGAAGTCCAGCGCCGTGATGGCGGCGGGCACGATGGTGTCGCGCCTCACGGGTTTCATCCGCTCGGCCCTGATCGCCTCGGCCCTCGGCATCGGCGTGCTCGGCGACACCTTCCAGGTGGCCTACCAGCTGCCGACCATGATCTACATCCTCACCGTGGGCGGTGGTCTCAACTCCGTCTTCGTGCCGCAGTTGGTACGCGCGATGAAGGAGGACGAGGACGGCGGCGAGGCATACGCCAACCGGCTGCTCACCCTGGTCATGGTGGCGCTCGGCGCGCTCACCGTGGTCGCGATCCTAGGGGCGCCCTTCCTGATCCGGCTGCTGTCCGACTCGGTCGCCAGCGACCCGTCGTCCAACGAGGTCGGCGTCACCTTCGTCCGTTACTTCCTGCCCTCGATCTTCTTCATGGGTATCCACGTGGTGATGGGGCAGGTCCTCAACGCACGCGGCAAGTTCGGCGCGATGATGTGGACCCCGGTCCTGAACAACATCGTCATCATCGTGACGCTCGGCATGTTCATCTGGGTGTACGGCACCGCGGCCCACTCCGGGATGCAGGTGACGAACATTCCGCCGGAAGGCCAGCGGCTGCTCGGCGTCGGCGTCCTGCTCGGCATGGTCGTGCAGGCCCTGGCGATGATCCCGTATCTGCGCGAGACCGGATTCCGGCTGCGGCCTCGCTTCGACTGGAAGGGCCACGGTCTCGGCAAGGCGGCGACGCTCGCCAAATGGACCGTGCTGTTCGTCCTCGCGAACCAGGCCGGGGCGCTGGTCGTCTCCCAGCTGTCCACCGCGGCGGGCAAGCACGCCCACATCAACGGCACCGGATTCTCCGCCTACGCCAACGCCCAGCTGATCTGGGGCCTCCCGCAGGCGATCATCACGGTTTCCCTGATGGCCGCGCTGCTGCCGCGCATCTCGCGCTCGGCCGCCGAGGGCGACGGCGGAGCCGTCCGCGACGACATCTCCCAGGGGCTGCGCACCACAGCGGTCGCGATCGTGCCGATCGCGTTCGGGTTCGTATCCCTCGGTGTCCCCATGTGCACGCTGATCTTCGGCTCCTCCGGCACCGGCGCCACCAACATGGGCTACATGCTGATGGCCTTCGGCCTCGGCCTCATCCCGTACTCCGTGCAGTACGTGGTGCTCCGCGCCTTCTACGCCTACGAGGACACCCGCACCCCCTTCTACAACACGGTCATCGTGGCCGCTGTGAACGCGGGCGCCTCCGCCGTCTGTTACTTCGTGCTTCCGGCCCGCTGGGCCGTGATCGGCATGGCGGCCTCGTACGGCCTCGCGTACGCGATCGGTGTCGGCGTCGCCTGGGCCCGGCTGCGCAAGCGGCTGGGCGGCGACCTGGACGGCGCCCGGGTGCTGCGGACGTACGCACGGCTCGGCATCGCCTCGGTACCGGCAGCTCTGCTGAGCGGAGCGGCCTGCTACGAAATCGGCCACACGTTGGGGCAGGGCGTCGTCGGCTCGCTGGCCGCCCTGGTCGGCGGTGGCGCCCTGCTTCTCGGTGTCTTCTACGTCGCCGCACGCAAGATGCGCATCGAGGAACTCAACTCAATGGTCGGCATGGTCCGCGGGCGCCTGGGGCGCTGAGGCGGGGGTACGCGCACAACCATCGTCCGCCGCCGCGTGTCGTGCATAGCGACGGACTGTGGGCACAATTGGTTTCTGCGTCGGACAGCGCGCAACGGATGGGGAGGCAGGTACGACGGTGGCGGAACGGAGCACGGCTGCCGTCGACGTGGCAGACAACAGCGGTGACGAGCCGCTGACCGCCAAGGCGGACCAGTCCACGTCCGACGGGGTGGCCCAGGACCGGGAGCGGGACACGGACAGCGACGAGCCGCAGGGGAGCGGCGGGACCGAGCGTCCCGGAAAAGCCTCACCACCCGAACTGCACAGCGGTCACAAGCTCGCCAGACGCTACCGTCTCGAGGAGTGCGTCACCCGTCTGGACGGATTCAGCAGTTGGCGTGCGGTGGACGAGAAACTCCGCCGTGCCGTCGGCATCCACGTCCTTCCCTCGGACCACACGCGGGCCCGTTCCGTGCTGGCCGCGGCCCGTTCCTCCGCACTGCTCGGCGACCCGCGCTTCGTGCAGGTCCTGGACGCGGTCGAGGAGAACGACCTCGTCTATGTCGTGCACGAATGGCTGCCGGACGCCGTCGAACTGACCACGCTGCTCGCCACCGGCCCCCTGGAAGCCCACGACGCCTACCAGATGGTCACCCATGTGGCCCAAGCCATGGCCGCCGCGCACCGCGAGGGTCTCTCCCATCTCCGCCTGACCCCCGGCACCGTTCTGCGGACGTCCTCCGGGCAGTGGCGGATCCGCGGACTAGCGGTGAACGCCGCGCTGCGCGGAATCGGCTCCGACACCCCGCAGCGCACCGACACGGAGGCCATCGGCGCGCTGCTGTATGCCGCCCTCACCCAGCGCTGGCCCTACGAGGACGACGCCTACGGTCTGTCCGGGCTGCCCAAGGGCGTCGGTCTGATCGCCCCCGACCAGGTGCGCGCGGGCGTGCACCGCGGTCTGTCCGAACTCGCCATGCGGGCACTGGCCAACGACGGTGCCACCGCCTCCCGTCATGAGTCGCCGTGCACCACGCCCGAGGAACTGGTGAAGGCGATCGGTGAGATGCCCCGCATCCGTCCGCCGGAGCCCTCGTTCACGGCGCCGCCCGACTACCAGCGCACCACCTACCAGCAGGGCACGTACGGGCGCCCCGCGGCCCACCCGGGCATCACCCAGCCCGTACCGGCCCCGCCGCCCCCGTTGCAGAGCCGCACGGGCAAGGCCCTCAAGTGGGCGGTCTCCGCCCTGCTGATCGCCGCGCTGGGCCTGGGCAGTTGGCAGCTCGCCGAAGCCCTGATGGACCACAAGACGTCGGACAACACGAACCAGACCCATACGACGGACGGCAACGACAAGAACGGCGGCGTCACACCCAAGCGGCCCACACAGATCAAGATCCAGGGCGCGCAGGAGTACGTCGCGAAGGGGGACGCCCAGGCTCCGGACGACGTGGCCAAGACGTATGACAGCGACAGCTCGACGTACTGGCAGACGAAGAGCTTCCTGGACGGCCCGGACATGAAGCCGTCGTACAAGCCCGGCGTGGGTATCGTCTACGACCTCGGCTCGGCGCAGACCGTGACGGCGGTATCAATAGGGCTGCGGTACCCCGGCGACCACACAACGATGACGCTGTATGCGACGGACTCCTTGAGCTCGTCGACGCCGTTGAGCTCGATGACGAAAATGGGAACGTTGACGACGACCGGAACCTCCGCGACAGTGAAGGTCACCAAGGCCGTCAAGACCCGTTATGTGCTGCTCTGGCTCACGGCCCTGCCGCACGCGGACGGGGACAGCTACAGCGGAGCCGGCTTCAAGCAGGCCATCACCGACGTGAAGTTCACCGGCTGAGCAATCGTCAAGGGGGAGGGGGTCCGATGGCGGATGGCACCGCATACTACGACGCAACCGATCAGGACCTCCTCACCCGTCACATAGAGGGCGACCCCCACGCCTTCGGTGAGATCGTGCGGCGGCACCGCGACCGGTTGTGGGCCGTGGCGCTGCGGACGCTGCGGGACCGTGAGGAGGCCGCCGACGCCGTTCAGGACGCCCTCGTCTCCGCCTACCGGGCCGCCCACACGTTTCGCGGCCAGTCCGCCGTCACGACCTGGCTGCACCGGATCACGGTGAACGCCTGCCTGGACCGCGCCCGCAAGGCGGCCTCCAGGAAGACCTCGCCCGTGGACGACACGGAACGGCTGGAGCAGTTGCTGGAGCCGCACGAATCGGCCGCGGCGCCGGCCGAGCGGAATGATCTGAACCGCCAGCTCCTGGAGGCCCTGGGCACCCTGCCCGCGGACCAGCGTGCCGCCCTCGTGCTCGTGGACATGCAGGGCTATCCGGTCGCGGAGGCCGCCCGCATCCTCGATGTGCCGACCGGCACGGTGAAGAGCCGCTGCGCTCGCGGGAGAGCCAGACTGCTGCCGCTGCTCACCCATCTGCGTGCGGAGGGCGGCGGCGGGGACGTCAAGAAGTCGGGTGGCGGGCGGAACCGGGCGCAGGGGACATCCGTCCCACCCGCAGCAGGACCACGTGATGCAGGGCCAAGCGATTCAGCTGCTGTGAAGGGCGGAGGTGGGCGAGCGTGACATCCACGACCGATATGGCCGGGCACCCGGACGTCGAGGAACTCTCCGACCTCAGCGAAGGCCTTCTGCCGCCCTCCCGTACCGCGGACGTCCGGCGGCATCTGGACGAGTGCCCCCTGTGTGCGGACGTGTACGACTCCCTTGAGGAGATCCGCGGACTCCTCGGCACGCTTCCAGGTCCGCCGCGCATGCCGGACGACGTGGCGAGCCGTATCGATGCCGCTCTCGCCGCGGAGGCGCTGTTGGACTCCGCGACACCGGCGACGACACCCGACATCGCGGATGCCGCTTCTCTCGAACTCACCGCTGCGCATGTTTCACGTGAAACAGCGACCGCTTCCGCCGCGGACCGCCCTTCGGGTCACGCCCGTGCCGCCACCGGACCGGGCCGCGCCCAGCGCACCCGTCGCGGTCGGCGCAGGACCGTCGCTCTGGCTGCCGTCTTCACGGCGGCAGCCGTCGGTTTGGGCGCCCTCCTGGTGCAGGCGCTGGGCGGTGACACGGGGAAGACACCGCAGGCCGCTCCGCAGCACACCGACGCCGCGCACACCTACTCCGAAGGCACACTGCAGAGCCAGGTCACGAACCTGCTCGCCGGGAAGACGGACGAGGGCCGCTCCGGCAGTGACAAGGTCTGGGGTGTCCAGTCCGCCCCCGGTACGGCCGGGTCCTCGGGCATGCGTCCCAACAAGACGTTCCAGGACACCACCGTCAACGTGCCGGCCTGCATACAGCAGGCCATCACCACCCACGAGACCGTCCTCGCCGCCGACAAGGGTGTGTACCAGGGGACCCTCGTCTATCTCCTTGTCACGCCCGACGCCTCCGACAGCATGAAGGTCACGGCGTACATCGTCGACGCCGCCTGTGTGAAGCAGGCCTCGGCGTCACCCGGCAAGGTGTTGCTGACGCACTCGTACGCCCGCTCCTGAGATCTGCCACCCGGGACTGTTCCTCTCCGAGTGCCATTGGGAACTGTGTGCGGTGCCGTGTCTCCGTGTGCCCGGACGCACCGGGAATGCGGGCCCCTTAGGATCCGTTGGGTGGGGTGAGAGCTCCGAGCGAGGCTCCCACCGGCAGTAGGCAGCAGCAGTCTCCAGAGACGAGGAATCAAGCCGTGAGCGACGTCCGTAACGTGATCATCATCGGCTCCGGGCCCGCCGGTTACACGGCGGCGCTCTACACCGCGCGCGCGTCGCTGAAGCCACTGGTGTTCGAGGGCGCCGTCACTGCGGGTGGTGCGCTCATGAACACGACCGAGGTGGAGAACTTCCCCGGTTTCCAGGACGGCATCATGGGCCCCGAGCTCATGGACAACATGCGCGCGCAGGCCGAGCGCTTCGGTGCCGAGCTGGTTCCGGACGACATCGTCGCCGTCGACCTCGCCGGTGAGATCAAGACCGTCACGGACACCGCGGGCACGGTGCACAAGGCGAAGGCCGTCATCGTCGCCACCGGCTCCCAGCACCGCAAGCTCGGCCTGCCGAACGAGGACGCCCTGTCCGGCCGCGGAGTCTCCTGGTGTGCCACCTGTGACGGCTTCTTCTTCAAGGACCATGACATCGCCGTGATCGGCGGCGGGGACACCGCGATGGAGGAGGCCACCTTCCTCTCGCGTTTCGCCAAGTCCGTCACGATCGTCCACCGTCGTGACACCCTGCGCGCCTCGAAGGCGATGCAGGACCGGGCCTTCGCCGACCCGAAGATCAAGTTCGTCTGGGACAGCGAGGTCGCGGAGATCAAGGGCAGCCCCAAGCTCGAGAGCCTGACGCTGCGGAACCTGAAGACCGGCGAGCTCAGCGAGTTGCCGGTGACCGGCCTGTTCATCGCGATCGGGCACGACCCGCGCACGGAGCTGTTCAAGGGCCAGCTCGAGCTCGACGAGGAGGGCTATCTCAAGGTGGACGCCCCGTCGACCCGCACCAACCTGACCGGTGTCTTCGGCGCGGGCGACGTCGTCGACCACACCTACCGCCAGGCGATCACCGCCGCCGGCACGGGTTGCTCCGCCGCCCTGGACGCCGAGCGCTACCTCGCCGCCCTCGCAGACAGCGAGCAGCAGGCCGAGCCCGAGAAGACCACCGTCTGACCCCCGTTTCGCCCACCGCATCACCGAGGTAAGGAGCCCGCCGTGGCAGGCACCCTGAAGAACGTGACCGACGCCTCCTTCGAGGAGGAAGTCCTCAAGAGCGAGAAGCCCGTCCTGGTGGACTTCTGGGCTGCCTGGTGCGGCCCCTGCCGCCAGATCGCCCCGTCGCTCGAGGCGATCGCCACCGAGTATGGAGACAAGATCGAGGTCGTCAAGCTCAACATCGACGAGAACCCGGCGACGGCCGCGAAGTACGGCGTTATGTCGATCCCGACCCTGAACGTCTACCAGGGCGGCGAAGTCGCCAAGACCATCGTCGGTGCCAAGCCGAAGGCCGCGATCGTCCGCGACCTCGAGGACTTCATCGCCGAGTAGTCGGCGAGGCCGCCAATCGAGGCGGTCATGTTTCACGTGAAACGCGTAGGGGCCGGCCCTGAGGGCCGGCCCCTACGCATGCACCCGGTCTCATGCGCATGCACCCGGTCTCACAGCGGCCGCAGCGCCGGTTCCTTCTGTACGGCTCCCAGCAGACGATCCAGCGCCAGCTCGACGTCTTCCTTCCAGGAGAGTGTGGAGCGCAGCTCCAGCCTGAGCCGTGGATACGTCGGGTGCGGCCGCACCGTTTTGAATCCCACCGCAAGCAAGTGGTCGGCGGGCAGCAGGCACGCCGGTTCCTTCCAGCGCGCGTCGCCGAAGACCTCGATCGCCTTGAAGCCCCGACGCAGCAAATCCTTGGCGACCGTCTGGACCATCACCCGACCGAGCCCCTGACCCTGGTAGCCGGGCATGATGAAAGCGGTCATCAGCTGGACCGCATCCGGTGACACCGGGCTCGTGGGGAAGGCCGTGGAGCGCGGGACATAGGCGGGCGGCGCATACAGCACGAACCCCACCGGTACGTCGTCCACGTAGACGACCCGGCCGCAGGAACCCCAGTCCAGCAGGACAGCGGAGATCCACGCCTCCTTCTCCAGCGCAGACGTGCCCGCCTTTACCGCGGCCTCTCCGCTGACGGGATCCAGTTCCCAGAAGACACACGCGCGACAGCGCTTGGGAAGGTCCGGAAGGTTGTCCAGCGTGAGCGGTACGAGCCGACGCCCCATGAAGGCAGTTCCTCGCTTCCTTCGCCCGCAGCACTGCGGGCGGCTGTCAGAGCGCTCCGCTCCCTGAGCAGGCTGCCGACGAACCCGCCGACGGCTCCCACACTCAGGCCCGCAGTCACCAGTCCGGTACGGCTCATGGTTCGCATGGCCCCGCCTCCCCGATCAAGGTGCCCGCCAGGTGGATGCGCCATACCCGAACGCATCGTATCCATGATGGTGATTCGATCGATACCGCCTGAACGCAAAGAGCGGGCCGTGTCCGGGACACACCGGACACAGCCCGCAGCGGAGGGGCACCGATCGCAACCGGCTTCACCCGGAAGGCTCAGTCCTCCGGCTCCTCGGAGTCGCCGTCCTGAAGGGTCTTGTGCAGGACCGGCCCCTCACCCGGAGCAAGCGTGCTGAGAATCCGCTCCAGATCCTCCATTGAGGCGAACTCGACGGTGATCTTGCCCTTCTTCTGCCCGAGGTCGACCTTGACCCGGGTCTCGAAGCGGTCCGAGAGCCGCGTCGCCAGGTCGCTGAGCGCCGGGGAGACCCGCGCACCGGCACGCGGCCCCTTGGAACGCGGGGCGCTGCGCGGCCGGGACCCCATGAGGGTGACGATCTCCTCGACGGCGCGCACGGACAGTCCCTCGGCCACGATGCGGTGCGCCAGCCGGTCCTGCTCCTCGGAGTCCTCGACGGACAGCAGCGCCCGCGCGTGTCCCGCGGACAGCACCCCGGCGGCCACCCGACGCTGCACCGCCGGCGACAGCTTCAGCAGCCGCAGGGTGTTGGACACCTGAGGACGCGACCGGCCGATACGGTCGGCCAGTTGGTCGTGGGTGCAGTTGAAGTCCTTGAGGAGCTGGTCGTAGGCGGCTGCCTCTTCCAGCGGGTTCAGCTGGGCCCGGTGCAGGTTCTCCAAGAGGGCGTCCAGGAGCAGCTTCTCGTCGTCCGTGGCTCGCACGATCGCCGGGATGGCCTCCAGGCCGGCCTCGCGACAGGCCCGCCAGCGGCGCTCGCCCATGATCAGTTCATAGCGCGTCGGACCGATCTGCCGCACCACGATCGGCTGGAGAAGGCCGACCTCCTTGATGGACGTGACGAGTTCGGCGAGCGCGTCCTCATCGAACACCTCACGGGGCTGCCGCGGGTTCGGGGTGATGGCGTCGAGAGGCAGTTCGGCGAAGTGGGCACCGATCGGGGGCGCGGGCGTCTCCACCGCGCCCTGCGCCGACGTCTCCTCGGTTTCACGTGAAACAGTCGGCAGCGTCGTCACCTTCGCCGCCGCCACTCCCCGGTCCGTCGTCAGGACGGGCACCGCCGCCGGCGAGGCGGCCGCACCCCCGCCCACCGCGGCCTGACCCGCCGCCTTGTCCCCTGTCGGGGCAGCAGGGATCAGTGCGCCTAGACCACGGCCCAACCCCCTCCGTCGCTCACTCACTGGATCCCCTCCACCATGCTCTGTTCCGTCCGGGCGCCGAGATGGGCGTGCTGTGCGTCGTAGTGGACACCCACACCCTTCAGCGCGATTTCACGTGCCGCCTCAAGATACGAGAGAGCACCACTCGATCCTGGATCGTAAGTCAGCACCGTCTGTCCATAGCTCGGCGCCTCGGAGATCCGGACCGAGCGAGGAATGCTCGTCTTCAGCACCTCGTCGCCGAAGTGGTTGCGCACCTCTTCCGCCACCTGGGACGCCAGACGCGTCCGGCCGTCGTACATGGTGAGCAGGATGGTCGACACATGCAGGGTGGGGTTGAGGTGTCCGCGCACCAGGTCGACATTGCGCAGTAGCTGGCCCAGGCCCTCCAGGGCGTAGTACTCACACTGGATCGGGATGAGCACTTCCTGCCCGGCGACCAGGGCGTTGACCGTCAACAGGCCGAGGGAGGGCGGGCAGTCGATGAGGATGTAGTCCAACGGCTGCTCATAGGCTTGGATGGCCCGCTGCAGTCGGCTCTCCCGCGCCACCAGGGACACCAGCTCGATCTCCGCACCTGCGAGATCGATCGTGGCAGGGGCGCAGAAGAGGCCTTCCACGTCAGGGACCGGCTGGACGACCTCCGCGAGCGGCTTGCTCTCGACCAAGACGTCGTAGATGGAAGGAACTTCGGCGTGGTGGTCGATCCCCAGCGCGGTGGACGCATTGCCCTGCGGGTCCAGGTCGATCACGAGGACCCGGGCGCCATGCAACGCGAGGGAAGCGGCGAGGTTGACGGTCGTCGTCGTCTTGCCCACGCCACCCTTCTGGTTGGCGACCACAATGACCCGGGTCTGCTCGGGTCGTGGCAGGCCCTCGCCGGCGCGCCCCAGTGCCTCCACCGCAAGTTGGGCAGCACGACCGATGGGAGTGTCGTCCATC
Organism: Streptomyces sp. NPDC028331; assembly: GCF_055565775.1. Lineage (NCBI taxonomy): Bacteria > Bacillati > Actinomycetota > Actinomycetes > Kitasatosporales > Streptomycetaceae > Streptomyces > Streptomyces sp. NPDC028331. Next base: position 123,184 of record NZ_JBVHTR010000020.1, on the reverse strand, counting down.
GGGGGCGGTGTTTCACGTGAAACATCCTCCCCCGTCGACTCGGTACGGGGACCGGGGACCGGATCGGTCATCGGTCCCGCGATGTTGGCGTCGGACCGCAAGGATTCACTCTCCTCGACATCAGGCTCGCAATGAACAGAGCCTCCCATGTCTTCGGGGTTGTGAACCAGTGAGGTCTGGTCTTCTGTGGAGAAATCCACCTCTGTGGACAACTCCATACCCTCCACGGGGGACACCGCGTTATGAGTGGACGGTTCCCCGAGAGAGCCGAGGGGCTTGCGGTCCCGGGGTTCGGCCGCAGCCCGGCCGCGACTGATGATTCCGTGCAGCAGTGAGCGACGTTTCACGTGAAACACGATGCACAGCAGCCGGGGTCGGGCCTCCGCGACACTCCGAGATGCGCAGGTTCGGCAGCTTGTGTGGCGTATGACCCGGACTCAGACCGGATCGGACAACCGCCGGATCAACGACGCCGACGCGTCCGACCGGTCCGGGCCGCCTTGGCCCGCTTGGCCGCGAACCGGACACCGCCCGGGCTCTCCCCGACCTCCACCCGCACCACCGTCGACAGCGGGTCCACGATGCCCTGACCGACATGGAGGATGGACGTCTCGACCGCACCGAGCTTGGTCAGAGCGGTGGCGGCACTCTTCAGTTCCTCTTCCGCCGTGTCGCCCTTCAGAGCCAGCATCTCCCCGTAGGGACGCAGCAGCGGAATGCCCCAGGTGGCCAGACGGTCCAGCGGAGCCACGGCCCGCGCGGTCACGACATGGACCGGCGGAATCTTGCCCATGACCTCCTCTGCGCGACCACGAACGACGGTCACATGATCGAGCCCGAGCAGCTCGACGACCTCGGTGAGGAAGTTGGTGCGCCGCAGCAGCGGCTCCAGCAGCGTGATCTTCAGATCGTCCCGGACGAGCGCCAGGGGAATGCCGGGCAGGCCCGCACCCGAGCCCACGTCGCACACCGTCACCCCCTCGGGGACGACCTCGGAGAGCACTGCGCAGTTCAGCAGGTGCCTCTCCCACAACCGGGGCACCTCGCGCGGGCCGATCAGCCCTCGCTGCACGCCCGCCTCCGCCAGCAGCTCGGCGTACCGGACCGCATCCGCGTAGCGATCACCGAATACGTCGCGTGCCTGCTCGGGCGCAGGGGGGAGTTCCGCTGCCTCCGTCACGGGGACCGTCCTTCCGTACCGCATCAGCGCCACCAGCGCCGACCACCAGAACTACCAGGCTGACAAAGTTCGGCCCCGCCTGCGCTACAGACGGGGCCGGAGAGACGTACGAACCGATTCAGGCGGGCAGCACGACGACGAAGCGCTGCGGCTCCTCGCCCTCGGACTCGCTGCGCAGGCCCGCGGACTTGACCGCGTCGTGCACCACCTTGCGCTCGAACGGCGTCATCGGCTTGAGCTTCACGGGCTCCCCGGTGCTCTTGACCTCGGCCGCCGCCTTGGCGCCGAGCTCCGAGAGCTCCGTACGCTTCTTGGCGCGGAAGCCCGCGATGTCGAGCATCAGCCGGCTGCGGTCGCCGGTCTCCCGGTGCACGGCCAGGCGCGTGAGCTCCTGGAGCGCCTCCAGCACCTCGCCGTCACGGCCGACCAGCTTCTGCAGGTCACGGCTGCCCGTGTCGCTGATGATCGAGACGGACGCGCGGTCGCCCTCGACGTCCATGTCGATGTCGCCGTCGAGGTCGGCGATGTCCAGCAGACCCTCGAGGTAGTCCGCCGCGATCTCGCCCTCCTGCTCCAGGCGGGTCAGGGTGTCTGCACCCTCGGCAGCGGCGGAGGTGGTGCCTTCCGTCACGGGATGGACTCCTTCTTACTTCTTGGACGGGGACTTGGGCCGCTGCGGACCCTTGCGCTGACCGGACTGGGCCCGGCTGCGGGCGCCACTGCCGGACTGCGGCGTCGCCTTCTTGTCGGCACCCGCCGGCTTGGCGTCCTGCGGCGCGTCGGCCTTCTCCAGCGACGGCGAGGAGGACGCCGGCTCGGAGCTCCCGGCGGGCTTGGCGGCACCGGACTGACGCTGCGACTTGCTCTGCCGCTTGGGCTGCTGACGCTTCGGGGTGGCGGCACCGGCGTCCGTCGCACCATCCTCGGCGGTGGCGACGGCAGCGACCTCGCTCTTCACCACGGTGCCGTCGGACTGGGCCGTGAGGCCCGCCTTGCTCAGACCGTTGATGAACTTGCGCTCGAACTCGTTGCGGTCGCGGCCCTTGGCGACGATCGCCTTGACGATGGCCTTCTCACTGCGCCGACGGATCTTGCCGTGGTGCGTGACGTGCTTGTACAGGCGCTCCAGGTAGGCGGCCTGAGCCTTGGAACCCGGGGTCGGGTTGTTGTGGATGACGTACATCTGCTGGCCCATGGTCCACACGTTGGTGGTCAGCCAGTAGACGAGGACACCGACCGGGAAGTTGATGCCGAAGACGGCGAACATCACGGGGAAGACGTACATCAGCATCTTCTGCTGCTGCATGAACGGCGTCTTCACGGTCGTGTCGACGTTCTTCGTCATCAGCTGGCGCTGCGTGTAGAACTGCGACGCCGACATCAGGACGATCATGACCGCGGTGACGACCCGGACGTCGGTCAGCGAGGCGCCGAGCTGGGCGACCTTGCCGGAGCCGTCCGTGAACTTCGCGGCGAGCGGGGCACCGACGATGTGCGCCTTGCGGGCGCTGGCAAGCAGCGTGTCGTTGATGACACCGATCGTCTTGCCCGTCGCGATGCCGTTGAGCACGTGGTACAGGGCGAAGAAGAACGGGGACTGCGCCAGGATGGGAAGGCACGAGGAGAGCGGGTTGGTGCCCGACTCCTTGTACAGCTTCATCATCTCTTCGGACTGACGCTGCTTGTCGTTCTTGTAGCGCTCCTGGATCTTCTTCATCTCGGGCTGGAGCGTCTGCATGGCCCGGGTCGCCTTGATCTGCTTCACGAAGAGCGGGATCAGGCAGATACGGATCAGGATCACCAGGGACACGATGGACAGGCCCCAGGCCCAGCCGGTGTCAGCGCCGAAGATCGCGCCGTACACCTTGTGGAACTGGACGATGACCCAGGAAACGGGTGTGGTGATGAAGCTGAAGAGGCTGGCAATCGTGTCCACTAATCATGCTCCTTGGGCATGGGACGAGGTCTCTGCGGCCGGGCTCGAAGGAAGAATCCCCTCGATGGCCGGTTCGGCGGCGGAGGGCCCGCCCTTGCGTGCGCGCCAGGCGCCGCGCAGCATTTCGTGCCACCGCGGACGCTTGCGCGGCGGGACATGGTCCACACCGCCGAGCGACCACGGATTGCACCGCAGGATGCGCCAGGCGGTCAGTGCCGTCCCCTTGATCGCACCGTGCCGGTCGATGGCCGTGTAGCCGTAGTGGGAACACGACGGGTAGTACTTGCACACGGGCCCGAGCAGTGGACTGATCGTCCACTGATAGAGCTTGATCAGAGCCAGCAGCGGGTACTTCATCGCGCGCCCCCTCCTCCCAGCAGCCGCTGGAGGGCGGCATCCAGGTCTCGGGCCAGCTGTGCATGGTCTGCGTCACCCGCACCGGGCAGCGCTCGTACGACTACCAGGCTACCGGGGGGCAACACCGCCACTCGGTCACGCATCAGATGGCGAAGCCTGCGCTTCACCTTGTTGCGCACGACCGCTCCACCCACGGCCTTGCTCACGACGAAACCCGCACGCGTCGGGGGAGCGCTCTCCCCAGGCGCGTGCGGGTCCGTGGCACCGCTGCGAAGGTGGACGACGAGAAGCGGGCGTCCGGCCCGGCGTCCTCGGCGTACCGCGGTCGCGAAGTCCTCGCGCCGCCTCAGCCGATGCTCGGTAGGCAGCACGTCATGACCTGTACGCGATCAGGCGGACAGGCGGGCGCGACCCTTGCTGCGGCGGGACGCCAGGATGGCGCGGCCGGCACGGGTGCGCATACGCAGCCGGAAGCCGTGGGTCTTCGCGCGACGACGGTTGTTCGGCTGGAAGGTGCGCTTGCTCACTCGGGGGCTCCAGTAATGATTCGATGGGTGGCGGGGTGTCGCCTGGCTGTCACCGTGCGCCCACGAGTAGCTCGCATTACGCCCGAGTGCACCGCTTCCCGATCACCGAAATGTGCCTGGTCGGCACACTGGTACGTGATCTGTGCCCATCGGAGGCAGGCGGCAGCAGCCATCGACAACTCGACCTGGTTACGGTACGCGGGGCCGCGCCATCCGGTCAAACCGGTGGCCTGTCGGGGACACTTGTCCACAGGCTGGGGACAACAACTTGAACCGCACGGGCCGCCCTGACTACCGTGACTGAACTCCGATTCGTTCCCTTATCCCTGCCCGAGCAGTTTTGCTCCCGACCCGACCGAACCGATTCACATCCCGACCCGTCCCGCAACCACACGTTCGTGGGACCCCGTGAGAGAGCGTGCCCTGTGGCTGACGTACCCGCCGATCTTGCCGCAGTGTGGCCGCGAGTACTCGAGCAGCTCCTCGGTGAGGGCCACGGTCCGGGCGTCGAGGCGAAGGACGAGCACTGGATCAGGCGCTGCCAGCCACTGGCGCTGGTGGCCGACACCGCTCTGCTCGCCGTACCGAACGAGTTCGCGAAGGGCGTCCTGGAGGGCCGGCTGGCACCGGTCGTCAGCGACACGCTGAGCCGCGAGTGCGGCCGCCCGATCCGTATCGCGATCACCGTCGACGACTCCGCGGGCGAGCCCCCGGCCCCGTCCGCCCCCTCGCGCTACGAGGAGCCCGAGCTGCCCTCCCCGCAGGGCCGCGACGCTTATGACGGCGGCGGCTACGAGGGGTACGGCCGCCACCGTGCCGACGACCACCGCGACCACCGCGATCACCGCGCGGGCCGCCCCGACCAGCGTCCCGGCGACCAGCTCCCCGTGATCCGGCCCGACCAGCTCCCGCCCGCCCGGCCCGCGTACCCCGGCGAGTACCAGCGCCCGGAGCCCGGCGCCTGGCCGCGCCCCGCCCAGGACGACTACGGCTGGCAGCAGCAGCGGCTCGGCTTCCCCGAGCGCGACCCGTACGCGACACCGGACTACCGCTCGCAGTCGCTGGACCGGTCGCCGTACGAGCAGCAGCGCTCGGACTACGACGGCGGACGTCCTGACTACGACGGCGGACGCCCCGACTACGAACAGCAGCGCCCCGACTACGACGGGGGGCGCTCGGATTACGAAAAGGGACGCTCGGACTACGACGGGGGGCGCTCGGACTACGACGGCGGACGCTCCGACTACGAACAGCAGCGGCCCGACCGCCGTGAGCTCCCGGAGCCGCCCTCCGGCAACGGCCACGTCCACCGGGGAGGCCCGGTCGGCCCGACCCTGCCCACGACCGGCGCCCCCGGCCCGCTGGCCGCGCAGCCCGCGCCGGCGACCGGGCCGGGCGAGCCCACCGCTCGCCTGAACCCGAAGTACCTCTTCGACACGTTCGTGATCGGGGCCTCGAACCGCTTCGCGCACGCCGCCGCCGTCGCCGTCGCCGAGGCGCCGGCCAAGGCGTACAACCCCTTGTTCATCTATGGGGAGTCGGGGCTCGGCAAGACGCACCTGCTGCACGCGATCGGGCACTACGCGCGCAGCCTCTACCCGGGCACGCGCGTGCGGTACGTGAGCTCCGAGGAGTTCACCAACGAGTTCATCAACTCCATCCGCGACGGCAAGGCGGACGCGTTCCGCAAGCGCTACCGCGACATGGACATCCTGCTCGTCGACGACATCCAGTTCCTGGCGCAGAAGGAGTCGACGCAGGAGGAGTTCTTCCACACCTTCAACACGCTCCACAACGCCAACAAGCAGATCGTGCTGTCCTCGGACCGGCCGCCCAAGCAGCTGGTCACCCTGGAGGACCGGCTGCGCAACCGCTTCGAGTGGGGACTGATCACCGACGTCCAGCCGCCGGAGCTGGAGACGCGCATCGCGATCCTGCGCAAGAAGGCGGTGCAGGAACAGCTGAACGCGCCGCCGGAGGTGCTGGAGTTCATCGCCTCCCGGATCTCGCGCAACATCCGCGAGCTGGAGGGCGCACTGATCCGGGTGACGGCGTTCGCATCGCTGAACCGGCAGCCCGTGGACCTGGGCCTGACGGAGATCGTGCTCAAGGACCTGATCCCCGGCGGCGAGGACACGGCCCCCGAGATCACCGCGACGGCCATCATGGCGGCCACCGCCGACTACTTCGGGCTGACGGTGGAGGACCTGTGCGGCACCTCACGCGGCCGCGCCCTGGTGACCGCGCGGCAGATCGCCATGTACCTGTGCCGTGAGCTGACCGATCTGTCGCTGCCCAAGATCGGCGCACAGTTCGGCGGCCGCGACCACACGACGGTCATGCACGCCGACCGCAAGATCCGCGCGCTGATGGCCGAGCGGCGCTCCATCTACAACCAGGTGACGGAGCTGACGAACCGCATCAAGAACGGCTGACGCGGTCGGCACGGACCCACACAGACGGACCCACGCAGACGGACCCACGCACACGAACCCACGGGCCGATGCACAGAGTCCTACGCCACAGCAGGCGCCCTGGGGCAGAGCAAGGCCCCGGGGCGCCTTCGCGTTCCGCCGCGGCGTTCCCGCCCACGACGCTCCTGACCGACGACGCCCTGTCGGCGATGCCCCTGCGGGCCGCGCCCCCTGCCGGCCGTGCGTGCCCTCGAGCGACGCGGTCGGCTGCGGTGGCGCCGAGGCGCGGCCACCGCCCCGTCCGCCCCGCCCCGCCCCCTCACCGCCCCTCACGCCCCCTCCAGCCCTCCTCCTCGCCACCGCCGCCCACGGTCGGCCGACCCGCCCGGCGGCCACCTCACGACACCCGCTGTTCGAATACCTGCCGGGTTACGGCCACTCTCCACAGATCCGGTGACTTTCTTCCGTCCACATCCTGGGGACCGGGAAGTTGTCCAGATCGCATCCACAGGCGGTACGGCGGGAGAACCATCAGACCAGCTCAGCGGCTTGTGGATTCGTGGACGGAAGATCTCCACAGTCTGTGGACGACGGGCCGGTCCACAGGGTGTGCATGGAGTTGTCCACCGGCAACCCACAGGGCAAGGCCGATTGTCCCCAGTGATCCCCAGCTTCTCCACAGCTCTGTCCACTGTTCGGCAACGCGACGCGGCCCCTCACCGGCGGGAGTGAAAGGCGTCACATCAAGGTGCTGGGTTGCCCTGTGGGAAAGGCGGGTAAAACTGGGGACGGCACTGGGGAGAAGTGCCCCGAGGCTGTGCACGGGGTGTGCAGAACTTTCCGTTCTCCACAGAGACCCCGGGTTGTCCACCGGTCGCGCCCACAGGCCCCGTGGACAAAATTCCGCCTCCGACCTGGGACAACGGGGTTATCCACGGTTTCCACAGGCCCTACTACTACTCCCGACTAGAGAGACCGGGAAATTCGCTTGGAAGCGGGGCCTGTGCACAACTCGCTCTCCGGCTCCCGGCCGCCCCTCGTCACGACTTGACCCCGAGAGGCACCTACTGTCAGTGGGGTGCGTCAGACTGGTCCCCGGTGTCCTTCCCCTCGCCGGGACCCACGACACCGAGTCAGACGACGAAGGCCAAGCAGGGCGGAAGCGCCGGCAACAGCAGGAGGCGGCTTACGGTGAAGATCCGGGTGGAACGCGACGTACTCGCGGAGGCAGTGGCCTGGGCGGCGCGCAGCCTCCCGGCCCGTCCGCCGGCGCCTGTCCTCGCCGGCCTGCTGCTGAGGGCCGAGGACGGGCAGCTGAGCCTGTCCAGCTTCGACTACGAGGTCTCCGCACGCGTGTCCGTGGAGGCGGAGGTCGAGGAGGAGGGCACGGTCCTCGTCTCCGGCCGCCTCCTCGCCGACATCTCCCGCGCCCTCCCCAACCGCCCGGTGGAGATTTCCACAGACGGTGTACGGGCGACGGTGGTCTGCGGCTCCTCCCGGTTCACCCTGCACACACTGCCTGTGGAGGAGTACCCGGCGCTGCCGCAGATGCCGAACGCGACGGGCACGGTCCCCGGCGAGGTCTTCGCCTCCGCCGTGCAGCAGGTCGCCATCGCCGCCGGCCGTGACGACACGCTGCCCGTGCTGACCGGTGTGCGCATCGAGATCGAGGGCGACACGGTCACGCTGGCCTCCACCGACCGCTACCGCTTCGCGGTCCGCGAGTTCCTGTGGAAGCCGGAGAACCCGGAGGCGTCCGCGGTCGCCCTGGTGCCCGCCAAGACGCTCCTGGACACGGCCAAGTCGCTGACCAGCGGCGACAGCGTGACCCTGGCGCTGTCCGGCTCGGGCGCGGGCGAGGGCCTGATCGGCTTCGAGGGCGCCGGGCGGCGGACGACGACCCGCCTCCTGGAGGGCGACCTGCCGAAGTACCGCACGCTGTTCCCGACGGAGTTCAACTCGGTCGCCACCCTCGAGACCGCCCCGTTCGTGGAGGCCGTCAAGCGTGTGGCGCTGGTCGCCGAGCGGAACACCCCGGTGCGGCTGAGCTTCGAGCAGGGCGTGCTGATCCTGGAGGCCGGTTCCAGCGACGACGCACAGGCTGTGGAAAGGGTCGACGCCCAGCTCGAGGGCGACGACATCTCGATCGCCTTCAACCCGACCTTCCTGCTGGACGGCCTGAGCGCGATCGACTCCCCGGTCGCCCAGCTCTCGTTCACGACGTCCACGAAGCCCGCGCTGCTGGGCGGCAAGCCGGCCATCGACGCCGAGGCGGACCAGGCGTACAAGTACCTGATCATGCCGGTGCGGCTGAGCGGCTGAGCGGCCCCGGGGACATCCGGGCCGGGCGGCGTGCCCGGTCCCGGTGTCCACAGCGCCGGGCGGCCTGTGGACGGCCCGCGCCCGGGCTGGGCGCGGGCAGGCGCCGTAGCCGCGGAAAGCCGCAGGTGGGAGGGGCTACGTCTGAGCGCGTATGCCCACAGGTGTGCATGAGCGTCCGGGTTTAGGCTCGGACCAGGTACGCAAGTGCCGTCATGCCACATCGCAACCTAAGGAACAACTGATGGAGCTCGGTCTCGTCGGCCTCGGCAAGATGGGCGGCAACATGCGCGAGCGGATACGCCGCGCAGGCCACACCGTCATCGGATACGACCGCAACCCGGACCTCGCCGATGTCCACAGCCTCGAAGAGCTGGTGGGCAAGCTGAAGGGCCCGCGTGTGATCTGGGTGATGGTCCCGGCCGGTGCCCCGACCCAGTCGACGATCGACGAGCTGGCCGAGCTGCTCGAGCCCGGTGACGTCGTGGTGGACGGCGGCAACTCCCGCTGGACGGACGACGAGAAGCACGCCGCCGAACTCGGCGTCAAGGGCATCGGCTTCGTCGACTGCGGCGTCTCCGGCGGCGTGTGGGGCCTGCAGAACGGCTATGCGCTGATGTACGGCGGGGACCCCGAGAACATCGCCAAGGTGCAGCCGATCTTCGACGCGCTCAAGCCGGAGGGCCCCTACGGCTCGGTCCACGCGGGCAGGGTCGGCGCCGGCCACTTCTCCAAGATGGTCCACAACGGCATCGAGTACGCCATGATGCAGGCGTACGCCGAGGGCTGGGAGCTGCTGGAGAAGGTCCAGTCCGTGGAGAACGTCCGCGAGGTCTTCCGCTCCTGGCAGGAGGGCACTGTGATCCGCTCCTGGCTGCTCGACCTCGCGGTCAACGCCCTCGACGACGACGAGCACCTGGACAAGCTGCGCGGCTACGCCGAGGACTCCGGCGAGGGCCGCTGGACCGTCGAGGCCGCCATCGACAACGCCGTGCCGCTCCCGGCGATCACGGCGTCCCTGTTCGCCCGCTTCAGCTCGCGGCAGGACGACTCGCCGCAGATGAAGATGATCGCGGCGCTGCGCAACCAGTTCGGCGGCCACGCCGTGGAGAAGAAGTAGTCCACAGGGCCGCACGGTGGTCCACAACCCTGGGGGAGGTCGGCGAACGACCATGCACGTCACGCATCTGTCGCTGGCCGACTTCCGCTCGTACGCCCGGGTCGAAGTCCCGCTCGACCCGGGCGTCACCGCCTTCGTCGGCCCGAACGGACAGGGCAAGACGAACCTCGTCGAGGCGGTCGGCTATCTCGCCGCCCTCGGCAGCCACCGGGTCTCCTCCGACGCCCCCCTCGTCCGCATGGGCGCCGAGCGCGCGATCATCCGGGCCGCGGTGCGCCAGGGCGAGAGACAGCAACTGGTCGAGCTGGAGTTGAACCCCGGCAAGGCCAACCGGGCCCGCATCAACCGGTCCTCGCAGGTCAGGCCCCGGGACGTGCTCGGCATCGTACGGACGGTGCTGTTCGCGCCGGAGGACCTCGCGCTGGTCAAGGGCGATCCCGGCGAGCGGCGCCGTTTCCTGGACGAGCTGATCACCGCGCGCTCCCCGCGCATGGCCGGGGTCCGCTCCGACTACGACCGGGTCCTCAAGCAGCGGAACACCCTGCTGAAGACGGCCGCGCTGGCCCGCCGTCACGGCGGCCGCTCCGTGGACCTGTCCACCCTGGACGTCTGGGACCAGCACCTCGCGCGCGCGGGCGCCGAGCTCCTGGCCCAGCGCCTCGACCTGGTCGCGGCCATCCAGCCGCTCGCCGACAAGGCGTACGAGCAACTGGCGCCCGGCGGCGGCCCGGTCGCCCTGGAGTACAAGCCGTCCGCGCCCGGCGAGGCCCACACGCGCGAGGCCCTGTACGAGCAGTTGATGGGGGCGCTCGCCGACGCCCGCAAACAGGAGATCGAGCGCGGCGTGACCCTGGTCGGACCGCACCGGGACGATCTGCTGCTCAAGCTCGGTCAACTGCCCGCGAAGGGGTACGCGTCCCACGGCGAGTCCTGGTCGTACGCCCTGTCGCTGCGCCTGGCGTCGTACGACCTGCTGCGCGCGGAGGGCAACGAGCCGGTGCTCGTCCTCGACGACGTCTTCGCCGAGCTGGACAGCCGCCGCCGCGAGCGGCTGGCGGAGCTGGTGGCGCCCGGGGAGCAGGTGCTGGTGACCGCGGCGGTCGACGACGACGTACCGGACGTACTGGCGGGGACGCGGTACTCCGTGTCCGACGGAACTGTGGAGCGCGCATGAGCACCGACGAGCCCGCACCCAAGAAGACGCCCGAGGTGTCGGGCGTGGACCTCGCGCGCGTGGCGCTGAGGGCCGCCAAGGAACAGGCACGCGCGCGGGGGGAGGCGGCGCAGCAGAAGAGGCAGGCGCGGCGCGGCGGTCTGCGCTCCGGCGCGCGCGGCGACCGGCGCGACCCCATGCCGCTCGGTGCGGCGATCAACCGGCTGATCACCGAGCGCGGCTGGGAGACCCCGGCCGCGGTGGGCGGGGTGATGGGCCGCTGGCCGCAGATCGTCGGTGAGGACCTCGCCCGGCACTGCGTTCCGCAGTCGTACGACGAGGACGAGCGGGTCCTGGTCGTACGGTGCGACTCCACGGCCTGGGCGACGCAGCTCAGGCTGCTGGCTCCGCAGCTCGTGGCGCGGCTCAACGAGGACCTGGGGCACGGCACGGTGCGGCTGATCAAGGTCCAGGGCCCCGGCGGTCCCGTCCGCCGCTTCGGCCCGTTGCGGGCCCCGGGGAGCACCGGGCCTGGGGACACCTACGGGTGACAGACATCACACACAGCCGTCGAGAGGGGTGGTCGGCGGCCCTTTCGGGGTGCCCGCACGCGGTCGCGGACACCGCTCCGACTCCCAGGTAGCCAAGGGTTGACAGCCGGAAGCGCTGAGTGCCGCTCAGAGCCCCTTGGAGCCCCGCTCCGTATATGGGGAGTCGGACGAGACCGGTTGAGGGCGGCACATGCGGACTCAGGTACCGGCAAACCCCCATCACTGTCGGCGCTACCGGTAGACTGGAGGACAATCCCGCCCCGAACGTGGGGACCGCCCGGGAAAAGCTGAGCAACGCTGAATCAAGGCTTACCAACGCAACATGCCGCAGCCGCTCCGGCAACCCTCTCCAGAGGGGTACCCCCAGGAGCCCGGCTCGTGCTGTGCCAGAAAGGGCGCTTCGTGGCCGATTCCGGCAACCCCAACGAGAACATCCAGTCCACCGACGCCGGCGTGAACGGCGCGGGGGCCGCCTCCAACGGCGAGGTCACCGCGTCGTACGACGCCAGCGCCATCACCGTCCTCGAGGGTCTGGACGCGGTCCGCAAGCGACCCGGCATGTACATCGGTTCGACCGGTGAGCGAGGACTGCACCACCTCGTGTACGAGGTCGTCGACAACTCGGTCGACGAGGCGCTGGCCGGGTACGCGGACACGATCGACGTCACGATCCTCGCCGACGGCGGCGTGCGCGTCGTCGACAACGGCCGCGGCATCCCGGTGGGCATCGTGCCCTCCGAGGGCAAGCCGGCCGTCGAGGTCGTGCTGACCGTGCTGCACGCGGGCGGCAAGTTCGGCGGTGGCGGTTACGCCGTCTCCGGCGGTCTGCACGGTGTCGGTGTGTCCGTGGTGAACGCCCTGTCGTCCAAGGTCTCCGTCGAGGTGAGGACCGACGGGTACCGCTGGACGCAGGACTACAAGATGGGCGTCCCCACGGCGCCGCTCGCCAAGCACGAGGCGACCGAGGAGACCGGCACGTCGGTCACCTTCTGGGCGGACCCGGACATCTTCGAGACCACCGAGTACTCCTTCGAGACGCTGTCGCGGCGTTTCCAGGAGATGGCGTTCCTCAACAAGGGCTTGACGATCAAGCTCACCGACGAGCGCGAGTCGGCGAAGGCCACCAGCGGTGCGGACGAGGCGGGCGCGGACGAGAAGGCCGAGGTCAAGTCGGTCACGTACCACTACGAGGGCGGCATCGTCGACTTCGTGAAGTACCTCAACTCCCGCAAGGGAGACGCGGTGCACCCCACCGTGATCGACCTCGAGGCCGAGGACAAGGACAAGAGCCTGTCCCTCGAGGTCGCGATGCAGTGGAACAGCGGCTACAGCGAGGGCGTGTACTCCTTCGCGAACATCATCCACACCCACGAGGGCGGTACGCACGAGGAGGGCTTCCGTGCCGCGCTGACCTCGCTGATCAACAAGTACGCGCGCGACAAGAAGCTGCTGCGCGAGAAGGACGACAACCTCACCGGTGACGACATCCGCGAGGGTCTGACCGCGATCATCTCGGTCAAGCTGAGCGAACCGCAGTTCGAGGGCCAGACGAAGACCAAGCTGGGCAACACCGAGGCGAAGACCTTCGTGCAGAAGGCGGTCTACGAGCACCTCAACGACTGGCTGGACCGCAACCCGGTGGAGGCCGCGGACATCATCCGCAAGGGCATCCAGGCGGCCACCGCGCGCGTGGCGGCCCGCAAGGCCCGCGACCTGACCCGCCGCAAGGGCCTGCTGGAGTCGGCGTCCCTGCCGGGCAAGCTCTCCGACTGCCAGTCGAACGACCCGACCAAGTGCGAGATCTTCATCGTCGAGGGTGACTCCGCCGGCGGCTCGGCCAAGTCCGGCCGCAACCCGGAGTACCAGGCGATCCTCCCGATCCGGGGCAAGATCCTCAACGTCGAGAAGGCCAGGATCGACAAGATCCTGCAGAACCAGGAGATCCAGGCGCTGATCTCCGCCTTCGGCACCGGCGTGCACGAGGACTTCGACATCGAGAAGCTCCGCTACCACAAGATCATCCTGATGGCGGACGCCGACGTCGACGGCCAGCACATCAGCACCCTGCTGCTCACCTTCCTGTTCCGCTTCATGCGCCCGCTGGTCGAGGCCGGGCACGTGTACCTCTCGCGCCCCCCGCTGTACAAGATCAAGTGGGGTCGGGACGACATCGAGTACGCCTACTCGGACCGCGAGCGCGACGCGCTGATCGAGATGGGCCGGCAGCGTGGCAAGCGCGTCCGCGAGGACTCGATCCAGCGCTTCAAGGGTCTCGGCGAGATGAACGCCGAGGAACTGCGCGTGACCACGATGGACCAGGAGCACCGCGTCCTCGGCCAGGTCACCCTCGACGACGCCGCCCAGGCCGACGACCTGTTCTCGGTCCTGATGGGCGAGGACGTGGAGGCCCGCCGCCAGTTCATCCAGCGCAACGCCAAGGACGTCCGCTTCCTCGACATCTGAGTCGGTCTCAGCTGACCGCACCAGGAAGGATCTTCACCAGCAATGGCCGACGAGAACACTCCCGTCACCCCCGAAGAGGGCGGCGAAGTCGCTATGCGCGTCGAGCCCGTCGGGCTCGAGACGGAGATGCAGCGCTCGTACCTGGACTACGCGATGTCCGTCATCGTGTCCCGTGCGCTGCCCGACGTCCGCGACGGTCTCAAGCCCGTCCACCGCCGCGTCCTGTACGCCATGTACGACGGCGGCTACCGCCCCGAGCGCGGCTTCTACAAGTGCGCCCGCGTCGTCGGCGACGTCATGGGCAACTACCACCCGCACGGCGACTCCTCGATCTACGACGCGCTGGTCCGCCTCGCGCAGCCGTGGTCGATGCGGATGCCGCTGGTGGACTCCAACGGCAACTTCGGCTCCCCGGGCAACGACCCCGCGGCCGCCATGCGCTACACCGAGTGCAAGATGGCGCCGCTGTCGATGGAGATGGTCCGTGACATCGACGAGGAGACCGTCGACTTCACGGACAACTACGACGGCCGCTCCCAGGAGCCGACGGTCCTTCCGGCCCGCTTCCCGAACCTGCTGATCAACGGTTCGGCGGGTATCGCGGTCGGCATGGCGACCAACATCCCGCCGCACAACCTGCGCGAGGTCGCGGCCGGCGCCCAGTGGTACCTGGACAACCCCGAGGCGTCGCACGAGGAGCTGCTGGACGCCCTCATCGAGCGCATCAAGGGCCCCGATTTCCCGACCGGCGCGCTCGTCGTGGGCCGCAAGGGCATCGAGGAGGCCTACCGCACCGGCCGCGGCTCGATCACCATGCGCGCGGTCGTGGAGGTCGAGGAGATCCAGAACCGCCAGTGCCTGGTGGTCACCGAGCTTCCGTACCAGGTCAACCCGGACAACCTGGCGCAGAAGATCGCCGACCTGGTGAAGGACGGCAAGATCGGCGGTATCGCGGACGTCCGTGACGAGACGTCGTCGCGCACCGGCCAGCGCCTGGTCATCGTGCTGAAGCGGGACGCGGTCGCCAAGGTCGTCCTGAACAACCTGTACAAGCACACCGACCTGCAGACGAACTTCGGCGCCAACATGCTGGCGCTCGTCGACGGCGTGCCGCGCACCCTGTCCCTGGACGCGTTCATCCGCCACTGGGTGACGCACCAGATCGAGGTCATCGTCCGCCGGACCCGCTTCCGGCTGCGCAAGGCCGAGGAGCGCGCGCACATCCTGCGCGGCCTGCTCAAGGCCCTGGACGCCATCGACGAGGTCATCGCGCTGATCCGGGGCAGCCAGACCGTCGAGATCGCGCGCGAGGGCCTGATGAGCCTGCTGGAGATCGACGACATCCAGGCCAACGCCATCCTGGAGATGCAGCTCCGGCGCCTGGCCGCCCTGGAGCGCCAGAAGATCGTCCAGGAGCACGACGAACTCCAGGCGAAGATCAACGAGTACAACGAGATCCTCGCCTCCCCCGTCCGCCAGCGCGGCATCGTCAGCGAGGAGCTGACCGCGATCGTCGAGAAGTACGGCGACGACCGGCAGACCAAGCTGATCCCGTACGAGGGCGACATGTCCATCGAGGACCTGATCGCCGAGGAGGACATCGTCGTCACGGTCACCCGCGGCGGCTACATCAAGCGCACCAAGACCGACGACTACCGCGCCCAGAAGCGCGGCGGCAAGGGCGTACGCGGCACGAAGCTCAAGGAAGACGACATCGTCGACCACTTCTTCGTGTCGACCACGCACCACTGGCTGCTGTTCTTCACCAACAAGGGCCGCGTCTACCGGGCCAAGGCCTACGAGCTGCCGGAGGCCGGCCGGGACGCGCGCGGCCAGCACGTGGCCAACCTGCTGGCCTTCCAGCCGGACGAGGCGATCGCCCAGATCCTTGCGATCCGCGACTACGAGGCGGCCCCGTACCTGGTGCTGGCCACCAAGTCCGGCCTGGTCAAGAAGACGCCTCTGAAGGATTACGATTCGCCCCGCTCCGGCGGTGTGATCGCGATCAACCTCCGTGAGACGGCGGACGGTTCCGGCGACGAACTGATCGGTGCCGAACTGGTCTCGCCCGAGGACGATCTGCTTCTGATCAGCAAGAAGGCACAGTCGATCCGGTTCACGGCGACCGACGAGTCGCTGCGCCCGATGGGCCGCGCCACCTCGGGTGTCAAGGGCATGAGTTTCCGTGAGGGAGACGAACTGCTCTCGATGAATGTTGTTCGACCCGGTACGTTCGTGTTCACTGCCACCGACGGTGGGTACGCGAAGCGGACCGCCGTCGACGAGTACCGCGTCCAGGGACGCGGCGGCCTCGGCATCAAGGCCGCCAAGATCGTGGAGGACCGCGGCTCGCTCGTCGGCGCGCTGGTGGTCGAGGAGACCGACGAGATCCTCGCCATCACACTGTCCGGCGGTGTGATTCGTACGCGAGTCAATGAGATCAGGGAGACGGGCCGTGACACCATGGGCGTCCAACTGATCAACCTGGGCAAGCGCGATGCCGTGGTCGGTATCGCACGTAACGCCGAGGCGGGACGCGAGGCGGAGGAAGTCGACGGCGACGTGGCCGTGGACGAGACCGCGGAGGGTGCCGCGACCACCGGCACGGACGAGGGTGAGGCGCCCTCGGCCGAGTAGCACGAGGAGTGAGTCAGCGTGAGCGGAGCCACGGGCGCCGGATCGACCGGTACGGACACGGACGGCGGCGGCCGTGGCTCCGCCGCGGAGGCGACGGATACGCACACCACGAATCTGAAAGCGATCAAGCCGCCCGCGGCCGACTCGCCCTCGTCCGACCCGCAGGCCACCCCCGGAGCCGCCCCGGCCGCTTCCGGTGCCGCACAGCCGCCCGCGTCCCCCCTGCCCGGAGAACGCCGGCCGCAGCAGCCCGCCGGGCCCTACCACCCGCCGCAGGCCTACCAGTCGCAGGCGCCGGCGGGTGCCGTACGCCGCCCGCGCACCGGGGCGAGCACGATGCCCCGCACCCGCAAGGCCCGCCTGCGCGTGGCCAAGGCCGACCCGTGGTCGGTGATGAAGGTCAGCTTCCTGCTCTCCGTCGCGCTCGGCATCTGCACGATCGTGGCCGCCGCGGTGCTGTGGATGGTCATGGACGCGATGGGCGTCTTCTCCACGGTCGGCGGCACGATTTCGGAGGCCACCGGCTCGAACGAGTCGAACGGCTTCGACCTGCAGTCGTACCTGTCCCTGCCGAACGTCCTGATGTTCACCACGATCATCGCGGTCATCGACGTCATCCTGGCGACCGCCCTGGCGACGCTCGGCGCCTTCATCTACAACCTGTCGGCCGGCTTCGTCGGCGGTATCGAACTGACGCTGGCGGAGGACGAGTAGACACCGCTCTTCGCGCCCTCGCGGAGCGTCGGAAGCCCGCCTCCGGGTATCGATTTTGGGACTTCCCACCTGGTGCGCTAATCTTCAGGGGTCAGCGCGCGGGAGACAAACCGCAGAGCGCGGCGGGGCTATAGCTCAGTTGGTTAGAGCGCATCCCTGATAAGGATGAGGCCACAGGTTCAAATCCTGTTAGCCCCACCAGCCAAAAGACCCCCGGTCCACTAGGGCCGGGGGTCTTTTGACACCCACGATTGACACCAACAGCGACGGTCAGCCGATCAGCGGATCTTCCAGCAGCTCAGCGAGCATCGCTACGGCTTCCCGCTCACTGTCGCCGACCACATGCGTGTAGACATCCATGGTCATGCTGATCTGGCTGTGCCGGAGGATCGCCTGAGCCACCTTGGGGTGCACCTTCAGGAAGGCGAGCAGCGTGCCGCAGGTGTGCCGGGCGAGCCGGACCGTGATGCGACGCACACCAGCCCGCTTCACGAGCCGATCGAAGGTCCGGGAGAAGCCCACCGGGTCGATCATGCCGCCACGCTCCGAGGAGAAGATCAGGTCATGGTCCGGCTCCTGCGACCAGTGCTCACCAGCGATCTTCCGCTCCAGCTCTTGCAGCTCCCGCCGCTCCTCCAGGGCACGAGCGCAAAACTCCGGCAGCGGGAGCACTGCCTGAGAGGACTCGGTCTTGAGGTCCTTGAGGACCAGGCCGACGCCCTTGACCCTCTGCACCTGCTTGACCGGGGTGAACTGGCGGGCCTCGAAGTCGACGTCCTGCCAGCGCAGGCCCAGGACCTCACTGCGGCGAAGGCCGAGGACCAGGACGAGCACGCAGGCCGCGTAGAGACGGTGAGCGCGGACCGAGCGAAGGAATGTGATCGCCTCCCGCGCGCTCCATGCCGCGCCCTTGTCCTTGGTGACCTTGGGCATGTCGACCAGCAGCGCGACGTTGCGCGTCAGCAGCTCCTCACGGATGGCCCGGTTGAGCGCGTTCCGGAGGACACGGAGCACCTCGAAGCGGGTAGCCGCGCCGATCTCCTCACGCTTTAGCGTGGCCATGAAGGCGCGGAGCTGGGCAGGCGTGAGCTTCACCAAGGGTTTCTTGCCGAGATGCGGCAGCAGGTACAGCCGGATCTTGGACTCGTACTTGGCGTAGGTGTTGTGCTCGCGCTCCGGCTCCACGATGTGCTCAAGCCAGTACGTCAGCCACTCGCCGACCGTCCAGGAGCGGGACGGCACTGGGACGCCGTTGCGCTCTTGGTCCTGGAGCTTGCCGAGCTTCTCGTTGGCTTCGTCCCAGGTGGCGCCGTAGACGGTCTTGCGGACACGGTTGCCATCCGTGTCGGTGACGTACGCACGTCCCATATAGCGACCGTCCGCCCGCCTTGAGATCGTGCCGCCACCGTTGGGGCGCTTCTTGGCCATCAGGCACCCCTCTCGATCTGCCGCCGGATGAAGTCCCCGACCGAGTCCGCAGGGATTCGGCGGCATCCGTCGACCTTGATCGAGGTCAGGCGGTGCGTGCGGATCAGGTCATAGACCTTGGTCCGGCCGACCTTGAGCCGCGCCATGACTTCCGGCACGGTCAGGAGTTCGGCGGTGGCGGTTGTCATGCGGCGGCTCCTTCCAAGGCGAGCTGAGCGGGCAGTTCTTCGCGGGCGATCTCGCGGTTGAGCTGGATGTCCCGGCGGATGTTGGCAGCGAGCCAGGATTCGCCGGGTGTGTGGCCGTGGCCGGCATAGGTCCAGTGGGCGAGCGTGAGCGTGGTCACCTCCGGGTCGTCATCGAGGTCGGGCAGGCCGAGGGCGGCGCGTTGCTGGGCTGCGCGGTAGTCAGCGCGTGCCTGGCGCAGTGCGCCGAGGGTGGTGGAGTAGCGGCGGGACTTGGTGGAGAAGTGGCCGCGGAAGCCGAGCATGTGAGCCCAGTCCCGCAGCTTCCGGTCCGGGTAGAGCGGGTGCAGGTCGAGGCACGCCTCGATCAGCCGACGAGGGTGGTCGGGCACGCCGAGCAGGGTGAGGGCTTCCTTGTTGCCGATGCGCCGGTCCACAGTGCCGGTGGTCTCGGCCGCTTTGGTTGCGTACTTGGCCACGTAGGAGGCCACGGCCTGTTCGGTGATCTCGTCGCCGTTGCCAAAGGCTCCGATGGGCTGGACGTCGAGCTGTGTGCCCCAGCGCAGGGTGCGTGCTGGCTGGTCACCGGCGGGCGGCACGTCGACCGTGACGCGGGCAGCGGCGGCGCGGATGGCGTCGGCGAGCAGGTCGAGCGTGGCCCAGGCCGGAGGCGGGGTGTCCGGCCCTTCCGGTCCGTCGAAGCGGATTACGGCGTGGAAGTGGACGGCTCCGCGCTTCTGGTACTCGGCCACCTTGCCGAAAGAGACGCGGGACTGTTCCCGGGCGGCCTTCTGGGTGAGCCCGGCACGACGGGCGATCTCACGGCGCAGGTAGATCGTGAAGTAGCGCCACAGCTCGGAGGCGTGGTTGTTCCACAGCACGGCGCCCGCGTAGTCGTACGTCGCCGGATCGAGCGGGGTGCCCAGCTCTGGTGCATCCTCGCCGTGGCGGATACCGCAGCGGCAGGGCCGGTTCCCGGGGCGGTTGTGGACGGGGCCGAACGAGGGGGCGGTGAGGGTGGCGAAGACTCGGGGGTGATCGCGCACGGTGTGCGGAGTGCCCTTGTCGGTGTCCCCGGTCAGTCCGGCGCGGATGAGGTGGTAGGTGTCTCCGGCGTAGGTCCAGGCGCAGGCGGGGCAGCGGGCGGCCCGCCGGTTGCCGCAGGCCACGCGGAGCATGCCGCCCGGCTCATGGTCGGTGGTGTAGTGGTGCAGGACCGTGCCGGTGGCCGGGTCGATCGTCTTGGTCGCTCCGACGAGCCGGATGGGGTCAGCGCAGCCGCCGGTGCGGCGGATCTGTTCTTGCCAGCGGTCGAAGTCGCCGGACCCGGCGACCCTCAGCACGTCGGCGAGGGTGGCCGGGTCCAGGCCCGCCATGGTGGCGGTGTCGGTCACGCGATCACCTCGTGTGTGCGGGGCCGTGGTTGTTGGTGTAGTCCTCGACTAGGCGCTTGACGTTGGCGTCACCGTTGGCGTGGTCCTCAGCGCCGCAGCCGCCGCATACGTAGTCGGCCTGGGAGCGGCTGTACTTCGTGCCGCCACGGACGCGCAGGCCCGGCTTGTCCTCAGTCGGGTAGAGATCGGCGGGCATCTTGCGGAACATCAGGCGGACACCTCCTGCTTGCGCACCAGGCGGGCGGTGCCGGTGCCCTTGCAGGCCGGGCAGGTGACGCGGAGGGTGGCGCGGGTGCCGTCGCGGTGGCGGGTGCCGGTGGTGATGGCGACGGCGGCGAAGCCGTCGCAGTCACGGCAGACGGGCGTGTTCTGGGCGTGCTGGGGCATGATGGGGTCTCCCTTTCGGGTCCGTTGGATCTGGAAGAGGTGCAGGCGCCCGGAGCGGCGGAAGTTTGGCGACCGAGGCCGCTCCGGGGGCCGTTCAGTGGTTGTGCAGATCCTTGACGAGCAGGCGGAGGACGACCGCGACCACGGCGACCGAGACTCCGGTGATGGCCACGGCGAGCAGCAGCGAGACCAGGACCGTGCCGACGACGAGCACCACGGCTCCGCCACCGACGGCGAGCGCGAGCGCGCTGCCGGGGGTGAGCTGGACGGTGGGCCGGTTGGAGGCCGGGGCGACCGGGGCCGGTGCCGTCTGCGGGGCGGGAACCGGGGCCGCCGCGGTGGACGGCTGCGGAGCGGTCGGGGTGGTGGGGGCGGTGTCCGGGGGCGGGTACTTCGGGGTGAACACGGGTGGGTCTCCTCTCGGGTCAGGGGTTGCAGCGGTGGGTGCGGGCGGCGAGTTCGGCGGCCGAGCGGTCGCGGTGCTCGGTAGAGAAGCCGCAACCGGGGGCGGTGCAGGCGGCGGTGTGCCGGGTCTGGCCACGGCCGTTGTGGTAGGTGCCGACCTGGACGGGGCCGATGCGGATCACGTCGTAGAAGCGGTTCGGGCGGGCCATGCGTGGACCTCCTTGTCTGTCAGGCGAGCTGGGCGACGATCGCCCCGGCGAGGTCTTCCGGGATGCCGAGCCGGGCGCGCAGCGTGGCCGTGTCGATCTCGGCACCGGTCCGGGAGCGGTGATCGGCGGCGACCTTCCGGGCGTGGTCGACCAGCGCCGGAGGCACCGACGGGGCCGGGGTGGCTTGAGGCAGAGCAGGAGCAGGCTCCGCAGTGGTGACGGGATCGCGCTCGACTTCCGGGGTGGGCCCGGGGGCCGGGGCTGCGGGCGCCGGCAGAACCGGCGCCGGGTCTTCGGCGTGGTCGGGGGTGTGGGCGAGCAGGGTGCCGCCAAGGAACGCCAGCGCGGGCCATCCGGCGACGAGGATGCGCAGCCAAGCCGGAACGTCGGCAAGGTCGAGGAGTCCGGCGGTGGCGATATTGGCGCCGAGCGAGGCGACCAGGGCCACCAGGAACCAGCACCAGGCAAGCCGAGACGGCCCGTCCGTGCGGAGCCGCCGCCACACGGCGACCAAGAGCAGGTCGACGCTGACCGGGTAAGCCCAGGCTTTCCAGCCGGACTGTCCCGCGGCTGCGGCGAGGTCGTGCAGGTGGGCGAAGGACAACGCACCAGCAATCACGGCCTGAACCAGGACGGCATCCAGGCGGATCGAGCGGGGCACGGGTCTTCACCTCCCTTCGTGGCAGAACAGGGGCAGTTGCGCGTGCGAGGCGGCCGGGCTTGTGGCCGCGGCGGCGCAGCGTGTGGCGGTGGCCACGGTCACCACCCCTCGCCGGGGTACTGGGGGCCGTCCTTGGGGTCGTAACCGGGCGGGAACAGGCCGGGTGGCGGCTCGGGCAGTGAGGCGGCCAGGGAAGGGCCGATGGCATCGATGAAGCTTTGGTCGGCGTCCGCCGTGTGGGCGTAGTGGCCGAGCTGGAGGAGCAGCAGCACCGTGCGGGCGAAGTCCTCACGCTGGGGGCACATGGCGGGGCTCTCCCTTCTTCAGGCATGGCAGGGCTAGGGGACCCGGCGCGAAGCGGTCGCGCCGACCGAAGAAGTGCAAGGGGGTTACTCAGTGACCGGGTGCGGCTTGACCAGCGGCACCGGCTCCATCTCCGGCTCGGGAAGGGGCCGGACGGTCGGCCGGAACGGGGCCAGGAACGGCAGTTCCGGGGTGAGATCGGCGAACTGGCGGCACACGGCCACCACCTCGTCCGAGGAGGTCTCGGGAGTGCGGATGCGGGACCAGCCGCCGGAGGTGTCACCGGCCACCGCCACGCCGGGGCGGTCCGGAGCGATCGTGGTCGCGGCCATCACGGCATCCGGGGCGATGTCGCCGAGGCCCATTTCCGCGGTCTGCTTGTCGTTGACCCGGTGCACCACACGGCCGGTGAGCTGCGCGCGCAGCGCGGTCGCGCCCTTGCCCAGGTCCGAGCCGAAGCGCTGCCCGCAGACCTCCAGGAAGATGCCGACCGCGCGGGCCATCTGGCCCAGCCGGACCATTTGCATGACCGAGCGGTCCCGGCGCTCCTCGTCCTTCCTGGAGGTCACCAGGAACAGCTCAGCCACCTCGTCGACGAGGACGACCAGGGGCACCGGCCGTACCTCATCGGGCAGTTCCCACAGGTCCGATGCGCCGTGTTCGGCCAGCAGGTCGAAGCGGTCTTCCATCTCGCCCACCAGCGCATCCAGCAGGCGCGAGGCGTCGTCCGGGGTGGTGACCAGGGCGGACAGGCGGGGCGCGTAGCGGTTCTGTTCGACACCGCGCTTGCAGTCGATGCCGACCAGGCCGACCGGCAGCGGGGCGAGCCCCTTGATCAGATTGCGCTGATACATGGACTTGCCGGACTGGTTCGCGCCCAGGGTCAGTGCCATGGGCACCTTGCGGTAGTCCCGCTCGAACACCGAGCCGTCCTCCCGCAGCGCCACCGGCACCACCAGGTCACGAGGCTGCGCCGAGCGCGGCAGACGGACCCGCTTGAGCACGTCATAGCCGGTCATCCGCAGCTCGACATACCCAGGCTTGGTCTCCACCACGGTCACCGACCGCACACCCCACGCATGGCGCAGACGCTCGGAGGACGCCACCACATCCGCGGGTTCCAGTCCTGCCGGAAGCCGGAGGGTGACCCGCAGACCGGTCGAGGTCGGGCGGACCCGGCGGACCTTTGGCGGCACCGGGCGAACCTCACGGCGGGCCACGTTGCGGGTCACGAAGGCCCGCAGGCCGGACGGCTGCACCGTCAGCCCGCACACGTCCATCGTGGACCGGTAGGTCCAGGTGAACCGGCCCCACGTGGCCGGGAGACCGACCAGCGACCAGTACACGCGCGGTGCGCGGACCTTCGCGTAGCCGAGCCCGCCAGCTCCCGCTAAGGCTCCCGTGGCTTCTAGCCACATCGTCACGTCGGTCATGGTCAGGCCGCCGGGGTGATCGCGACCGCGCGGAACGAGATCCCGTGCCGCTTCTGGCCGTTGAACTCGTTCTCCCAGTCACGGGCCTTGAGGCCGACCACCCGCACCGGCATACCCGGCGTAAGGCCCTCGGCGAGCCCCGTCTCGGGGATCGTCACCTGGTACAGGTTCCCCTCCCCCTCGTCGGAGACAAGCAGGCCCACGGTCGACAGGCCCGCACCGGTCTCCCGGTCCATCGCCCGCTCACCGGTCTTCGCGTTCGCCAGCTTCGGCGTCGGCGCGGTCGCCACGAAGACCACAGCGGTCGAAAGGTCGATCTTGAAGGACGGCATTTGAGTACTCCCTGTGTTGACGTCGGGGCAGCCCAAAGAAGGGCCTCCCGACCTGACCAACTTGGCTAGCCTGGTCGGGATGACCTCAACGTAGCCAGCCTGGCTAGTCATGTCAACACCTGACTGTCCTGGCTGCCTTGATGGGGAGGTGGGGCCGTAGCATTGGGGCATGACCTTCACGCCGGAACCCTTGGATCCAGACGACAGTCGGCCGCCGTATGAGCAGGTGGCGAGCAGCCTGAGCGCGGCCATCCGAACGAAGAAGCTGGCTCCCGGTGAAAAGCTGCCTTCGCATAACAAGCTGACTGAGCTGTACGGGTTTGCCCGAGCGACGATCCAGCGAGCGCTTCGTGACCTTGAGGATGAAGGTCTGGTCGTATCCCGAAAGGGGAGTGGGGTCTACGTCAGGAATCGGACCGAGCGACCCGCCGGCCTACGCCCCTACGTAGAGCAGGCGTTCACGAGTCGGAATGTCTCTATCGACTTCGCTGGCTTTTCGAGCGAGACCCTGCATGCTGCCCTACAGGACCCAATCGACAAGATTCGTGTAGGGCGGCTCACTCCGGCCAGCATCAAGATCCGCATTCTGGTACCGGACATGGCCGTGCCTCAGGCTGCCCCAGTGCGAAAGAGTGACGGGGCGGATGACCCACGTCTGCGCATGCGCATGCATGACTTGATGGTCGGTTTCACCCGGGGGATCTCCAACCAGGTGCATGAGTTGAGTCTCCTCGGATTGGTTCCTGAGACAAACGTCTCAGTCCGTGTGCATAGTGGGACACAGTTCTTCAAACTCTACGTGATCAACCAAGAAGACGTGTTCTTCGGCTATTACCCGATTCGACCTAACAAGGTGGTCGTGCAAGGGGAGGCCATCGAAATTTTCGACCTGATCGGGCCGGACGCAACCCTATTTCACTACTCGATAAACGAGGGTGAATCCTCCAGCGGGGCCCAACAAGTTGATCAGGCCAGGATGTGGTTCGATAGTGTGTGGACCACCATTGGAAGGGACTTCAATCCCGATGGCGAATAAGAGCGTGGCGGAGGTAATCTCGACTACCCGTAGCGTCCTCTTCGATTTCGACGGGCCCATCTGTAATGTATTCGCCGGGCTGCCCGCTCCGGAAGTCGCTAGAAGCCTTGCCAATACGATGCGTGGATTCGATAGGGATCTGGCGGAGAAGATGGACGGAATGGACTTCATGGATGCACTCCGTATTTCTCCTCAAGGGGGGGAAAGTGCTCTGCGGGCCGTGGAAGAGTGTCTAGTCGAGGCTGAACTTGCGGCAGTAAAAATGGCAGGAGAACCCACTCCTGGGGCCGTGGCCTCACTCGAAGCGGCCAGGGCGTCAGGCCGAGATGTAGCAATCGTGAGCAATAATTCCTCTGAGTGTGTGATGGAATTCCTTGCGCGCCACAATCTAACCTCTCTGGTGCAAGAGATTGTTGGGCGCCCCGCTCGCCAGCCAGACCGAATGAAACCGTCGCCCTACATGCTCCTGATGTCCGCCGCTCGCTTGGGTACCGCGCCGCAGGTCTGCACAATCGTGGGGGACTCAGTGACCGATATCGAGGCTGCGATTGCGGCAGGAGCCATGTCCATCGGCTATGCCAATCGGGTCGGCAAAGAACTTTCCCTGGCGGAGGCCGGGGCTGATGCGGTAATCGACTCCATGGGCGCCCTGGCTAACGCTCTCGTTTGAGCGGACGAGCAAGTCAAGCTTTGAGCCAGACACGGCGGTGACGGGCCACGGCGTACACACGCTCCACCTGTTCGGGGGTGAGCTTGCCGGTGATCGGCCCGAGGGCCGCCACTTCTCGATCCCGGTAGACCCGCACGGCGTACTGCGTAGCGGCGCGATCCAGGAATGCGACACCGACGAAGACCAGAACGGGTTCGACAGGAACGGCGAAGTTGCAGTGCCGCCCGAGTACGTATCGCACGTAGTCGGCCTCGGCCTTGCTTGCAGCGGCGTAGGGCTGCGGCTGTCCGCCGTTGACTTTGGCCATGGTGTCGCCAACCCAGACTGAGGCGCCTCGGTGAGTCTTGGTATTGATGGCGAACACGCCTCCGGGACCAATCAGTAAGTGATCGATGTCGCCACCATTGCTCTTTTCGATGCCGTGAAGGACTCGCCATCCGAAGGCGGTCAGGCGTTCCAGCTCTCGACCGACCTGGCGTTCTCCCTCAAGGCCGGTGTACCAGTTATCCCATTCCGAGGACTGTCGCAGCAGCTTCGCCCGTAGCCGCTGAGCAGTTGATGGACCCCGCTCAGCAATCGTTCCCAGGAGACGTGCGCCGGGACGGTTCCTCGCCAGATCGTCACCGGGAGAGAGGGATGGGAGGGGTGTCGGCCGTTCCGCACGGCGCCGCGTGGGCGGTTGGCCGGGCTGTTGAGTGGGTCGCTGAGGGTTCGATGTGCCAGTACGAGCAGGCGACGAGCCAACGATGATCCCGTCACCAAGGTGTCGTCGCAGCAGAGCTAACGCCTCATCCCGATACTTCTGAATCTTGATCGTCACGACCTTCGTCGCTCGATCCGCCCATGCGACCGCTGTACCGTCAGGCAGATTGACGTAAAGCCGATCCTTGCCGTGCCGCTTCCACGGATTCACCGTCAGATCGCTCACCAGCCGCCCCCCACACTGCGTGCTGTCCCCATCCATATGCCAGCAGCCGACGGCTAGGCCCACAAGACCGCAGGGGCAGAAGCGAGTTGTTACAGGTTTCTCTACCTCATCAAGGCACCCGGCTGCGCTCCGCTCCGCCGGGCGCGCTTCCCGGCTCCGCTCCGCGCTGCGCTCCTGCCTCCGGCCCGCTCCGCGCGCGCTGCGCCGACGCGCGCCCACATGTGGATAGGACCGGAGGCCATGAGTCGATCACCGCATAGAGCGGCCCGCGGTCAAGGCAATGCCTCCGGCGGGGGATCGGCCGGCACCGGGATGGAGGGGGCGCCGTCGCCGACTGCGGCTCCGTAGGGACGTGCGCGGGGAGCTCCCATCCCGTCCACCGCCGACCCAGGCAGAGCCGAGCAGACGTGGCCCATGGCGTCCAGGTCGTTCGTACAGTGGCGCGCTCCACCTGGACGCCATGGACCACGCCCGCTCCACGGTGTGTGGGTCGACGGCGGACGGGATGGGAGCTGGGGGGAGTGGTGGGCTGGTGAGCTCACCGAGGCGCTCGTAGACAGTCGCAGGGCTGGCAGCTCGACCACCTTGGATTCGAAGGAAGTGCGCCCTGGATCCGCGTCGAGATTTTTAAATCTAGGGTGGGAGTGTAGATATACCTTCGAAGTTGCGGGCGGAGGTCACCATGGGGCAGACTCTGCGCATGCGCAACTGCGGCCCGCGACGGGCAAGTTGCCGCAAACCCCGGCTGACCTGCATCTATTGCGAACTATGAACGATGGCGGGGCAGTTGAGGAGGCGGGCTGCTACAGTAGCGCTTCTACAACTGAACATCGGCACGCCAAAGGGACGCTTGCGCACTTCTCACGGATAGCAAGCGCCCGTTGGCTACACAACGATGGTCACCTCAATGGAAGTGAGGTTCTGTTGCCCCAGAAGGACAGGCCCACCGTAGCGTCGAACGCATTGCAGTGCAATGCGTTCGACGTGAACGGAGGCTACAGCGGCCACATGCACGCGTGCAAGTGCACTGTTCAGGTCCGTGCATCCCGAGTCACGGCCGCTACAGAAGTCATACAACTGATCGCGGCAGTCGTGAGCGTGATCACCGCAGTCCTGGGCGTGATCAAAGTGATCGAGCCCTGGATCACCCATCTGATGTAGGCGTGCCTCTCGCGGCCCGAAGGAGCGCGCAGCAGCAGGGAGCCAGAGCCATAGTGGCGCTGGCTCCCTGGTCGGCAAGTTGCCAGGTCGTCGCGTACGCGATCTTCCAACCTGGCGCCCAGGACCCCAACGCCGCCGTTTGACGAGGCATTCAGACTCCGCCGACGGCGTGGCTGAGCTAAGGTCACCTGGGAGCTGCGCTCAGCCCGGCACTGTTGCCGTGGCTCGCGCTGTCCCTCTCCGCAGCCGTCATCTGCAAGGTTCTGGCATCGAAGTTGAGCGACGAAGACCAGGACACGGAGACGAACGACGAGGAGAACCGTATGGCTGATGAACCGAAGTTGAGCAGGATGAAGCAGTGGGCTAGTGCCCTTTGTGACGTACTGGGAGACCTTGCAGTCGGCTTCGCGGGTGGGGCAGTGTCGAGCTGAGCGCAGCTCCCTCGGCGAACGGCACTCAAGCTTGTCAAGGCTGCCCCTGAATATCTGACACCAACTCCTGACACCAACAGGCGCGAACACTAGCGGTCAGCGGCAATCTTCAGCGCTCGCCCTCCCTGGACCCGTGGCCGGTTGGTCCCCGTCGGGGCGTACCGTGATTGACCTGATAAGGATGAGGCCACAGGTTCAAATCCTGTTAGCCCCACCAGCCAGAAGACCCCCGGTCCACTAGGGCCGGGGGTCTTCTGCATTTACGGCTGACACCAGCCGATGAGCGGATCTTCCAGCGGCTCGGCGACCCCGACTAGTGACCCTTCGCAGCCGGCCCGCTTCACGAGCCGATCGAAGGCCCGCGAGAAACCCACCGGGTCGATCATGCCGCCGTGCTCCGAGGAGACGGACGGGAGGGGAGCCGACGGTAGCGGTGGGTTGCTCAGGTGCCGGGCGTCGCTGCCGGTCGGATGGACGCACCCACGACACCGTAGGCACGATCACCGAGGGTGAACTCTCCCAGGGGGGTCATGCCGAAGCCGTCCACGTGGACTCTCCACGACGCCTGATTGGCCAGTTCGATGAAGGCGACCATCACCTCGGCTCGTCCCGAGGCTGCCCGAAGTGCCGCAGTGAACAGTCCCCGGGCCACTCCCTTCCCGCGGTAGGCGGCGGCGACCACCACGGGCCCGTAGAACAGGAAGGGTGTGGAGCGGAGCGGGCGTCCTTGCCACTCCAGCGAATCCTGCGCATCCAGCACTGCCTGGACGGGCGGGGGCGGACCGGGCATGTTCTCCGGGGAGGCCAGCCCGAGCAGGCCGGCCAGGCGCCCGTCGTCGTCCGCGACGAGCAGGCTCCCGTCCTCGGCCATCGAGCGCAGTGTGTCGGCATCGAAGGCCCCTTGCACGAAGCCCTGCTTCGCACGCTCCTGCTCCGTGAGCGCGTCATGGTGATTGGCCGCGAAAAGTTCAGCCATGGCCGGGGCATCGGCCGCAACGGCATATCGATAGTCCATGGCATTCATCCTGCCCGGGTGCCGCGGCCACTTCATGCCCCAGCGGCCGCCGGCCGCCACCGCTGCGCTGTCTCTCGCGAAAGGGCGGCGCCCTCGGCCCGGCGGGCCGATGTCAGGGCATGGAAAGGCCCGACCGCCGGCGACGGGGGATGCACCGGCGATCGGGCTATGGCCAAGGGTAACAAGGTGACCTGTGTCGCGGGGGAGGTCTGCCGGACGGTGGTGAGCGGTTGTGATCCGGATCACTGCCGGGTGCACGGAGGGTCGTACGAGAGCCGCGGCAGGTACTCGTGCCAGGTCCCCGGCGTCAGAACGCCCCGGGTGGTCGAGCAGATCCGGCGGATCGCCTCGCTGACGTCCAGATTCCACAGCCGGATGGTGTCGGCGCCGCTGGACACCCCGAGCAGGTGGCTCCGGGGGCTGAACGACAGGAAGCTGCCCGTCTTGGCGTGGGGACTCATCGACTCCCCGATGGGAGCCGCCTGGGACGGGACGGTGACGTTCCACAGGCGGACGGTGTTGTCGTCGCCGCCGCTCGCCAGGCCGTGGCCGTCCCGGCTGAACGTCAGCGACACCACCGCTTCCGAGTGGCCCGTGAGCGAGGAGCCGAGGGGCTTCGCCCTGAGGGGGTCGGTGATGTCCCACAGCCGGACCGTGTCGTCGTCGCTGCCGCTGGCCAGCGTGTGGCCGTCCGGGCCGTAGGCGAGCACGTTGACGGGCCCGGTGTGGCCCGTGAGCGGCCTGCCGAGCAGCGTCGTGCGGGACGGGTCGGTCACGTTCCACAGGCGGACGGTGCCGTCCGCGCTGCCGCTGGCCAGGGTGCGGCCGTCCGGGGTGAAGGCGAGAGCGTCGATGAAACCCCTGTGGCCGGTGAGCGGCCTGCCGAACGGGACGACGCGGGACGGGTCGGCGACGTTCCAGAGCTGGATCGTGCGGTCGTCGTAGGCGGTCGCCAGGGTGCGCCCGTCCGGGCTGTAGGCGAGGGCGTCCGGGCCCATGAACCGGGTCCGCAGGGCGACGGGCGGCCCGGAGGAGACCGGGTGGGCAGGGTCGGCGACGTTCCACAGGTAGACCCTCCGGCTGCCCGTCAGCACCGCGAGGGTGCGGCCGTCCGGGGAGAACACCAGCGAATGGTCGTCGCCGTCGGCGGGCATGAACGGCTTGCTCAGCGAGACGGGCCGGGCCGGATCGGCGACGTTCCACAGCCGGATCCGCCCGTCGCGCCCGGCCGTGGCGAGCACCCGGCCGTCCGGGCGGAACGTTCCGCTGCGGCCGATCATGTCCGAGGTCGGCACCGACCACAGACGGACCTTGCTGTCGCCGCTCCCGGTGGCGAGGGTGCGGCCGTCGGGGCTGAAGCCCAGGGCGTACATCTCGCCGCTGCTGCCCGCGAGGGGCTGGCCGACCTGCGACGGGTACGCCGGGTCGCCGACGTTCCACAGGCTCGCCGTGCTGTCCGCGCTGGCAGCGGCGAGTTTGCCGCCGTCGGGGCTGAAGGCCACCGACCAGACCGGGCCGGTGTGGCCGGTCAGCGGTGAGCCGAGAGACTGCGCGTGCCCGGGGTCGGTCACGTTCCACAGCCGTACGGTGTCGTCCGCGCTGCCGCTGGCCAGCGTGTCGCCGTCGGGGCTGAAGGCCACGGAGTGCACCGTGCCCGTGTGCCCGGTGAGCGTCGGACCGGTCCGCTCGGGGTGGCCCGGGTCGGCGATGTCCCACAGCATGACCGTGTTGTCGTCCCCGCCGGCGGCCAGGGTCCGGCCGTCCGGGCTGAACGCGACGGAGCGCACGGCGGCGGTGTGACCGGTCAGGGTGCCGAGGGACCTGGGCCGGCCGGGGGTGCTCGTGTTCCACAGGCGGACGGTGTGGTCCTCGTTGGCGGTGGCCAGCGTGCGGCCGTCCGGGCTGAAGGCGACCAGGTAGATCGTGCCGTCGTGGCCCGTCAGCGGCGCGCCCAGCGGCTTCGGCCTGCTGGGGTCGCGTACGTCCCACAACCGGACCGTCCCGTCGTCCGAGGCACTGGCGAGGGTGCGGCCGTCCGGGCTGAAGACCGCACTGCTCACCCAGCTCGTGTGACCGGTGAGGGGCTTGCCCAGGGCTTTCGGGCGGTTCGGATCGCCGACGTCCCACAGCCTCACGGTCCGGTCGTAGCTGGCGGTGGCCAGGATCCGGCCGTTCGGGCTGAACGTGGTGAGGTAGACGGCGCCGGTGTGGCCGAGCAGCGGCGTGGCCAGCGGCGAGTTCACGATGGAGATCAGCCGGCTGTTGGTGGCCTCGTCGCCCGGCCGCAGACGGTGGGCCACCAGGTCGAGCTGGGCGGACAACGACGGATCGGTGTACTGCACACGATCTGCTTCGGCGACCACCTGCTCGAACACCGCGTCGTCCCGCTGCTGCCAGGCGATCACCGACGAACCGATCGCCAGCAACGCCAGCACCACCACAGCCGCCACCGCGCCGCGCCGGAGCCGGACGCTGCGCCTGCGCAGCCTGACCGAGGCGGCCAGGAACTCCACCGCGCTGCGGGTCAGAAAGGTGTCACCGGAGGACTTCGCCCAGGTGTGGGCCTGCTCCAGCCGGGAGCCCCGGTACAGCAGTGACGGATCGCGGTGCGAGGCCTCCCAGGCCCTGCCGTCCTCCTCCAGCCGCTGCCGCAGCAGGTTGCCGTTCCGGTCCTCGTCGATCCAGTCGCGCAGGCGCGGCCAGGCGTGGAGCAGCGCCTCATGAGTGATCTCCACGGTGTCCGCGTCGAGCGTCACCAGGCGGGCGCGGACCAGCGCTTCGAGCGATTCCTCCGTCTTCCCGGGATCCGCCGACTCCTGGGCCAGTTGGCGCCGCGTCCCCCGCCTGCGGGTGGCCTGGGTGTCCTCGCCCAGCCTGACCAGCCTGAGCAGGAGCAGCCGCGCCGCCGTACGGGCCGCCGGATCGAGGCCGGACCAGGCCCGCTCGGCGGTCGCCGCCACGGCTCCCTGGATCCCGCCCGCCGCGCGATAGCCGGCCAGCGTCAGCCTCCCCGCCTTCCGCCGCTGCCAGGTGGCCAGCAGGGCGTGGGAGAGCAGCGGCAGCACGCCCGCGTCGTGCGCCCCGCGAGGCCCGTCGGCGCTCACCTCCCGGACGATCAGCTCCGCCAGCCCCGGTTCGAGTTCCAGCCCCACGGCCTTGGCCGGGCCGGACACCGCCTCGCGCAGCTCCGCGGTGGTCAGCGGCCCGAGCACCATGTGCCGGTGCTGCAGCGCGTCGGACAGTTCGGGATACCCGAGGCACTGCTCGTAGAAGTCGGCGCGTATGCCGAGGACCACGAGGACGGGTGCCGGCTCTTCGGGGGCGTCGGGCGAGCACGCGGCGTGCAGCAGCCGGACGAACGTGCGCCGGTCCGCCTCGTCGGAGCAGAGGGTGAACGCCTCCTCGAACTGGTCCACGATGACCACCGGGCGGGCGGCGCAGGACGTCTCGCGCCGCGCCCAGCCCGTGACGGCCTCCCGCACCGCGTCCGCGAAGCGCGTCGTGCCGGGCGCGTCCGTCTCCCTCTCCCGGGCGGCGGCCAGGACGGGGGCGAGCTCGGGTATCCGGCGGGTCAGCTCGGCGAGGGGATCGCCGCCCGGCACGAGCTGCAGCACGTCCCTTGCCCGACCGCCGCGCAGGGCGGGCACCAGTCCGGCGTTCAGCAGGGAGGACTTCCCCGCTCCGGAGGCGCCGACGAGCATGACCAGGCCGCCGGTGCTCTCGGCCGCTTCGAGCTGTGCGAGAAGGGCGGCCGTGCACCGCTCCCGGCCGAAGAACCACCGGGCGTCCTCCTGGCGGTAGGCGGACAGCCCCCGGTACGGGCACACGCCACCGGGGACGGGCGGGGCGCCGGCGGCCGGCCGCTCGTCCGCGTCCGTCTCCTCCGCGGGTGCCGGGGGGCGGTCGCCGGCCGGGTCGGCGACCGCGCGCTCCCACAGGCGCTGCCACTGGGCCAGGTCGTACAGGCCCGTGGACACGGGCGCGGGGCGCGAGCGCCGTGCCTCAGGGATCAGGACGTGCAACACCGCCGCCAGGGCGGCGAACTGGGCGGGCACGTTCCTGGCCCGCCGCCAGTCGCTGATGCGCTGTGCGGACACCCGCACGGGCCGCCCTCGTTCGTCGACCCGCTGCAGCCGTACGACCGCCTCGGCCACGCGTTTGAGGGGAGGGTTGCCGGCCTCCCTGTACAGCAGCGCGAGACGTTCCGCGAAGGCCGTGCGTGCCCCTGAGTCGGAACTCAAGGCCCCCACCCCTTACTTCCCCCGCACCTGGACGTCCGGACCGGAAAACTCACTCTATATGGCTGACCTGCGGCTAAGTCGTCCGGTCGGTACCGGAATCTCCTCGGTGCGGCCCTGAGCTGGCAGGATCGCGGCGCGGGCGCGGATCGACCGCGCGGCGCCCGGACCGGCACCCGGACCGGCGTCCGCGCAGGCGCTTCATGACGCCGCAGGTCCTCGACGCGCCCGGACTTCCCTCGACCGCGCCGTACGGCTCGGGTCGACGCCACCACCGGGTTCGGCACCGGTCTCCACGTGGGGAGGGACCGGTGCCGAACCCGGTGGGGCGCGCGGAACGCGGCGTGCGGACATCCCGGCGTGGAACCGGATGGCCGCACCCGTCTTCGGGGACTGGACGGAACTGCACGGACGCCCGCTCCCCCCGGAGTCCGGAACCGCCCTCGGTGCGGCACATCCCTGGATAGCTGACGATCCGTCAGTTATGGTCGGCCTGCCGTGCCGTCTTCCGAAAGGGTGGGTGCCGTGCAGACACGTCCTCGGACTCCTCAGCCGCCGGGTACCCCACGGTGGGTCGCGATGGTCCACCAACCGTCCACGGCCTCCTGGCGGGTGGCGGCCGAGTCGCCCCAACGCTCTCCCGTGCTGTACGCGGTCGGTGAGATGACCCGGGCCGTGCGGGCGCGCGGAGACGACGTGACGATGGTGCTGTGGGGCCCGAAGGACGGCGCCTGGCATCTGTTCGGCACGCCGGAGAACAAGGCCGCCACGGCATCGCCGCAGGGGCCTGTGGAGAGCCCCGAGGAGCCGAGCAAGCTCACCGAACGCATGGCCGGGCGCCGCCACCAGGTGCTCATGGCCGGTCTGAGCAAGGCGGGCCTGTACGACCTCGCACCGGAGGACACCGCGGCTGT
Organism: Streptomyces sp. NPDC028331; assembly: GCF_055565775.1. Classification (NCBI taxonomy): domain Bacteria; kingdom Bacillati; phylum Actinomycetota; class Actinomycetes; order Kitasatosporales; family Streptomycetaceae; genus Streptomyces; species Streptomyces sp. NPDC028331. Next base: position 88,683 of record NZ_JBVHTR010000020.1, on the reverse strand, counting down.
CCAGGCACTGGTCGAGCGGCTCGAGGAGCCCACGGTCCGCCGCGTGGCCCACTGGCTCGCCGCCGCCGGTGGTTAGGGGCGCGCCCCCCTGGAAGACATGACGCGGTGCGCTACCCGGTCGGGGCCAGGGGTCAGGCGGTGCTCGTGCCGCTCGGGTAGCGCCAGCCGCACGACGCCAGCGCCCTGGCCCTCGCCTCCACGACCGCCATGCGCCGCTCCCGCTCCGCGGGATCGACATGCGCGGACTGCCCCGTGGCCTGCCCCTCCCACTTCCGGTACAGCAGGCCCACCTCCTGCGTGAACCAGCCCCGGCTCACGGCGTTCAGCGCGAGCAGCAGGCCCGTGTCCTCCGACGCCGGCAGTGCCATCCAGCCTCCCAGCGCCATCAGGAGGTCGCGCCGCACGCACAGCGTCGCGGGGTGGACCTGGGCGCGGAAGCCGTTCGCCTTCCAGAAGTCGAGGACCGCGCCGCGTTCGACCGGCCCGTCCGCCGGATCGCCGGGGAAGCCGGCCGTCGATCCGTCGGGAAGGAGGTCCAGCGCGCGGGACGTGGTCCAGCCGAGGGCGGGATCCGCCTCAAGGACGGCCAGGTCGCGGGCCAGGGTGCCCGGCGGGAGCTGGTCGTCGGCGTCCAGCACCTTCACGTACGGCCCGTCGGTGTGCGCCAGGGCGATCGTGCGGGCCACGCCGGGCCCGCCGGACCGGCCCTGACGGAAGGTCACCCGCTCGTCGTCCGGCACATACGGGCGGACGGCGTCCGTCTCCCCGTCCTCCTGGATCACCCAGTGCCACTCCCAGCCCTCCGGAAGCCACTGTTCGCACAGGGACTTGTACGCCTCCGGCAGGAACCGGGCCGACGGGGCGTGGACCGCGGTGACGACGATGACGCGCCGGCTCACGGCAGCGCTCACCACCTTTCCAGGGGGAGTGACGAAGACCGGCTCCGCGCGGTCGCCGGGCCGTCCCGCCGGTCCGCCGGGGCCGTCGGCCCAGCCTAGTGCCGCGGAGGCCCCGGGGACTCGGGGGAAGGGCGCCGGCCCCGGAGGCGACCGCACGGCGGACGGCCCGGCACCTGGGAGCAGGTGCCGGGCCGTCCGCCGTCGGCTCGTACGCAAAGTCGCCGGTGATGTGTCCCGAGTGTGTCCGGAGGGTCCGTCAGCTGCGCAGCCGCACGGTGGGCTCGTGGAAGGGTCCCGAGGCCTCGTGGGAGCGGAGCGCGTGGCGGGCGAGGGGCGGGGTGCCGGCGGTGCCCGCGGACGGTCGGTGACGGCAGGACGGGGCGGAGCCGTGGGCCTCGGCCCTGATGCGTTGCTTCATGGTGGGGGGCAGGGACTGATGGCCGGCCCAGTGCCCGTGTGCCGGTCCCGGCAGCGTCACGTGCGCGCCGGAGTTGCGCGCGGGCTGCGGCTGCGGTACGGACACGGCGGGGGCCGCGGTGGCGGTCGTGGTGGCGAATCCGAGCGCGGCGCACAGTGCCAGGAAGGCCGTGACGACGGCGGTCCACAGCTTCATGACCTTGTTCCGGGCCATGACCCCTCACTTTCGGGTTGGGCGATTTGCGTACTTTCCTCATGATGTGTATGGGGGCTGCGAAGTGGTGGACCGACGCCCGTGCCGCATCGATCTTCGGATGAACACCACCCGGATGGGCGCACGGGGCCGCACGGGACCGCACGGGGCCGAGAAGGCCGGAAAGCGACGGCGGAGGGCGGTGAACGTCACACACGGTGAGGTCCGATCACCCGCAGATCGGAGTGGCGGGGGCCGGTCGTACTGCGGTGTGCCGGGCCCGAGTTGAGCGTCGGCTCAGGTCACCGATCGATATCGATCGGTGTGTATAGTCGGGCGCCAGAGGTCCCCTACGTCAAGGAAAGACGAGGTCGCGCGGTGAAGAAGCTTCTCCTGGTCGCACTGGCCGCCATCGGCGGGCTCCTCGTGTACCGCCAGATCCAGGCGGATCGCGCCGAGCAGGATCTGTGGACGGAGGCGACTGACTCCGTGCCCACGGGTTCGTGAGTTCCGACAGACACACAGTTCAGAGCAGACCCCGACCGCCGGCGCGGTCGGGGTTTCGTGTTCTCCGGGACAGCGGGGCCCCCCGGCGGATTGCCGTCCGCCGAGGAAGCGGGTGCCGTGGCGAACGAACCGGGGGCAGGAGTTTCAGCCGCTCCCGCGTGATCCGCGAGTGCTTCTGTGGCCTGCGGGGCAGGATGGGCGACGGTCCGGGGCGGCATACGGCCAGAGGGGGACGCGGGATGCGGTGGCGCACGGAAGCGCGGTCCGGAGCGCGCAGGCGCGGGCTCACGCGGGCGCACTCGGTGGTGACGCTGTGCACGGTGGCGGCGCTCGGTGTCATCCCGGCCCTCCCGGCGCGAGCCGCGCCCGCCAACCCGGCCGCCGACGGCACACCCCCTCCGTACGCCTTCGCGCCCGACGCGAGAACGGTCCGGGGCGCCACCGGCACCACCGACGCCGCACGCCTCGATCCCGGACACACCTACCGGGCCGCCCTGCCCGCAGCCGGCCGGCTCTACTACCGTCTGGACCTCGACGCCTCCACCGACGCCTACGTCTCCGCGACCGCCGTCCCCCGGGCCGGGGCCCAGGTCTCCGCCTCCGACGGTCTCAGGGTCTCCGTCCAGGACGCCGACGGCACCACCTGCTCCTCCGGCACCACACACTTCGGCCCCACCCAGAGCCCGCACCCCATCGCGGCATGGGCCGCGCGCGAGACCGGGCCCGGTGGCTACGGCTGCAAGGACGCCGGGGTGTACTACGCGGTCGTCGAGCGGCGCGACCTGTCCGGCTCCGCCACCGGCGCCTGGGACCTGGAGCTGGACTACGTGTCCGAATCCTCCGTGCGGGGCGCGGACGCCACGGCCACCGCTCCACCCGGCGCCTGGAACTCCGCGACCCCCGACCCCCTGCTGGGCGACCCCACCCGGCGCGCGGGCGGAGCCGGCTTCGCCACGGCGAGCGCCCTCGCGCAGGGCGTCTGGCAGGACGCGATCAGACCGGGGCAGACCCTCTTCTACAAGGTGCCCGTCGACTGGGGCCAGCAGCTCTCCGCCACCGCCGAGTTGGGCAGCTCCCCCGGCGGCTCCTTCGGCGGCGGCTACGTCGGCACCGCCCTGGCGATGGCCCTGTACAACCCCGTCCGCGCCCACGTCGACGACGCCACCACCGGTTACGGCGGCACCCAGACCTCGGCGGCCCTCACCCCCCTGCCGCCCGTCGCCTACGCCAACCGCCATGCCGTCGGCGACCGCACGAGCGGGATGCGGTTCGCGGGCTGGTACTACCTCGTCGTGCACCTCGCGGCACCCGTGGCGCAACGGTTCGGGGACGGCCCGTTCGGGCTGACGCTGCGCGTCCGGGTGAGCGGGACGGCGACGCCCCCTCCGGCGTACGCGGGGTGGTCCGCGCCGCGCGACGTGTTCCGGGTGACGGCGGCCGACCGGCTGGACGCCGCCGCCGGAACAGGAGGGGGCGGAAGCGGCGGGGGAGAGGGAACGGCCGCGCCCGGAGGCGGCGGGTACGGGGAACCTCGCACGATGACACTGGTCGCGGTCGGCGGAATCGGCACGGGGACCGCGCTGGTCCTCGTGCTCGTGGGGTGGACGGTGGCCGCCCGGCGGCGGGCGCGGAGCCGATGGGCCGGTTGACCGCCGCTCAGATCCGCGTCAGCGCCCAGAATCCGACCGCGTAGCACAGGAGCGCGAGGAGCAGGACCGGCACGGCGACCTTCGCGGGCGGTCCGGGGCGCGGGGCGGCCGCTCGCCTGCTGTGCCGCGCGGCCCGCTGCGGCTGTGTGGGGGCGTGCGGGGACGGTACGGCATGAGCGGGCGGGGGCTGCCGGACGGCGACCGCCGGGGCCGCCGCGGGCGCCCTGGCCGAGGGCACATGCGACGGGTCGTGGCGCGGGGCAGGCGCCGGGGCCACGGCCCCCTCGGGCGGTGACGGCGGCCGGGCGGGCGGGCGTGGCACCGCGGGGACCGCCTCGCGCGGCAGTGGCGGCGGCAGATGGAAACTCCCGGTGTCCGACATGGTGGACGGCCGCGGAAGCGGCACGGGACCGGCCGTGGGCGTGGGCGTGGGCGTGGGCGTGGGCATGGGCATGGGCGTCGGCGTCGGACCGGCCGTCGCTGTGGAGTCGTACGTGGGCGTGGAGTCGTACGCCGGTGCCGGGCCGGCCGTCTGCGTGGGCGTCGGTGTGGGACCGGCCGTCGGTGTGGGACCGGCCGTCGGTGCCGGAGGGGGCGACGGCGTGGGATCCACCGTGGGTCTGGGCGGTACGACGAGGGGAGCGGCCGCAGGCCGTACGGCAGGGGGAGGCGGCGGTGCGGGCGTTCCGGTGCCCGCACCCGCGGGCCCGCCACCGGTCGAGCCCGCACCGGTCGTCGGGGGCGCCGTGCTCGGCCGCGGCGGTATCGAACCGTACGCCGGCCGTGACGCCGAGACCCCCCGCGCCGGCCCCCCGCCGACCGCTGCGCCCGCCCCCGCACGCTCCGGCCCCATGGCACCGAACCCCGCCGGAAGCGGCCCGAGTTGGTCGAAGATCTCCACCTGCTCCTCGTCGGGCCCCGGCTCCGGCAGCAGCTCCACGGCCGCGGCGAGCGCCTTGCGCGCCCCGGTCGCCGTACGGAACCGCGCGGCCGGATCCGGCTGCAGCAGGTTCGCGACGACCTCCCAGAGCGGCCCGGGTATGCCCTGTGGCGCCCCCGGCGTCCCGTTGGCCGCGAAGTACTCGACCAGCGCCCTCGCGTCGGGCTTGGCGCCCTGCAGCAGGTACAGCGCCACCAGGCCCACGGCGAACAGGTCGGCCGGGAAGTCCGGCTCCGCGCCGAGCAACTGCTCCGGGGCGAGATAACCGGGGGTGCCCACCACGTAGTCGGTCTCCGTCAGCCGCGGCTCGCCCAGCCGCATGGCGATGCCGAAGTCCGACAGCCGCAACCGGGGCCGGGCCGTACCGGTGGCCTCCAGAAGGATGTTGGCGGGCTTGATGTCCCGGTGCACGACCCCCTCCGCGTGCACGGCCGCGAGCCCGGACAGCAACTGGCCCAGAAGGGTGCAGACGAAGACCGGGGGCAGCGGGCCGTAGTCCCCGACGAGATGGACCAGCGAGCCACCGGCGACCAGGTCCATGGTGAACAGCACCTTGTCGTCGTCCGCGGCCCAGCTCGCGGGCGCCAGCACATGGGGATGGTCGATGCGCAGCGCCTGCTCGCGCACGAACCTCAGCAGGGAGTGGGCGTCGCTCTGCTGGAGCACCTTCGCGGCCACGTAACGGCGCCTGCGATGGTCCCAGGCGCGCCAGACCGCACCGACTCCCCCGCGCCCGATGGGATCGACCAGTTCGTACCGCCCGGCGAAGACCTCACCCATGGTCGTACGTCGCTCCCCCTTCCGGACGGAGACGAGGACCCCCGCGCACCCCCCGGCGCGAGAGTCCCCGGCGGCAAAGGCCTCGGCTCAGCTCTGGTGTGACTGGTAGTGGGCGACCGCGTCGGACGTGCGGCCGGCGCCGTACACCCGGAGGAACTCTGCCAGTTCGGGATGGCTCGGGGCGAGGGTGTCCGCAGCCTCGATGATGTCCCCCGCCGCCGCCACCGAGCGCAGCAGCGACTGGATCTCACGCACCACCCGCTTCACCGTGGGCGCACCCGAACTGTTCGTCGTCTGCGTGGTGTTGCTCAGCACCGAGCCCCCCTGGGACTTCTTGATCTCCTCCATGCGCTCGGTCGCCTCGGCCGCGCTGACACTGCCGTCCGACACCTGCGCCGCCAACTCCTGCAGCAGTTGCACCCGCTGGACCACCGCCGGGTTGCCGATCTTGGCCCGCTGACCGCTCATCAGCTGCGACAGCATCGGAGCGGACAGACCGAGTATCCCCGCCAGACGGGCCTGGTTGAGCCCGAGATCCTCGATGAGCCTACGGAAGAGCGCCCCCAACGGCTCCCCGTACCAGTTCCGCTGCAGCTCCCGCGCTCTTGCGGTGGCTTCCTGCTGTGCGGCGTCCATTGCGTCTCCCCATCGCTTCCCCAAAAACCGCGGTTCGCTGTAGCGAACCACGACGAGCATCTTACGGAGAGTGGTCGTCCACGGGGACCCCCCATCTTTTTGTGAGATACCGGCCCGGACCCGGTACGCTGGTCCGCAGCGCCCGCCGGTCCTCGTCCGACCGGCCGGACGTCTCTTCTCGGGGCCTTAGCTCAGTTGGTAGAGCGCTGTCTTTGCATGGCAGATGTCAGGGGTTCGACTCCCCTAGGCTCCACACTCGAAACCGGTCGGACGCCGCTTCGCGGCGGTCGGCCGGTTTTTGCGCGCCCCGTGACTCCGGTCACAGAGAGAATTTGCAGCCGTTGCGATCCGTAGCGCGAACAACCGGCGAAGGCCGGGTACCGCGAGATCCCCTCCGGGATCCGACGGCGTACGGCGGCGCACCGGGGCGGGCGAGGTGCCCCGGTGCGACCTGGTCCGCCCCGGCGTGCGTGAGCGAGAGCGTGCTCTGAGTGAACGAAGTCTCCACGGAACCCGCACACCGGAGACATTGCAAACGTCATCACGGCGGGGAGACGTGAACGCCCTCCCTGGTTCCACGTGAAAGCGCCGTGGGGCAGGGGAACCCTCACCTCCCCCTGCCCCACGGCGTGATGGCGGCCCTGACGCCGACCGGGCGGACTCAGTGGCGGTCGTCGCCGTCCGTGGAGTCCTCCTCGGCCTGCTTCGCCTCCACCTCCGGGTCCAGCACACTCGGACCGCTGCCGTCCACCGACGACAGCCGCTCGCTCTGCGGAACCTCGGTCGCGGCAGGCGGCTCGACCAGCCAGTCGGGGTTCGCCTGCTTGTCCCACCACTTCCAGGCGGCGAAGGCGCCGCCCGCCGCGAGGCCCAGCAGGGCCAGACCCTTCGCGACACGGCCGGCCCTCGCCCGCCGCCGCTGCCGGCGGACCAGCTTCTCGATCTGCCGCGGCGAGATCTGACCGCGCAGCGCGGCCAGCGCCGCCGCCCCGCGGGCCGCCGCCTCGTCCCGCACCGGGGCGGCCGCGGCGACCGCCTGCTCGATCTTCGGACGGGAGTAGTCGGCCGCCTGCCGGGCCGCCTGCCGGGCCGCCTTACGGGTGCGGACCGCCGCCTGGTCCACGGCCGGCGGCACATGGGCGCGGGCCTGTTCCAGACGCGGGGCCAGATGGGCGTCGTACTGGACGCGAGCCTGCTCGGCGGCCTGCGACACCTTGGGCGCGAGACGGACACGCGCCTCGTGTGCGTAGTGCGCTGCCTTGTCCTTGGCCGTGTCGGCGTAGGGCGCCACCACTTCCGCGGCATGCAGCACGCTGTCCTTCGCCGAACCGGTCGCGGCGCGCACGCTGTCGATGCGGGTCACGGGGTTCCTCCTCCTCGGTGGCGTACGGTAATTCGACTTTCCAGCCTTTTACGGATCATGCCTGTCGAACACCACCCGGGCATGCGACGAAGGGCATCCGGGTCATGCGGCCTCAAGCGGGCCATCGCGGTCCCCGCCCGGGCGGACGACGAGAGACGATCACGCACATCGGCCGATCACGTGCAAGAGCGGATGAATACGGAGTAACAGGAGCTTGTCCTCGACAATGCCACGGATCGACCCGCCGCGCCCTTGAGACGGCAGGACTCGACCGGTTTTCCACACGCCCGCGGCCGCCACCGGCCCGCATGCCGTCCGCCGCCGGGCCCCGCACCGGCCGCCATCACGGGAACCACCGACCGATGTTCGCCCGGACGTGGTCGCCGGACGACGCGGAGGGCGTAGCGTGCGAGGATCGGGGGGTCACAAAGGACAACCGGAAGGCAGATCGTGGCTGAGCAGCTCTACGCCACCCTGAAGACCAACCACGGCGACATCCATGTCCGGCTCTTCCCGGACCACGCCCCCAAAACGGTCAAGAACTTCGTCGAACTCGCCAAGGGCGAGCGTGAGTGGACCCACCCCGCCACCGGCGAGAAGTCCGCCAAGAAGCTCTACGACGGCACGGTCTTCCACCGGGTGATCAGCGGCTTCATGATCCAGGGCGGTGACCCGCTGGGCAACGGCACCGGCGGACCCGGCTACCAGTTCGAGGACGAGTTCCACCCGGACCTCCGCTTCGACAAGCCCTACCTGCTGGCCATGGCCAACGCCGGCCCGGGCACCAACGGCTCGCAGTTCTTCATCACGGTCTCCCCGACGGCCTGGCTGAACCGCAAGCACACGATCTTCGGCGAGGTCACCGACGCGGCCAGCCAGAAGGTCGTGGACTCCATCGCCACCACCCAGACGAACCCGCGCACCGACCGCCCGGTCAACGACGTCGTCATCGAGTCCGTCGTCGTCGAGACCCGCGAGGGCTGACCCCCACGGGGCACCCCGCACGAGGGAACAAAAGCGCCCCGCCCATCCGTACAAGGAGGGGCGGGGCACCCCCGTCGTACGGAGAAGTGAGGGACCCCATGGACCAGGCGCCAGGCAGCCCGCAGGGCCCGCAGAACCAGAGGCCGTCCGAGGCCCGGGAGCTGCCGGTCTGCTACCGGCACCCGGACCGCGAGACCGGCATCCGCTGCACCCGCTGCGAGCGCCCCATCTGCCCGGAGTGCATGGTCGACGCCTCAGTGGGCTTCCAGTGCCCCGAGTGCGTCCGCACCGGTTCCGGCACGGGCCACGCCCCGGCCGCCTCCCGGCCGCGCACACTCGCGGGCGGCACGGTCACGGCCGACCCCCGGCTGCTCACGAAGGTCCTCATCGGGATCAACCTGCTCGTCTTCCTGCTCCAGCTCTCGCTGGGCGACACCTTCACCAACCACTTCGACCTCGTCGGACAGGCCCGCTTCTCGATCTCCGGCCCGATCGAGGGAGTGGCGGAAGGCCAGTGGTACCGACTGCTGACCGCGATGTTCCTGCACGGCGGCTACATCCACATCCTGTTCAACATGCTCAGCCTGTGGTGGATCGGCGGCCCGCTGGAGGCGGCCCTCGGCCGCGCCCGCTACCTCGCCCTCTACTTCGTCTCCGGGCTCGCCGGCAGCGCCCTCACCTATCTGATCGCCGCGCCCACCCAGCCCTCGCTCGGCGCCTCCGGCGCCATCTTCGGCCTGTTCGGCGCCACCGCCGTGCTCATGCGCCGGCTCCGCTACGACATGCGGCCCGTCATCGCCCTGCTGGTGATCAACCTGATCTTCACCTTCGGGTGGAGCAACATCGCATGGCAGGCCCACATCGGGGGACTCGTCGGCGGCGTCGTGGTCGGCTACGCCATGGTCCACGCCCCGCGCGAGCGGCGCGCCCTCGTGCAGTACGGGGTGTGCGCGCTGGTGCTGGCCGCCGTGGTCGTCATGACACTGGTGAGAACGGCCCAGCTCACCTGAGTGGCGGATGTGCACAGGCCGTAGCCCGGGCTTGTACCCAGAGTTGTCCACAGACCGACCCGGGATCTTGTGCATGGCGGTGGGAACGTGCGTGCCCCCTGTCACCGACCGGAGTTTTCCCAGGTGAGACAGGGGGCGAACAGGTTTACGGAGGCCGGTGATTCCGTCATACCGGCGTCAATGTCCGACGGGTTATCCACAGATCGTCTTTCTTTTTCCACTGACCGGAAGATCTGTGGACAGGGCTGTGGATAACTCGGTGTGCAGCTGTGGGCAGAGCCGGCCGCCGACGGGCGTCAGGCCCCTACTTCCACTGGGTGGAGACGCCGAACCCGGCGGCGATGAACCCGAAGCCCACCACGATGTTCCAGTTGCGCAGCGCGTGGATCGGCAGCGACCCGTCGGTCACGTAGAAGACGACGATCCAGGCGAGCCCGATGAGGAACATCGCCAGCATGACCGGTGCGACCCACCCGCGGTTCTCCAGCCTGATGGCCTGGGCCTGCTTGGACGGCGGCGGCGTGTAGTCGGCCTTCTTGCGGATACGTGACTTCGGCACGAGGGTCTCTCCTGTCGATGCGCTGCGTCGCCGCGCAGGGAACTGGGGCTGGCTCCGGGGGCAGCGTACAAGGGGACGATGAGCGCTCCCCCGGGCGTCCGTTAGCGTAGTGCTTCCGCGGCGCCGAAGGAGATAAGGGTACGTGAGCGATACGGCCGACTCACCCCGGGCGGGTTCCGGTTCCCCGGATGCGGGATCCCCGGCCAGCCGCACGCGCCGATTCCGGCCCGTGCGGCTGCTCACCGTGGGCGTCTTCGCTCTCGCCGGCCTTCTGTTCATGACGAGCTTCAACACGGCCAAGGGCACCAACATCCGCACGGACACCTCGCTGCTGAAGCTGTCCGACCTGATCCATGAGCGCAGCCGCAAGAACGCCCGGCTCGACGAGTCCGACGCCGCCCTGCGCTCCTCCGTGGAGGCCCTGGCCAAGAGCAACGGCGGCAGCACCAGCAAGGCCGAGCAGGACCGGCTCGCGGCGCTGGAGAAGAACGCCGGCACCCAGAAGCTCACCGGCAGGGCCGTCACGGTCACCCTCAACGACGCCCCGCCGAACGCGACCGCCAAGCTCCCCGGTTACCCCGAGCCCCAGCCGGACTACCTGGTGATCCACCAGCAGGACCTGCAGGCCGTGGTGAACGCGCTGTGGCAGGGCGGCGCCCAGGGCATCAGGGTCATGGACCAGCGGCTGATCTCCACCAGCGCCGTGCGCTGCGTCGGGAACACCCTGATCCTCCAGGGCCGCGTGTACTCGCCCCCCTACAAGATCACCGCGGTCGGCGACCCGGAGAAGCTGCAGAAGGCGCTCGCCGACTCACCGGCGATCCAGAACTACATGGTGTACGTCAACGTCTACGGCCTCGGCTGGAAAGTCACCGAGGACGGCACGGTGACTCTTCCGGGCTACTCGGGCACAGTGGACCTGCACTACGCCAAGCCCGTGGAGTAGGGACCCGCTGCCGCTGGGGGGATCCGAGCCGGTGCGCGTGATCGTGAGGACCGTCAGCGAACTGTGCGTCACCGTGGGTGCCCTGATCGTGCTGTTCGTGGTCTACGTGCTGTTCTGGACCGGGGTGAAGGCGGACAGCGCGATGAACGACCAGATCGGCCGGCTGCAGAGGCAGTGGGCGAAGGAGACGGTGCGCACGACCGCCGCGCCGACGGGCGCCGCGAGCCCCGGCTCCCCGGGGCCGTACGCCGCGGGCAGGGCGTTCGCCGTCATGTACATCCCGCGGTTCGGTTTCACGTGGAACAAGCCCGTGCTCGAGGACACCGCCGTGAACACCCTGAAGAACGGGCTCGGCCACTACACGGGCACCGCCCGGCTCGGTCAGGTGGGCAACTTCGCGGTCGCCGGCCACCGCCGCACCTACGGCGATCCCTTCAAGGACTTCCCCCGGCTGCGGACCGGCGACGCGGTGGTCCTCACCGACGGGACCACCTGGTTCACGTATCGGATCGACAAAGGCCCTTACAAAACCGTGCCGACGGACGTTGAAGTGATCGACCCTGTGCCACGTACGTCCGGGTACACGCGTCCGGGTCGCTATCTGACGCTGACCACGTGCGATCCCGAGTGGGGGCACAGTCACCGGCTGATCGTCTGGGCGCACCTGGATTCCACACAGCCTGTGGACGCAGGGAAACCGGCGGCTCTGCGCCAGTAGTCTGGTGGCGTACGGCGTGAGTCTGGTGCCGTGGCGAGACGGAAGGGACGGCATGTACGGCTGGATCTGGCGGCATCTGCCGGGGAACGCATGGGTGAGGGCACTGATTTCCGTCGTGCTGGTCCTGGCCGTGGTGTACGTCCTGTTCCAGTACGTCTTCCCGTGGGCCGAACCGCTGCTGCCCTTCAACGATGTGACGGTGGACAACCAGTGAGTGCGCGCATTCTCGTCGTCGACAACTACGACAGCTTCGTCTTCAACCTGGTGCAGTACCTGTACCAGCTGGGCGCCGAGTGCGAGGTGCTGCGCAACGACGAGGTCTCGACGGCGCACGCGCAGGACGGTTTCGACGGCGTCCTGCTGTCCCCCGGGCCGGGCACGCCGGAGGAGGCGGGCGTGTGCGTCGACATGGTCCGCCACTGCGCCGCGACGGGCGTCCCGGTCTTCGGGGTCTGTCTGGGCATGCAGTCGATGCAGGTGGCGTACGGCGGTGTCGTCGACCGGGCGCCGGAGCTGCTGCACGGCAAGACGTCGCTGGTGGAGCACGAGGGCAGGGGTGTCTTCGCGGGCCTGCCGTCCCCCTTCACGGCGACCCGCTACCACTCGCTGGCCGCGGAACCGGCGACCGTCCCGGCCGAGCTGGAGGTGACGGCGCGTACGCGCGACGGGATCATCATGGGCCTCAGGCACCGGGAGCTGCCGGTGGAGGGTGTGCAGTTCCACCCCGAGTCGGTGCTGACGGAGCACGGGCACCGGATGCTGGCCAACTGGCTGGTCGAGTGCGGTGACCGGGAGGCCGTGGCGAGGTCGGCGGGGCTCGCCCCGGTGGTGGGCAGGGCCACGGCGTGACCGCGCTGCGCCCCGAGCGCGAGACCGGCGCCGCCTACGGGGGCGCCGCGGAGCAAGGGTCCTCGTACGGGCAGGAGCCGTACGGGGACTTCGGCGTGTGGCAGGGGCAGGAGCCGGGTCCTCAGTGGCAGGGCGCCGGGGGATACGGGCAGCAGGCGCCGCAGCAGGCGTACGAGCCCCAGCAGGGGTACGACGCGACGGCGGTGCTTCCCTCGTACGAGGAACCGCGGCCCGCGTCGGCCCCGGCGTACGGCGAGTCGTTGCCGGTGGACGACGAGACCGTCGCGTTGCGTGTCGCGGACGTGGAGGAGGCGCGGCGGGCCACGGACCGGGGTGCCGGGGCCGCTCCGGCGCCCGGGGGCCGTGCCGAGCGGCGCAAGGCGGCACGCAGGCACGGGGGGCGGCACGGAAGCGGGTCGCAGGCGCCCGAGAAGGCCGCTGGGGCGCCTGTTCAGGCGCCGCGCTCGCGGGTGGAGGCCCGGCGGGCGGCGCGGGCGCAGAAGCCCGGTGCGGCGGTCGTGGTGAGCCGGGTGGTGGGCGAGCTGTTCATCACGACCGGGGTGGTGATGCTGCTGTTCGTGACGTACCAGCTGTGGTGGTCGAACGTGCGGGCGCACCAGGAGGCGGGCAGCGCCGCGCAGCATCTCCAGCAGGACTGGGCGAACGGCAAGCGGGAGCCCGGGGTGTTCGCGCCGGGGCAGGGCTTCGCGATTCTGCACATCCCGAAGCTGGACGTGGTGGCACCGATCGCGGAGGGCACCAGCAAGACGCAGGTGCTCGACAAGGGCATGGTCGGTCACTACGGGGAGGGCACCCTGAAGACGGCGATGCCGAGCGACAAGACGGGCAACTTCGGGCTCGCCGGGCACCGGAACACGCACGGCGAGCCGTTCCGGTACATCAACCGTCTCCAGCCGGGTGACGCGATCGTCGTGGAGACGCAGGACGAGTACTACGTCTACAAGATGACGTCGATGCTGCCGGTGACGTCCCCGGCGAACACGAGCGTTCTTGACCCGATCCCGAAGGGTTCGGGTTTCACCGCACCTGGCCGTTACATCACGCTGACCACCTGCACGCCGGAGTTCACCAGCAAGTACCGGCTGATCGTGTGGGGCAAGATGGTCGAGGAACGGCCGCGCAGCGAGGGCAAGCCGGACGCGCTCATTTCTTAGGACACGTGCCCTTGTGGTGGCGCACGTGGATGCACAGGCACGTGGAACAGACGGAGCGGATGCAGTGGGAGTGACCACCGACCAGGACGAGCAGACCGACGCGCCGTCACCCGGCCCCGACGCCTCCTCGTCCGCACGGCGACGTCGCGGGCGTGGCCGGATCGCGCTGGCGGTCAGCGTCTTCGGCGAGCTGCTGATCACGGCGGGCCTGGTGCTGGGCCTGTTCGTCGTCTACTCCCTGTGGTGGACGAACGTGATAGCGGACCGCAAGGCCGACCGGCAGGGCGACGAGGTGCGCGACCACTGGGCGGCGGAGAAGGACAGCGGTCCGGGCGCCCTGGACACGAAGGACGGCATCGGCTTCCTGCACGTGCCGGCGATGAAGAACGGCGAGGTGCTGGTCGAGAAGGGCACGTCGACGGACGTCCTCAACGACGGCGTCGCCGGCTACTACACGGACCCGGTCAAGGCGACGCTGCCGATGACGGGCAAGGCGGGCAACTTCGCGCTGGCCGCGCACCGGGACGGGCACGGGGCGAAGTTCCACAACATCGACAAGCTGAAGAAGGGCGACCCGATCGTCTTCGAGACGAAGGACGACTGGTACGTCTACAAGGTCTTCGCGATCCTCCCCGAGACGTCGAAGTACAACGTCAAGGTGCTCTCGGCGGTCCCGAAGGAGGCGGGCGTGAAGAAGCCGGGCCACTACATCACCCTGACGACGTGCACGCCGGTCTACACGTCGGAGTACCGGTACATCGTGTGGGGCGAGCTGGTGCGGGTCGACAAGGTGGACAGCGAGCGGACGCCGCCGAAGGAGCTGGGCTGAGACATCTCCCGGTGCACGACCGAGCCCCGGCACCCCTTCTCGGGGGCCGGGGCTCGGTCGTCGTGGGGCCGGTGCGGCCCGGCCGGGTTCAGCCGCCGGTCAGGCCGCTGAAGAAGCCGCCGCCGTTGTTACCGCCGTTGTTGCCGTTGTTCGGGCCTGCGGTGAACAGGTTCACCACGGTGCCCTTGTTGACCTGCTGACCCTGTCCCGGGTTGGAGCCCACCACGATGGCGTTGTCGTCCTGGGAGCCGGTGATGTTACCGACCTGAAGGCCTACCTGCGCCAGTGCGTTCTTGACGTCCTTCAGCTTCTGGCCCTGGATGTTCGGGACCTGAACCTGGGTGTTCTGTGCCTTGCCTATCTGGATCTGGACCGTGGAGCCCTTCGTGACCTGCTGGCCGATCCCTGGCACGGTCTGAATGACCTTGCCGTCCTGGTTCGGGTCGTTGGTGGGAACGTCGGTGCAGTTGCCCGTCAGGCCGCTGGCCTGCATCTGCTGCTTGGCGGCGTCACAGCTCTGGTTGCTCACATCCGGCACGGGGACCTTCTGCGGGGCCGCGGCCACCGTGAGGGTTATCGTCGAGCCCTTTTCCTTCTCCGTGCCGCCGGCGGGGTCCTGGCTGATGACGACGCCCGGAGTCCGGTCGGACTCCTCCGTCTTCTGGTTGACGACGAAGCCCTTGCCCTCGAGCTGGGACTTCGCGTCGTCGAACTGCAGCCCGCTCACGTCGGGCACCGCCACCTTCGGCGCCCCCGTCGACACCACGACACTGATCGTGCTGCCCTTTTTGACCTCGGTGTTCGCCGTGGGGTTCTGGGAGCAGACGTTGCCCTTCTGCTGATCGGCGCAGGGCTTTTTGGAGATGGACAGCTTCAGGTCCGAGTTGTCCGCGAGTGTCTGCGCGTCCTTCTGGGACTGGCCGACGAGGCTCGGGGCCGGCACGGTGTCGTTGCCGACGCCGCCGTGGCCGCTGAAGATCCACTTGCCGATGAGGATCGCGCCGACCAGGACCAGGATGCCCGCGACGACCAGCAGGATCGTGGAGGTGTTGGACTTCTTCTGCTGGCGGCGGCGGTCCGGGCGGTCGTCGTAGCCGAAGCCCCCCTCGTCCGGGCTCATCGGCGGCATCATCGTCGTCACGCCGGCGCCCGGGTCGGAACGCAGGGCCGTCGTCGGCTGGTCGTCGGGGTAGCCGCCGTATCCGACGGAGCCCAGGGCCGCAGTCGCGGCGACCGGCTGGCCGTCGAGGCACGCCTCGATGTCGGCGCGCATCTCGTCGGCGCTCTGGTAGCGGTAGTCGGGGTCCTTGACCAGCGCCTTCAGCACGATCGCGTCCATTTCGGGCGTGATCTCGGGGTCGAAGACGCTCGGCGGCTGGGGCTCTTCGCGGACGTGCTGGTAGGCCACCGCGACCGGGGAGTCGCCGACGAAGGGCGGGCGGACCGTCAGCAGCTCGTAGAGCAGGCAGCCCGTCGAGTACAGGTCCGAACGGGAGTCGACCTGCTCGCCCTTCGCCTGCTCCGGCGAGAGGTACTGGGCGGTGCCGATGACCGCCGCGGTCTGCGTCATCGTCATGCCGGCGTCGCCCATGGCGCGGGCGATGCCGAAGTCCATCACCTTGACCTGGCCGTTGCGCGTCAGCATGACGTTCGCGGGCTTGATGTCGCGGTGGACGATGCCGTTGCGGTGGGCGTACTCCAGGCCCTGGAGGATGCCGATGGTCATCTCCATGGCGCGCTCCGGCAGCAGCTTGCGGCCGCTGTGAAGAAGCTCACGCAGCGTGGAGCCGTCGACGTACTCCATGACGATGTACGGGATCGAGACCCCGTCGATGTAGTCCTCGCCCGTGTCGTACACCGCGACGATCGCGGGATGGTTGAGCGAGGCGGCCGACTGGGCCTCCCGGCGGAACCGGGCCTGGAAGGAAGGGTCGCGCGCCAGGTCGGCGCGCAGCGTCTTCACCGCCACGGTGCGGCCCAGGCGGGTGTCGTGCGCGAGGTAGACCTCGGCCATGCCACCACGGCCGAGCACCTGGCCCAGCTCGTACCGGCCGCCGAGGCGACGCGGCTCTTCCATAGCTTCCTACCAGCCCTCTCCGTCGGTCTCGGCCGCACAGTGGTGTGCGGCCGGAGGCTGCCGTCCGGGCCTACGGTACCCGGCTCGCTTTGTATGACCTGGCCAAGCCCGGAACCCGATACAGGACCGGTATCCCAACGTGCGGCTATGTGAAGGCGACGTGAGCGGCGTCACTTCCTGCTGGAGGCGAGGTCACTTCTTGCTGTTGATGACCGCCTCCATGACGTTCTTCGCGATGGGGGCGGCGAGGCCGCCACCGGAGATGTCCTCACGGTTGGCCTTGTCGTCCTCGACCACCACGGCCACGGCGACCGGCGAGCTGCCGTCCTTGAGCTTGGCGAACGAGATGAACCAGGCGTACGGCTTCTCGCTGTTGTTCAGGCCGTGCTGGGCGGTACCGGTCTTGCCGCCCACGGTGACACCGGGGATCTGCGCGTTGGTGCCGGTGCCCTTCTCGACGACGGTCTGCATCATCGACTGCAGGATCTGGGCGTTCTTCTCCGACAGCGGCTGGCTGAGCTCTTGCGGCTGGGTCTGGCTGATCACGTCCAGGCTGGGTGCCTGCAGCTTGTCCACCATGTACGGCTTCATCAGCTTGCCGTCGTTGGCGACGGCGGAGGCGACCATGGCCATCTGCAGCGGGGTCGCGGCGGTCTCGAACTGGCCGATGGAGCTGAGCGCGGTCTGCGGCCGGTCCATCTTCTCGGGGAAGTTGGAGGCGGCCGAGCGCACCGGCGTGAACTGCTCGGAGTCGAAGCCGAACTTCTTCGCCTCCTCGAGCATCTTGTCCTTGCCGAGGTCGGCGCCGATCTTGCCGAAGACGGTGTTGCAGGAGTATTGCAGCGCGGTCCGCAGGGTCGCGTTCTCGCAGGGGATGTTCCCCTCGTTCTTCAGCGGTGTCCTGGTGTCCGGGAGGGTGTAGGGCAGCGGGGACCTGGTCGGGTCGTCCGCGCTGGTGTACAGCCCGTTCTCCAGCGCCGCCGCCGCGGTGACCACCTTGAACGTGGAGCCCGGCGGGTAGGTCTCGCGCAGCGCCCGGTTGAGCATCGGGTCGCTCGGGTTGTTCTTCTTCAGCAGCGCCGACCAGGCCTTGGTGTCGGTCGAGGTGGAGTTGCCCGCGAACGTCGACGGGTCGTACGACGGGTAGGAGGCCAGCGCCAGGATCGCGCCGGTCTGCGGGTCGAGCGCCACGGCCGCGCCCTTGCCGCCGACCTGCTTCAGCCCGTTGTACGCCGCCTTCTGCGCGGCCGCGTTCAGCGTGGTGACGACGTTGCCGCCCTGCTGCTGCTTGCCGGTCAGCATGTTCAGCGTGTTGCGGAAGAACAGCCGGTCGTCGGTGCCGGTGAGGATGCCGTCCTCGATGGACTCGAGTTGCGTGGCGCCGAAGGCCTGGGAGGCGTAGCCGGTGACCGGCGCCCACATCGCGCCGTCCTTGTAGACGCGCTTGTACTTGAAGTCGTTGAGGCCGTTGCTGGACGTCTCCTTGGACCCCGTGATCGGGCTGCCGTCGACGATGATGTCGCCGCGCGGTGTGGAGTACCGGGCGATCAGCACACGGCGGTTGTCCGCATTGGTGCGCAGGCTGTCGGCCTGTACGTACTGGAGCCAGTTGTCGCGGATGAGCAGCGCGAGGACGAGGAGCCCGCAGAAGATCGCGATCCGGCGCAGGGGCTTGTTCACGGTCGGACCACCTGGGTCATTTCGGCGTCGGGGTTGGCGGCGGGGGTGGGGGCCGGGCGGCGCGCGGTGTCGCTGATGCGCAGCAGGACGCCGATGAGCGCCCAGTTGGCGATCACGGAGGAGCCGCCGTAGGCCAGGAAGGGCATCGTCATACCGGTCAGCGGGATCAGGCCCATGACGCCGCCTGCGACCACGAAGACCTGGAGGGCGAAGCCGCCGGACAGGCCTATGGCGAGCAGCTTGCCGAACGGGTCGCGAGCGGCCAGAGCGGTGCGTACGCCCCGTTCCACGATCAGGCCGTACACCAGCAGGATCGCCATGACACCGGCCAGGCCGAGTTCCTCGCCGAAGGTGGCGAAGATGAAGTCGGAGTTGGCGGCGAACTTGATGAGGTCGGAGTGTCCCTGGCCGAGGCCGGTGCCGAGGGTGCCGCCGGAGCCGAAGGCCCACAGGGCCTGCTGCAACTGGTCGGAATGGATGATGCCGTCGTGGGTGACGGTGCGGCTGAGCTGGTACTCGTGGTACGGGTTCAGCCAGGCCTGCACGCGCGTCTGGATGTGCGGCTCGAAGCTCGCCACGCCGACGGCGCCGACCGCGGACATCAGCAGACCGAAGACGATCCAGCTGGTCCGCTCGGTGGCGACGTACAGCATGATCACGAACATTCCGAAGAACAGCAGCGACGTACCGAGGTCGGTCTCGAAGACCAGGATGAGGATCGAGATCGCCCAGACGACCAGGATCGGTCCGAGGTCGCGGCCGCGCGGCAGGTACAGGCCCATGAAGCGGCGGCTGGCCAGGGCGAGCGCGTCACGCTTGACCATCAGGTAGCCGGCGAAGAACACCGCGAGGACGATCTTCGCGAACTCACCGGGCTGGATGGAGAAGCTGCCGACGTGGATCCAGATCTTCGCGCCGTAGATGTTGGCGCCCAGTCCCGGGACGAGGGGCAGGATCAGCAGGACCAGCGCGGCGACCATGGAGATGTACGTGTAGCGCTGCAGGACCCGGTGGTCCTTGAGGAAGATCAGCACGGCGACGAACAGGCCGATGCCGAGTGCCGTGTACAGCAGTTGCTTCGGCGCCGCGCTGCCGGCCTGGTGGATCGCCTGCAGCAGCTTCGACTGGTCGAGCCGCCAGATCACCACCAGACCCAGGCCGTTGAGCAGGGTCGCCAGCGGCAGCAGCAACGGGTCGGCGTACGGGGCGAACTTCCGTACGACGAGATGGCCGACGCCGGCCAGCAGGCCGAGGCCGACGCCGTAGCTCAGCAGGCCGGGCGGCACCTTGTTGTTGATGGCGAGACCCACGTTGGCGTAGGCGAACACCGGGATGACGACGGCGAACACCAGCAGTGCCAGCTCGGTGTTGCGGCGACTCGGTGTACCGATCGCGCCGATCGTGGACGTGTGATGCGTCGACGTGTTCGTACTGCTGCTCATGGTGTGACAGGGCCCCTCACGGCTTGGCTTACTGCTTACCGCACAGTGAGACGACCTTCTGCTCTTCCTCCGAGAGGGTGGGGCCGGGTGTGGGAGTGGGTGCGGTCTGGTTCTTGGACGCCGACGCCGAGGGGTTCGGTGTCGGCGAGGCCTTGGACGTCGGCGAGTTGCCCGCGGTTCCCGTGGTGCCACCGGGCTTGGCGGGGTTCTTGGACTCCGCGGTGCGGCGCTCGGCGTCCTTCCTGCACGCGGACGCCTGCACGGCCAGCTCGGAGATCTTCGACTGGGCCGCCTTGAGACCGCCCTCGGCGATCGTCGCCTGGACCTGCTTCTGCTGGTAGGGCGGCAGGTACTTGAGTTCGATCTCCGGGTGGTCCTTCTCCACCTTGGACAGCGACACCCAGGCCAGGTTCTGGCTGATGCCGCGGTACAGCGCGACGTGCTCGTCGTTCGCACCGACGTAGTACTGCGTCTGCGTCCACCGGTAGGCGCCGTAGCAGCCGCCGCCGATGACGGCGAGCACGAGGACGATGTAGAAGGATCTCTTCAGCCACCGGCGGCTCTTCCTCGGCTTGACGAAGTCCTCGTCGGTGTAATCGCCGAAGCTGCCCGCCGGGATGTACCCGGTGGTGTCGCCGCTGCCGGGCGGGCCGAACCCGCCGCCGCCCGGCCCGGCCGCGTGCCGGCCCAGGCCGGAGGCGCGGCCCGCGGGCGTCTGCATGATGCCGTTGTCGTGCAGATGGTGCTGGTTCTCGGCAACCGCGCCCACCACCACCGGCGTGTCGGACAGGTGCCCGGCGAGGGTGTCCCCGGTGTCCAGGTCCAGCACGTCGGCCACGATCACGGTGATGTTGTCGGGGCCGCCGCCGCGCAGCGCCAGCTCGATCAGCGCCTGCACGGTCTCCTCGGGGCCGTGGTAGCTGGCGAGGGTCTCCTCCAGCGTCTGGTGGGAGACCACCCCGGACAGCCCGTCCGAGCAGATCAGATACCGGTCGCCGGCCCGCACCTCGCGGATGGACAGGTCGGGCTCGACATGGTCGCCGCTGCCCAGCGCACGCATCAGCAGAGAGCGCTGCGGATGGGTGGTGGCCTCCTCCTCGGTGATGCGGCCCTCGTCGACGAGCCGCTGCACCCAGGTGTGGTCCTGGGTGATCTGCGTGAGGACGCCGTCACGCAGCAGGTAGGCGCGAGAGTCGCCGACGTGCACCAGACCGAGCCGCTGACCCGTCCACAGCAGCGCGGTCAGGGTGGTCCCCATGCCCTCGAGCTGGGGGTCCTCCTCGACCATGGCGCGGAGCTGGTCGTTGGCGCGCTGCACCGCGGTGCCGAGCGAGGTGAGGACGTCGGAGCCGGGAATGTCGTCGTCGAGCGCGACGATGGTGGAGATCACCTCGGAGGAGGCGACCTCGCCGGCGGCCTGCCCGCCCATCCCGTCGGCGATCGCGAGCAGGCGCGGACCGGCGTAACCGGAGTCCTCGTTGCCCTCGCGGATCATGCCTTTGTGCGATCCGGCGGCGAAACGCAGTGACAGACTCATGCGCACCTCGCCCGTCGGCTCCGGGTACATCCGCACGGTGCCCACCCTCCGGTCGGGAGCGCGCCGGGGCCCTGGGTGGGGGCCACCACTGCGTGCTCGCTCCGCTCGCTCATTTTCGTACTACTTCCGCAGCTCGATGACGGTCTTGCCGATGCGGATCGGCGCGCCCAGCGGAATCGGTGTGGGGGACGTCAGCCGGGTCCGGTCGAGGTACGTGCCGTTGGTGGACCCGAGGTCCTCGACGATCCACTGGCCGTCGCGGTCGGGGTAGATCCTGGCGTGCCGACTGGAGGCGTAGTCGTCGTCCAGCACGATGGTGCTGTCGTGGGCACGGCCGAGCGTGATGGTCTGGCCCTGCAGCGCGACCGTGGTCCCGGTCAGCGAGCCCTCGGAGACGACCAGCTTGGTGGGGGCCCCGCGGCGCTGGCGGCCGCCGCTCGGCTGCTGGCGCTGCGGCGGGGGCGCCGCCTGGCGGGCGGTCTGCTGCGGCCGTGCGGCCTCGCGGCGCGCGCCGCGCTGGGTGACACGCGTACCGAACAGGTCGCTCCGGATGACCTGCACGGCCACGATCACGAACAGCCACAGTACGGCCAGGAAACCCAGCCGCATGACCGTGAGGGTCAGCTCTGACATTGCCCCCGCTTCACCCTTCGGCTTGCCTATAGATAACGGTGGTGCTGCCCACGACGATCCGCGAGCCGTCGCGGAGCGTAGCGCGGGTGGTGTGCTGCCCGTCCACCACGATGCCGTTGGTGGACCCGAGATCCTGGATCGTCGAGGGCGTTCCGGTCCGGATCTCGCAGTGCCGGCGGGAGACGCCGGGGTCGTCGATCCGCACGTCGGCGTCGGTGCTGCGGCCCAGCACCAGCGTCGGGCGGGAGATCTGGTGGCGGGTGCCGTTGATCTCGATCCAGTAGCGGGTGCGGCCGCCGGGCACCGGGGCGCCGCCGGGCCGCTGGCCTGCGGGCTGCGGATAGCCGTATCCGCCGGGGCGCGCTCCGGGCGGCGGCGCGGACGGCATCGGAGGAGCGCCCGCGGGCGCGGCGGAGGGCGGGTAGCCGTAACCGCCGGGGCGTGAGGAGGAGCCGCCCTGCGCGGGAGCCTGCTGATCGGTGGAGGAGGCGAGCGTACGGCTGCGCACCCGGTACAGGCCGGTGTCGAGGTCGTCGGCCTTCTCCAGATGGACCTTGATGGGGCCCATGAACGTGTAGCGCTGCTGCTTGGCGTAGTCGCGCACCATGCCGGCGAGCTCGTCGCCGAGCTGGCCGGAGTAGGGGCTGAGGCGCTCGTAGTCCGGTGCGCTCAGCTCCACGATGAAGTCGTTGGGGACGACGGTACGGTCGCGGTTCCAGATGGTCGCGTTGTTGTCGCACTCGCGCTGCAGCGCGCCGGCGATCTCCACGGGCTGGACCTCGGACTTGAAGACCTTGGCGAAGGTGCCGTTGACCAGACCTTCGAGGCGTTGCTCGAACTTCTTCAGGACTCCCATGGGGCACCTCCTCCGTCGTTGCCGTCCTGTGTACTGCTTACCTGGTACTGCTTACTGATCGTATCCACGCGCCGGAAAATCGGCTGGTTCCCCCCATCGGCCCTGTCGACGGTTGTCGACGCCTCCGGATTTCCCTTCGGACGGCCTCTTCGAACACCTCCCGGGCGTACTCCTTGACGTAGTCCTCGATGCGCTCCTGCGAGCACTCCGCGGTGGTACTCCCGGCATGGATCGTAGAGGCGGCCGAAGACCAGTGTCCCGCACCCGACTGTGGACCCCGCCCGCCTCCTGGAGAGATGGGCGGGACCGGTACGAGGTTGATACGTGAACAGACACACCCTGAGACGTTGGCGGGGCGGTGGGGCCTGGGGGCGGGGTGGGCTGTGGGAGGGGCGCGGGCGGGGCCGGGGAGGGGGGTCGCCTGCTTGGGGCTGGGCCGGGAGTGGGGCTGGCGGTGGGGTGGGGTGGGGCGTGTCGGCTGTCGTCGGGGCGTGGCTCATGGGTGACCTGTGACCTCTCACCCGTGATCCGTGATCCGTGACCGGTGACGGGGTGAGAGGTGGCGGTGGGAGCTGGTGGGGGTGCTTGGTGGGGTGCTCGGTGAGGGGCGGGTCGTGGGTGCGCGGGGAGGGGCCGGGGCTGGGGGTTCGGTGTAGTCGCTGGTCGGGGCGTGGTTTTCGCGGCGGGGCCGGGGCCCCGGGGGAAAGGGATGTGAACCCACCCTCTCCTGCGTGCTAATGTTCTGGGTGTCGGAAGGCGCCGGGCCGAAAGGGCCGGAGCCGGAGGACACACCCAATGCGCGGGTGGCGGAATAGGCAGACGCGCTGGATTCAGGTTCCAGTGCCCGCAAGGGCGTGGGGGTTCAACTCCCCCCTCGCGCACAGACAGAGAAACCGACGAACGGGTCTCTGCCAAGGACGGAAGTCCTGGCGAGACCCGTTCGTCGTTGTATGCGCCGGATGTGACGTATCGCACAGCCGAGGTGGGAGACGCGGAGCTTGGGCGCGTGAGGTATCTCACGGCGCGTGAGCGCGGCGGGCGGCGCGGCTCACTGGCCATCCCCCGGCGCGGTTCTCGGCACCGCGAGGTTTTCCACAGCCGCGGAGTTGTCCACAGGCCCTGACACCCCTCGACGCCCGACCTGTACGGTCGTCGCAGTTGATGTTCACACGGCTGCAGGGACAGCGGGGGAGACGATCGGTGTGACCGAGGTCGAGGCTGGAGTGGGGACGGCGGAGCCGCGGCAGGCGGCCAGGATCTCCGCGGTGCGGGGCTTTGCGCGGTGGCCGGTCGAGGGCTCACCGAAGGAAGAAGGCAAGGCACTGCGCACACGGGTGCGCCGCCGCGCCCACGCCGAACTGGTGCCGGACGGTGACCGCCCGGACGCGGTCACCGCGGTCGAGGAGTCCAACCGCGGCCGCCTGCCCGAACTCACGCCGATACGCGTCGGCAGAATGGCGGCCACACCCTTCGCGTTCCTGCGCGGCTCGGCTGGCCTCATGGCCCACGACCTCGCACGCACCCCGATGACCGGCATCCGCGCCCAGATCTGCGGCGACGCGCACGCGGCGAACTTCGGCCTGTACGGGGACGCCCGCGGCGGCCTGGTCATCGACCTGAACGACTTCGACGAGACGGTGCACGGCCCCTGGGAGTGGGACCTCAAGCGCCTCGCCGCCTCCCTGGTGCTCGCCGGCCGCGAGGCGGGGGCCGACGAGGAACGGTGCCGTCAGGCGGCACACGACGCGGCCGGCTCATACCGTCGCACGATGCGCCTGCTGGCCAGACTCCCGGTCCTCGACGCCTGGAACGCCATCGCGGACGAGGAACTCGTCTCCCACACGGACGCCCACGATCTGCTCGGCACGCTCGAACGGGTCTCGGAGAAAGCACGGGCCAACACGAGCGGACGGTTCGCGGCGAAGGCGACGGAGCCGGTCGAGGGCGGCGGCCGACGCTTCGTGGACGCGCCACCGGTGCTGCGCCGCATACCGGACGCGGAGGCGGAGGCAGTCGCAGCAGCACTGGAGGATTATCTGACGACGCTGCCCGAGGACCGGCTGCCGCTCCTCGCCCGGTACGCGGTGCACGACGTGGCGTTCCGCGTGGTCGGCACGGGCAGCGTGGGCACCCGTTCCTATGTGGTGTTGCTTCTCGACCACCGGGGCGAACCGCTGATCCTCCAGGTCAAGGAGGCCCGTCCGTCGGCGCTGCTGCCCCACCTGGCCACGGCCGGCCACCCGGTGCCGGAGGTGGGGCACGAGGGACGCCGGGTCGTCCAGGGGCAGAAGCGCATGCAGGTCGTCAGCGACATCCTGCTGGGCTGGACGACGGTCGACGGACGCCCCTACCAGGTGCGGCAGTTCCGCAACCGCAAGGGCAGCGTCGACCCGGCCGCCCTGGCCGCCGACCAGATCGACGACTACTCCCGCATGACCGGAGCCCTCCTGGCCCGTGCCCACAGCCACAGCGCCGACCCGCGCCTGATAGCGGGCTACTGCGGCAAGAGCGAGGAACTGGACGATGCGATAGCCACGTTCGCCGTGGCCTACGCGGACCGCACGGAGGCGGACCACGAGGAGCTGGTGGCGGCGGTGCGGAGCGGGCGGATCGCGGCGGAGCCGGGCGTCTGAGGGAGGTATGGCCGCGGCTCGCTGACCGGTGACTTCGGCCGTGTGAGCAGGAGGGAGGGGCGGGGTGGGGGGGAGGGGGGAGGGGCCCCCAGGATGCCCGCGTTCCGTCACCGAGCATGGCGAAGAGGAACATCGCCCCGGCGCCGAGTGCCCCATCACAGGGCCCCAAGACGGTGACGGGTGAGGACCAGGGGACCTCGAGTGCCGTCCGTTGCCGGCTGCGCCTTCGGTCGCCCGGCCGGGCGCCCTTCCGCCCGTGTCTTACGCTGGTGCGGTGACGACGCCCGATGCCGAGCAGAGCGAGTCCCTGTCCGCTGCCGAGGAGCCGGTCGCCGAGGGCGGCGGCTCGGGTGAGGGCGCGGGTGCCGGGGCGCGGCCCGAGGAGCGGCTGGAGCGGGCCGTGCGGGCCGCCGAGCAGGCGTTGATCGAGTACGAGATCGCCGTGGAGACCTTCCGTGTGGAGGTCGAGAACTTCTCCCGGCTGCACCACCAGAAGCTCGGCCCCGTGTATGCGCGTCTGGAGGAACTGGACGCGGAGATCGCTGAGGCGCGGGCCGCCCGCACGCAGGACCCGGAGGACATACGCCTTGCTCACGAGGCACGTGCCCGGGTTCTGCCGATGCCGGGGGTGGAGGAGCTGTTCCACGGCTGGATGGACTCCGACGGACTGTTCCCGGAGGCGCAGGCGATGCTGACGGATCAGCCCGTACGGCCCCCGCAGCGCGTCCGTCCCAGTGAGGAGGCCCGCAAGCTCTACCGCGAGCTGGCCCGCAAGGCCCACCCGGACCTCGCCCAGGACGAGGCCGAACGCAAACGGCGGGACGAGTTCATCGCCCGGGTCAATGTCGCCTATGCCCGAGGTGACGAGGCCTTGCTGCGGGAGTTGTTGGAGGAGTGGGCCGCCGGCCCGGTGCCGCAGGAGCGCCGACCGAGCCGCAGCGAGGAGCTGTACGCCCGTCTCGAGTGGCTTTCCCAGCGGAAGGAGCTGCTCACGTTGGTGGCCCGGGAGCTCGAGGAGGGCGCGATCGGCTCGATGCTCCGGCTCGCCCCCGACGACCCCGACGCTCTGCTGGAGGAGATCGCCGAGCAGTTGCTCGCGCAGGTGGCGCAGAAGGAAGCCGAGCTGGCGGCGCTGCGCGGCTGAGCAGGTCGTGGCCGTCCCACGGTGGCAGGCACGTCGGCGTCGGGTAGCGTCGGGGTATGCATTTCGGAGCTGGTGTGCCCACGGTCGGGGTCTCAGACCTCAAGGACGGCGACTTCCTGCTGGACGTCCGTGAGGACGACGAGTGGCAGGCGGGTCACGCCGAGGGGGCGCTGCACATTCCCCTCAGCGAGTTCGTCGCTCGCTATGGAGAGTTCACGCAGGCGGCGCCGCAGGACGGTCGGGTCCATGTGATCTGTCGCTCCGGTGGCCGTTCGGCCCAGGTGGCGATGTACCTGGTCCAGCAGGGCGTCGATGCGGTGAACGTGGACGGCGGCATGCAGGTCTGGGCCGCCGAGGGCCGTCCTGTCGTGGACGTGAACGGTCGGCCCGGCGTCGTGCTGTAGCCCGGGCCGGGGACGATGTGGCGTAGTCCGGCCGGGAGTGTTCCCGGCGGGCTGCCCGGTTCAGCCCAGTGGGTGTGCCGCCAGCAGGTCGCCCAGTGTCTCTTCGTGTGCCGCCGCGGGGCCGAGTGAGAGCTCCAGGTGTTTGGCCCAGGCGTGGTAGCGGTGCAGGGGGTATTCGGTGTCGGCGCCGAAGCCGCCGTGCAGATGCTGCGCGGTCTGCACGATGCGTCGTACGCCTTCCGAGGCCCAGATCTTCGCCACGGCCACGTCGCCGGCCGCCGGCAGTGCTCCCGCGGTGCCGGCGGTGATCCGCCACGCGGCCTGCCAGAGTGTGGCCTCCATGGCGCGCAGGTCCATGTACCGGTCGGCGGCCTGTACGGCGACGGCCTGGAATGTGGCGATGGGGTGGCCGAACTGTTCCCGCTTGCCGGCGTACTCGCTCGTCATCCTCAGTGCGGCCTCGCCGAGGCCGAGCGCGAGGGCGCATGTCCCGGTGGTGAGCAGCAGGCGCAGCCACTCCCAGGCCCCCTCGGCGTCGAGCAGGTGCCGCCCGGCGATTCGTGCCGACTCCAGTCGCAGCTCGGCGAGACGTTCTCCGGTCGTCGAGAGCTGTTCGGCCAGTACGACCCCCTCGTGCGTCCGCGGGACCAGGGCGAGGACGGTGCGGCCGGAGTCGTGGGTGTGGGCCGGTACGAGGACGGCGTCGGCGTTGTACGCCCAGGGCACGGCCGTCTGTGTTCCGTCGAGCACCCAGGTGTCGCCCTCCCGGCGGGCCACCACGGCGAGTTCGGCGGGGTCGTGTCCGGTCCGGCCGTGTGCGGCGACGGTGAGGACGGTCTCTCCCCGGCCGGTCCGTGCGAGCACCTCCTCCTTCAGTTCCGCGGTGCCGTAGGTCTGCAGGGCGGCTGCCGCGGCCGTGTTCTCCAGCAGCGGTACCCGTGCGAGTACCTTGGCCGACTCCCGTAGGACCAGGCAGAGGGCGATCGCGTCGAGACCCGCGCCGCCGTACTTTTCGTCCAGCAGCAGGCTCAGCAGGTCCGCGTCCGCGAGTCGCGCCCACAGCGCCCGGTCGAAGTCGTCGGCGACGGCGCCGGTGGTGAGCGCGGGGCTGGGCACCGTGTCCGGTGCGGTCCCGGTGAACACGGCCCTCGCGGCCTCGACCGCCGCCTGCTGCTCCTCGCTGAAGGTGAAGTCCACGGCCTGTCCTCCTGGCGGATCCGCTGATCTGACGGAGCGTCAAGATAGAACAGGTTCTAGAAGAAGGGAACGGTCCGCGGAACCGTCCGCGGGCAGGCCCTCCCCCGGGAGTGCTCGGTGAGCAGCCCCCGGGGGCTGCTCACCGGTCGAAGTCCAGCTCGACCGTCTCCGTGACCGGGTGCGACTGGCAGGCCAGCACATATCCGGCATCCGTCTCCTCCGGTTCGAGCGCGAAGTTGCGGTCCATCCGCACCTTGCCCGAGACCAGGAAGGCCCGGCAGGTGCCGCACACCCCGCCCTTGCAGGCGTAGGGGGCGTCGGGCCGGTTGCGCAGCACTGTCTCCAGCAGTGATTCACCGTCGTGCACGGGCCAGGTCCCGCCGCGTCCGTCGAGGCGCGCGGTCACCGTGCTGTGCGCGGGGGTGGCGGCCGCCGAGGTGGTCACGGTCACGTCGTCCACATGGAAGATCTCCTCGTGGATCCGCGTCCGCGGCACACCCAGCTCGCGCAGTGCCCGTTCCGCCGACTGCACCAGCCCGAACGGTCCGCACAGGAACCAGCCGGCGACGTCGTCCACCGGCAGCAGCGCCGGCAGCAGCCGGGTGAGCCGTTCCCGGTCGAGCCGCCCGGACGGCAGTCCCGCCTGCTGTTCCTCCCGGGAGAGCACCGTGACGAGCTGGAACCGCTGGGGGTAGCGGTCCTTGAGGTCGGCGACCTCCTCGAGGAACATCGTCGAGGCCGTCGTGCGGTCGCTGCGTATGAGGCAGAACCGTGCTCCGGGTTCCCGCTCCAGGAGCGTCGTCACGATCGACAGCACGGGGGTGATGCCGCTGCCGCCGACCACCGCCGCGTACACCCCGGGTGCCGGCTCCAGCGTGAAGCGTCCCGCCGGTGTCATCACTTCCAGCTCGTCCCCGGGGGCGATCTCCTTGAGCGCGTAGGTGGAGAAGGCTCCGCCCTCGACCAGCCGCACTCCGACCCGCAGCGTGTGCGGCCCCTCTTCGTCCGGTGCCGGAGCCGGGGAGCAGATCGAGTACGTGCGCCGTATCTCCCTGCCGTCGACGGTGCGGCGCAGCGCGAGGTGCTGTCCGGGCGCGTGCCGGTACTCCTCGCGCAGTGCGGGCGGCACGGTGAAGGTCAGAGCCACGGAGTCGTCGGTGAGCGGCTCGACCGAGGCCACGGGGAGCGGGTGGAACCGGGCCATCACAACTCCTTGAAGTGGTCGAACGGCTCACGGCAGGCGAGGCAGCGGCGCAGCGCCTTGCACGCGGTGGACGAGAAACGGCTCAGCAGCTCGGTCTCGGCGGAGCCGCAGAACGGGCAGCGCACGGGGGCATCGGCCGCGAAGACCTCCGCGGCCGTCCGTGTGGGGCCGAGCTGCAACGGGACCGGGCCGGACTGCTCCCGTCCGCGGGTGCGAGGGGGCGCTATCCCGAACTCCTTCAGCTTCCGGCGGCCCTCCTCGGAGATGTCGTCCGTCGACCAGGCGGGGCTGAGGACCGTGCGGACCACGACCTCCCGCACGCCGTGTTCGCGCAGCACCCGCTCTATGTCCACGGACATCGCTTCCAGCGCGGGGCAACCCGTGTACGTCGGGGTCAGCTCGACTTCCACCGCGTCCGTGCCGCGCAGGTGGACGGCCCGCAGAACGCCCAGCTCCTCAAGGGTGAGCACGGGCAGCTCGGGGTCGGGGACGGAGCCGGCGAGCCGGCGCAGTTCCGCTTCGAGGGCCGTGGCCGTCACCATGACGCCCCCGGGTGACTGCGGTGCAGGTGCTGCATCTCGGCGAGCATCCGCCCGAAGGGTTCGGTGTGCAGGCCCTGCCGTCCCGCGCCCGCGGTCCACGCTCCGGTATGCGGTCCCTGGGGGACCTCGAGGGTGGCCCGGCGCAGGACGTCGCCGACCGAGTCGAGCCAGGCCTGCTCGATGCCGGTCCAGTCGATGTCCACACCGTCCACCGGCTGGAACATCTCTCCCGTGAACCGCCACAGCGCCTCGCACGCGCGACGCATCCGTTCGTGGCTCACGTCGGTGCCGTCGCCGAGTCGCAGCGTCCACTGCTCGGCGTGGTCCTGGTGGTAGGCGACCTCCTTGACCGCCTTGGCGGCCAGTCCCGCGAACTGGCCGTCTCCTGCGGCGAGTTCGGTGTAGAGGAGCCGCTGGTAGGTGGAGAAGTACAGCTGGCGGGCGATGGTGTGCGCGAAGTCGCCGTTCGGCTGTTCCACCAGTTGCAGGTTGCGGAAGGCGCGCTCCTCGCGCAGGTAGGCCAGC
The DNA here is from genome assembly GCF_055565775.1 of Streptomyces sp. NPDC028331. Classification (NCBI taxonomy): domain Bacteria; kingdom Bacillati; phylum Actinomycetota; class Actinomycetes; order Kitasatosporales; family Streptomycetaceae; genus Streptomyces; species Streptomyces sp. NPDC028331. The sequence continues at coordinate 58,355 of NZ_JBVHTR010000020.1, read as the reverse complement.
TCGTCCTCGTCGCCCACCATGGACAGCAGCACCCGGGCCTGGCCCAGCAGGTCGAGGGCGATGTTGGCGAGGGCGACCTCCTCCTCCAGTACCGGTGCGTGGCCTGCCCACTCCCCCAGGCGGTGCGAGAGCACCAGGGCGTCGTCGCCGAGGGACAGGGCGGCCGCGGTGTGCGTGGTGACGGTCACAGGTGCTTCACCCCTTCCGGGATCTCGTAGAACGTCGGGTGCCGGTACGGCTTGTCGGCGGCCGGCTCGAAGAACGGGTCCTTCTCGTCCGGTGAGGACGCGGTGATCGCGGTGGAGGGCACCACCCAGATCGAGACGCCCTCGCCGCGCCGGGTGTACAGGTCGCGCGCGTTGCGCAGGGCCAGCTCGGCGTCCGGGGCGTGCAGGCTGCCGGCGTGGGTGTGCGAGAGGCCGCGGCGTGAGCGCACGAAGACCTCCCACAGGGGCCAGTCGGTGTTCGTCATGCGTGCTGCGCTCCCGTTCCGCCGTTGTGCTTGGCCGCGTGTGCCGCGGCCGCTTCCCGTACCCAGGCGCCTTCCTGGTGTGCCTGCCTGCGCTGGGTCAGCCGCTGCTCGTTGCAGGGGCCGTTGCCCTTGAGGACCTCCCGGAACTCCGTCCAGTCGATGGGGCCGAAGTCGTAGTGCCCGCGCTCCTCGTTCCACTTCAGGTCCGGGTCGGGGAGGGTGAGGCCCAGGGACTCGGCCTGGGGGACGCAGATGTCGACGAAGCGCTGGCGCAGTTCGTCGTTCGAGTGCCGCTTGATCTTCCATGCCATCGACTGTGCGGAGTGCGCCGACTCGTCGTCGGGCGGGCCGAACATCATCAGGGACGGCCACCACCAGCGGTCCACGGCGTCCTGCGCCATCGCGTGCTGTTCCGGTGTGCCCCGGCTGAGGGTGAGCAGGAGTTCGTAGCCCTGGCGCTGGTGGAAGGACTCCTCCTTGCAGATGCGGACCATCGCGCGCGCGTACGGCCCGTAGGAGCAGCGGCACAGGGGGACCTGGTTGGTGATCGCGGCGCCGTCCACCAGCCAGCCGATGGCGCCGACGTCCGCCCAGGTCAGCGTCGGGTAGTTGAAGATCGATGAATACTTCTGGCGGCCCGAGTGCAGCTTGTCGAGCAGCTCGTCGCGGCTGGTGCCGAGGGTTTCCGCGGCGCTGTACAGGTACAGTCCGTGGCCCGCCTCGTCCTGGACCTTGGCCATCAGGATCGCCTTGCGGCGCAGTGAGGGAGCGCGCGTGATCCAGTTGGCCTCCGGCTGCATGCCGATGATCTCGGAGTGCGCGTGCTGGGCGATCTGCCGGACGAGGGTGGCCCGGTAGGCGTCGGGCATCCAGTCGCGTGGCTCGATGCGCTCGTCGGCGGCCACGGCGGCGTCGAAGGCCACCTCGTACGCCGTCGCGTCCGTCTCTGTGCCGTCCGCGCGGGTCGTCCGGTGCTCTGCTGCTGTCGCCATGGGGTCCCCCTGACCACTCGCCTTCTCCCGACCGATCGTTCGGTTCGGCCGATTCAATGGTGGGGCGGGGCGCCGTAGGGTGTCAACCGCTGTGGACAACCCGCGGCGACCGTCCGGCGGCTGTGCCGATTGGGCTGTGCGGGACGGGCGGGGCTGAGTACCGTTCCGGGTGCGCGTGCCGGGCGTGCTGCGAACGGGTGAGGAGACCCGCGGGCCCGCGGCGGACACGGCGGCTGGTGGCCCGGTCGGTGGCACGGGGACCGCACCACGGCAGGAAGGCTCGGGAGACGGGGCGGCATGGACGCGTACGACGAGGGACCGGACGGCCGGCGGGATGGGCCGGGCGACTGTGCCGACCCGGTGTCCGCCCTGCCCGAGGACGCCGCGGCGGACCTACCCGGGGAGTGGGAGGAACAGGGGCACACGGCGCACCCCCCTCCCGCCGAGCCCGCAGCCTCCCGGGAACCCGCGTCCCGGGCACCTGCGCCCCGCACCGGCATAGCCGCCCTCTCGCTGCGCTACCAGATCGCCGCCGCGCTGGCGCTCGCGGTCGTCGCCGTCACCGCCTGTGTGCATCTGGGCATGGTGTTCCTGCACGTCGCGCCCCCGAACACGCTCACGAAGGAGCACGGCAAGGCGATCGACGACTGGATCTACCCGGAGTTCGAACAGAACTGGAAGCTGTTCGCGCCCAACCCGCTGCAGCAGAACATCGACATCCAGGTCCGCGCCGAGGTGCGCACCGGGGACGGCGGAGAGCGGACGACCGGCTGGTACGACCTGTCGGCGCTCGACGGCGCCGCCATCCACGGCGATCTGCTGCCGAGCCACACGCAGCAGAACGAACTCCGTCGCGCCTGGGACTTCTACGTCGCCTCGCACGACGGCGACAACCGGCCCGCGGGTCTGCGCGGCGCCCTGTCCGAGGCCTATCTGCGCCGCGTGGCCGTGGTGCGCCTGGACCGCGAGCACGCGGCGGGCCGCGGCGAGACCCTCGACAGCGTCCAGATCCGCTCCCGCACCACGAACGTGCCGCCGCCCAAGTGGAGCGACGAACAGGTGTCCACCACGCCCGTGTACCGCGAGCTGCCCTGGTGGCCGCTTCCGGAGGGCGAGCGGGCGGGGGCGAGTGCCTGATGAACCGTGTCGCCCTGTCCGTCTCGCACGGCCTCGCCCGAGTCGCAGACGCCGCCCTCGGCCCCTGGCAGACCGCCGTCGTGCGCATCGGCTTCGCCGCCACCTGGCTGCTGTTCCTGCTGCGGGAGTTCCCCCACCGCCAGGAGATGTACGGACCCGACGGCCCGTGGAGCTGGGACCTGGCCCGGCAGCTCGTCGAGGACAACCACGCCTTCACGGTCCTGATGTGGTCGAGCGGCCAGGTGTGGTTCGAGGCGGTGTACGCCCTCGCTGTGCTCTCGAGCGCCCTGTTCCTGGTCGGCTGGCGCACCCGGACGATGTCCGTGCTGTTCATGGTGGGTGTGCTGTCCCTGGAGAACCGCAGCGTGTTCATGGGCGACGGCGGTGACAACGTCATCCATCTGATGGCGATCTACCTGGTCTTCACGCGCTGCGGCCAGGTGTGGTCGCTGGACGAACGGCGTGAGCGGCGCGCCCGTGCGGCACGCGCCCGTGGGGAGCGGCCCCGGCCCGACCGGGCGGGGCCCGTGCTGTGGGGCGTGCTCGGCCTCGCGCTGGCCCTGGCGACGGGCGCGGGCCGGCTGGGCGCCGGCTGGCTCGCCGTGTTCTGGGGGCTGTGGGCCGTACAGGGCCTGTGGTGGTACGTCGTCCGGCGTGCGCCGGACGGTGAGCCCCGCATCCTGCTGGACGTCGTCGCCAACCTCGTGCACAACGCCGCCCTGCTCGTGATCATGGCCGAGGCGTGTCTGATCTACTCGACCGCCGGCTGGTACAAGATCCAGGGCTCGCGCTGGCAGGACGGCACCGCCGTGTACTACCCGCTGCACCTCGACTCCTTCTCGCCCTGGCCCGCCCTGTCCGATCTGCTGGCCTCGCACGGCACGATGGTGCTGCTGGTGACCTACGGGACGGTCGCCGCGCAGGTCGCGTTCCCGTTCACCCTGTTCAACCGGCGCGTGAAGAACGTCCTGCTCGCGTGCATGATGACCGAGCACGCGGTGATCGCGGTGGTGCTCGGGCTGCCGTTCTTCTCCCTCGCGATGATCGCCGCCGACTCCGTGTTCCTGCCGACGTCCTTCCTGCGGCGACTGGGCGGGTGGGCGTCACGCGCGCGTGGGCGCCTGGCCGCGGGCCGCATCGGCCGGGCGCTGCACCGCCCGCGCACGCACCGGCCGCCCACCAAGGAGCCGCCCGAACCCGCACAGGCGGGCTCGCCGGCGTGAGCCGCACGTAGGCTGCACAGCATGACCGACCCGTCCCGCGGCGGCACCGACCCGCTGACCGCCTGGCGCTCACTCGCCGGCTCCTGCGTGCTGCTCGACGGTTTCCACGCGCTCAAGCACGCGGTCCGCTTCCACGCGCGGGTGCCGGTCGCCGTCACCACCGACCGGGGTGCGGCCCTCGCCCTGGCCGGCGAGCTCGCCCCCGATGTGACGGCCACCCTGGACGCCCTCCTGACCGAGGTCCCGGAGGCCGTGTACCAGTCCCTCGTGCCGCGACCGCACCCCACCGGGGTCGCCGCCCTCGCCGTGCGCCCCTCGCGCGAGGCGAACCTTCAGGCCCTGCGGCGCACGCCCCGCACCGCCCCCGTCGTCGTCCTCGACAACCCGCGCAACCTGGGCAACGCGGGCGCCGTGATCCGGCTCGCGGCCGGGTTCGGCGCGACCGGGGTGGTCACGACCGGCACGCTCGACCCCTGGCATCCCACGGTGGTCCGGGGCGGGGCCGGGCTGCACTTCGCGACCGCGGTGGAGCGGCTGGACGTGGCCGAACTGCCGCCCGGCCCGGTCTTCGCGCTGGACCCGGAGGGCGACGACATCCGCGGGCTGAAACTCCCCGACGACGCCGTGCTCGCGTTCGGCTCCGAACGCTCCGGTCTCTCCGCCGAGCTGCGCGCCCGCACCGACCACCTGGTGTCCCTGCCGATGCGCCCCCAGGTCTCCAGCTACAACCTCGCGACCAGTGTGGCCATGACGCTGTACCACTGGAGCGCCACCGGGGGCGCACCCGCCTGAGCCGCTGCTACGCCTCCCGGCGCACCTCCACCACCCGGAAGCGGTTCGCCACGAACGCCCCGTCGCACAGGGCCGCGTTGGCCGCCGGGTTGCCGCCCGAGCCGTGGAAGTCGGAGAACGCGGCCGTCTGGTTGACGTACACCCCGCCGGTCAGGTTGAGCGAGAGCTGGGCGGACTCCTCCAGACAGACCTCCTCGACGGCCTGCTCGACCTCCTTGGAGGTGGTGTACGCGCCGACGGTCATCGCGCCCTTGTCCCTGATCGTGCGCCGCAGCAGCTCCACCGCGTCCGTCGCCGAGTCGACCGCGACGGCGAAGGCGACCGGGCCGAAGCACTCGCTCATGTAGGCGGCCTCGGCGTCCGGCTTGGCGCCGTCGAGCTTGACGACGACCGGGGTACGGACGACCGCCTTGGGGAACTCCGGATTGGCGATCTCCCGTGAGGGCAGGGCGACCTCGCCCAGCCCGGCCGCCGCCTCCAGGCGCGCCTTGACGTCCGGGTTCACGATCGCGCCGAGCAGCGCGTTCGCCCGCGCGTCGTCGCCCAGCAGGCCGTCGACCGCCTTCGCCAGGTCGGCGACCACCTCGTCGTACGACTTCGGGCCGTCGTCGGTGCTGATGCCGTCCCGCGGGATGAGCAGGTTCTGCGGGGTGGTGCACATCTGGCCGCTGTAGAGCGACAAGGAGAACGCCAGGTTGGACAGCATCCCCTTGTAGTCGTCGGTCGACTCCACGATCACCGTGTTGACGCCGGCCTTCTCCGTGTAGACCTGGGCCTGGCGGGCGTTGGCCTCCAGCCAGTCGCCGAACGCCGTCGAGCCCGTGTAGTCGATGATCCGGATCTCCGGGCGGACGGCAAGCGTCTTGGCGATGCCTTCCCCGGGGCGCTCGGCGGCCAGCGCCACCAGGTTCGGGTCGAAGCCGGTCTCGGCGAGCACCTGGCGGGCCACCTGCACCGTGAGCGCGAGCGGCAGCACGGCGCGCGGGTGCGGCTTGACCAGCACCGCGTTTCCGGTGGCGAGGGAGGCGAACAGGCCCGGGTAGCCGTTCCACGTCGGGAAGGTGTTGCAGCCGATGACCAGCGCGATGCCGCGCGGGACGGCCTTGAATGTCTTGGTCAGCGCCAGCGGGTCGCGCTTGCCCTGCGGCTTGGTCCACTCGGCGGTGCCGGGTGTGCGGACCTGCTCCGCGTACGCGTACGCCACCGCCTCCAGACCGCGGTCCTGTGCGTGCGGGCCGCCCGCCTGGAACGCCATCATGAAGGCCTGGCCGGAGGTGTGCATGACCGCGTGCGCGAACTCGTGCGTCCGGTCGCTGATGCGCTTGAGGATCTCCAGGCACACCACCGCGCGCATCTCCGCGCCGGCGTCGCGCCACGCCTTCTGGCCCGCGCGCATGGCGGGCAGCAGCACGTCGATGTCCGCGTGCGGATAGGTGATGCCCAGCTCGATGCCGTACGGGGAGACCTCGCCGCCCGTGAAGTCGTCCGTGCCGGGCTGGCCGAGGTCGAGGCGGGAGCCGAGGAGCGCGTCGAAGGCGGCCTTGCCCGCGGCCGCGTCCAGGCTGCCGTTCTCCCCGTAGGCCTTGGGGTGCTCGGGGTGGGGGGACCAGTACGCGCGTGTGCGGATCGCTTCCAGCGCCTGGTCGAGGGTGGGCCGGTGCTGGGCGATCAGCTCGTGCGCGGTGAGTTCGGCGGCCATGCGGGACCAACTCCTCGTCTTGAGAGCTCTTCCTCGAGCTCGTGACCTGGGCAGGAACAGCCGGACAGGGTTAGAGTAACCGAACGATCGGTCGGGACAAGGGTGTCGGCCGTATCTGTGGACAAGGGGTCCGCCGCGTCTGTGGACAACTCCGTGCGGGAGGATCGCGCACATGACAGCACTCGACCTCAGCAGTCCCGTGGCCGTCGTGGGCACCGGCACCATGGGCCAGGGCATAGCCCAGGTCGCGCTGGTCGCGGGCCACCCGGTACGGCTGTACGACGCCGTCCCCGGCCGCGCCCTCGAGGCGGCCACGGCGATCGGTGCGCGCCTCGACCGGCTCGTCGAGAAGGACCGCCTCACCGGCGCCGAGCGCGACGCGGCCCGCGCCCGCCTGCTGCCCGCCGGGAGCACGGCCGAGCTCGCGGACTGCGCGCTCGTGGTGGAGGCGGTCCTGGAGCGCCTCGACGTGAAACAGCAGCTGTTCCGTGAGCTGGAGGACATCGTCGGCGAGGACTGCCTGCTCGCCACCAACACCTCCTCCCTGTCCGTGACCGCGATCGGCGGTGCCCTGCGCAGCCCGGGCCGTTTCGTCGGCCTGCACTTCTTCAACCCCGCGCCGCTGATGCCGCTGGTCGAGGTCGTCTCCGGGTTCGCCACCGACGTGACGTCGGCCACGCGCGCGTACGAGACGGCGCGCGCCTGGGGCAAGACCCCGGTCGCCTGTGCGGACACCCCCGGCTTCATCGTCAACCGCATCGCGCGGCCCTTCTACGCGGAGGCGTTCGCGGTGTACGAGGCACAGGCCGCCGACCCGGCCACCATCGACGCCGTGCTGCGCGAGTCGGGCGGCTTCCGGATGGGCGCCTTCGAGCTGACCGACCTGATCGGGCAGGACGTCAATGAATCCGTCACCCGCTCCGTGTGGGAGTCCTTCTTCCAGGATGTGCGCTTCGCGCCCTCGCTCGCGCAGCGGCGGCTGGTCGAGTCCGGCAGGCTCGGCCGCAAGACGGGACGCGGCTGGTACGACTACGCGGACGGCGCCGAGCGGCCCGAGCCGCACACCGCCGAGAAGACGCAGGCACCCCCGTACGTGGTCGCCGAGGGCGACCTCGGCCCCGCCTCCGAGCTGCTCGCGCTGATCCGCGAGGCGGGCATCGGCGTCCGGGAGGAGGGCGAGGACCACGGCACCCGGCTGGTGCTGCCGAGCGGCGGACAGCTCGTCCTCGCCGACGGGCAGACCTCCGTCGAGTTCCGCGACGTCGTCTACTTCGACCTGGCGCTCGACTACCGCAGGGCGACCCGCATCGCCCTGTCGGCCTCTCAGGACACCTCCGCGCAGACCCTCGCGGAGGCCACCGGGCTCTTCCAGGCGCTCGGCAAGGACGTCAGCGTCATCGGGGACGTTCCCGGCATGATCGTCGCCCGTACGGTCGCCCGTATCGTCGACCTCGCGCACGACGCCGTCGCCAAGGGGGTGGCCACCGAGGAGGACATCGACACCGCGATGCGCCTCGGCGTCAACTACCCCCTCGGCCCCTTCGAGTGGAGCCGCAGGCTCGGCCGCGGCTGGGCCTACGACGTCCTGGACGACCTGCACCTGCGCGACCCCTCCGGGCGGTACGCCCCGTCCCTCGCGCTCTACCGCCACGCGTACGCCTCCGAGAAGCGGGAGGGCACCTCATGACCACCGCCAAGCGTGACACGTACACCCCGGAGAGCCTGCTCTCCGTCGCGGTGCAGGTCTTCAACGAGCGCGGCTACGACGGAACCTCCATGGAGCACCTGTCCAGGGCGGCGGGGATCTCCAAGTCGTCGATCTACCACCACGTCGCCGGCAAGGAGGAGCTGCTGCGCCGGGCCGTCAGCCGGGCGCTGGACGGTTTGTTCGGCATCCTCGACGAGGAGCACGCGCGCGAGGGGCGCCCGGTGGAGCGGCTGGAGTACGTCGTCAGGCGCATGGTCGAGGTGCTCACCGCCGAACTGCCGTATGTGACGCTGCTGCTGCGGGTCCGCGGCAACACCGGCACCGAGCGGTGGGCGCTGGAGCGGCGCCGCGAGTTCGACCACCGGGTCGCCGAGCTGCTCAAGGCGGCGGCCGCCGACGGGGACGTGCGCGGGGACGTGGAGGTGCGGCTCGCCACCCGGCTCGTCTTCGGGATGATCAACTCCATCGTGGAGTGGTACCGGCCCGACGGGCGGGGCATGGGCGAGCAGGAAGTGGCCGACGCGGTCGTACGGCTCGCCTTCGGGGGGCTGCGCAAGGAGTCGTGAGGCGACGCCCCCGAGGCGCTCAGCTCTCCGGCTCCACGTCCTCCTCCTCGAACACCAGCAGCGTGCGCGTGCTGAGCACTTCGGGGATCGCCTGGAGCCGGGTGAGGACCAGCTCGCGCAGCGCCCGGTTGTCGGGCGTGTGCACCAGCAGAAGGACGTCGAAATCGCCGCCCACCAGGGCGATGTGGGCGGCGCCGGGCAGCCTGCGGAGCTGCTCGTGGACGGTGCGCCAGGAGTTCTGGACGATTTTCAGGGTGATGTACGCCGATGTCCCGTGGCCGGCGCGCTCGTGGTTCACGCGCGCCCCGAAGCCGCGGATCACCCCGTCCTCGATGAGCCGGTTGATCCGCGCGTAGGCGTTGGCGCGTGAGACGTGCACGCGCTCGGCGACCGCCCGTATGGAGGCACGGCCGTCCGCCTGGAGCAGTTGCAGGATGTCCCGGTCGATGGCGTCGAGGGGGCGCGGGGGCGGCGGAACGGGACTGTGCTCCGCGGGCTCGGCCATTTGTTCAGATGCCATGTACCCCCGCCTCTCTACCATGGACGTACTGCGTCCATCTCAGGGTGTGGAGAACCGTTTGTCCACAGCCTGAAGGGGCCTGTAGCCAAAATGTGCCGTCGACCGAACAATCGGTAGGTGAGGCGCATCACTCCCGTGGCGCGCCGCAAGCCGCTCCCACGAGGAGGTGCCGTCATGACGGTCATGGAGCAGCGGGGTGCCTACCGGCCGACCCCGCCGCCCGCCTGGCAGCCCCGAACCGATCCCGCACCGCTGCTGCCCGACGCGCGGCCTCACCGCGTCCTCGGCACCGAGGCCGCCGCCGAGGCCGACCCGGAGCTGCTGCGCCGGCTCTACGCGGAGCTGGTGCGCGGACGCCGGTACAACGCCCAGGCGACGGCACTGACCAAACAGGGCCGCCTGGCCGTCTACCCCTCCAGCACCGGGCAGGAGGCCTGCCAGGTCGCCGCGGCGCTGGTCCTGCAGGAACACGACTGGCTCTTCCCGAGCTACCGCGACACGCTGGCCGCCGTCGCCCGCGGCGTCGACCCCGTCCAGGCCCTGACCCTGCTGCGCGGCGACTGGCACACCGGCTACGACCCGTACGAGCACCGCGTGGCCCCCCTGTGCACCCCCCTCGCCACCCAGCTGCCGCACGCCGTGGGCCTCGCCCACGCCGCGCGCCTGAAGGGCGACGACGTGGTCGCGCTCGCCCTGGTCGGCGACGGCGGCACCAGCGAGGGCGACTTCCACGAGGCCATGAACTTCGCCGCGGTCTGGCAGGCACCGGTCGTCTTCCTCGTCCAGAACAACGGCTTCGCGATCTCCGTCCCGCTCGCCAAGCAGACCGCGGCGCCCTCCCTCGCCCACAAGGCCGTCGGCTACGGCATGCCGGGCCGCCTGGTCGACGGCAACGACGCCGCCGCGGTGCACGAGGTGCTCGCCGACGCCGTCGCGCACGCGCGTGCGGGCGGCGGACCCACGCTCGTCGAGGCGGTCACGTACCGCCTCGACGCGCACACGAACGCCGACGACGCGACCCGCTACCGCGCCGACGCGGAGGTCGAGGCCTGGCGCGACCACGACCCGATCGTGCTGCTGGAGCGGGAGTTGACCGACCGCGGACTGCTCGACGAGGACGGGATACGGGCCGCGCGCGAGGACGCCGAGGCCATGGCCGCCGACCTGCGCACGCGCATGAACCAGGACCCGGCTCTCGACCCGAGGGACCTCTTCGCCCACGTGTACGCCGAGCCCACCGTCCAACTGATGGAACAGGAGGCCCAGTTGCGGGCGGAGCTGGACGCGGAGGCCGCGGGCCCGGAAGGAGCCGGGCGATGACGACCGTGGCCCTCAAGCCGGCCACCATGGCCCAGGCCCTCACGCGCGCGCTGCGCGACGCGATGGCGGCCGACGCGTCCGTGCACGTCATGGGCGAGGACGTCGGCACACTCGGCGGTGTCTTCCGCGTCACCGACGGGCTCGCCAAGGAGTTCGGCGACGACCGCTGCACGGACACGCCGCTCGCCGAGGCGGGCATCCTCGGCACCGCCGTCGGCATGGCGATGTACGGCCTCAGGCCGGTCGTGGAGATGCAGTTCGACGCGTTCGCGTACCCCGCCTTCGAGCAACTGGTCAGCCATGTCGCACGGATGCGCAACCGCACGCGTGGCGCCATGCCGCTGCCGATCACCGTCCGGGTCCCCTACGGGGGCGGCATCGGCGGCGTGGAGCACCACAGCGACTCCTCCGAGGCGTACTACATGGCGACCCCGGGCCTCCACGTCGTCACCCCCGCGACCGTCGCCGACGCCTACGGACTGCTGCGGGCCGCGATCGCCTCCGACGACCCGGTCGTCTTCCTCGAACCCAAGCGGCTGTACTGGTCCAAGGACACCTGGAACCCCGACGAGCCCGAGGCCGTCGAGCCGATCGGCCGTGCGGTGGTGCGGCGCCGGGGCCGGAGCGCCACGCTGATCACGTACGGTCCGTCGTTGCCGGTGTGCCTGGAGGCGGCCGAGGCCGCGCGCGCCGAGGGCTGGGACCTCGAAGTGGTGGACCTGCGGTCCCTGGTGCCGTTCGACGACGAGACGGTGACCGCGTCCGTGCGCAGGACGGGCCGGGCGGTGGTGGTGCACGAGTCGACCGGCTTCGGCGGGCCGGGCGGGGAGATCGCCGCGCGCGTGACGGAGCGCTGCTTCCACTACCTGGAGGCACCGGTGCTGCGGGTGGCCGGGTTCGACATCCCCTATCCGCCGCCGATGCTGGAGCGGCACCATCTGCCGGGCGTCGACCGGATCCTGGACGCCGTGGGGCGCCTGCAGTGGGAGGCGGAGAACTGATGGCCCAGGTGCTGGAGTTCAGGCTGCCGGACCTCGGGGAGGGACTGACCGAGGCCGAGATCGTCCGCTGGCTGGTGCAGGTCGGGGACGTCGTCGCGGTCGACCAGCCGGTCGTCGAGGTGGAGACGGCCAAGGCGATGGTCGAGGTGCCCTGCCCCTACGGGGGTGTGGTCACCGCCCGCTACGGCGAGGAGGGCACGGAACTGCCCGTAGGCGCACCCCTGTTGACGGTCGCCGTCGGCGCCCCGGCGGAGTCGGCGACGGAGTCGTCCGGGAACGTGCTCGTCGGATACGGCACGTCGGCCGCTCCCGCGCGCCGCCGCAGGGTACGGCCGCCGCAGCCCGGCGTGAGGCCCAGGCACGGCGGACCGTCCGAAGACCGCCTAACGGCCGAGCCCCCCGGCGGGGCTCCGGTGCCCGCCGCCCAGTCCCCCGCGTCCGCCTCCCCACACCGCACCCGGCGGCCCACCGTCCCGGACCGCCCGGACGGCCCCGTCCCGGTCATCTCCCCGCTGGTGCGCAGGCTCGCCCGCCAGAACGGCCTGGACCTGCGGCGGTTGGCGGGATCCGGACCCGACGGGCTGATCCTGCGGGCGGACGTGGAGGACGCCCTGAGGGCCACGGAGGCCCGCGACGAGGCGCCGAAGACCACGGTGACGGCTCCCGCACCCCAGACGACTCCCCCCGAGCGCCCCGCGGCCCTCGCCGGTACCCGCGTCCCCCTCAAGGGCGTCCGCGGTGCCGTGGCCGACAAACTGTCCCGGAGCCGGCGGGAGATCCCCGACGCGACCTGCTGGGTGGACGCCGACGCGACCGAGCTGATGCGCGCGCGGGCGTCGATGAACGCGGCCGGCGGCCCGAAGATCTCGCTGCTCGCGCTCCTGGCCCGCATCTGCACCGCCGCGCTCGCCCGGTTCCCGGAACTCAACGCCACCGTCGACACCGAGGCCCGGGAGATCGTCCGGCTCGACCAGGTGCACCTGGGGTTCGCCGCGCAGACCGAGCGGGGGCTCGTCGTCCCCGTCGTGCGCGACGCCCACGCACGGGACGCCGAGTCGCTCACCGCGGAATTCGCCCGGCTCACCGAGGCGGCACGCGCCGGCACCCTCACCCCCGCGGACCTCACCGGCGGGACGTTCACGCTGAACAACTACGGGGTGTTCGGCGTCGACGGCTCCACACCGATCATCAACCACCCCGAGGCGGCCATGCTCGGCGTCGGCCGTATCGTCCCCAAGCCCTGGGTGCACGAAGGCGAGCTGGCCGTGCGGCAGGTCGTGCAGCTCTCGCTCACCTTCGACCACCGGGTGTGCGACGGCGGTACGGCAGGCGGCTTCCTGCGGTACGTGGCGGACTGTGTGGAACAGCCCGCGGTGCTGCTGCGCACCCTCTGAGCCGACGGCCGAGACCGGGCGCCGCCCGCTCCTGGAAACGAGCGGGCGCCGCCCGACCCCGGACACGACCAGGTGCCGTCCGTCCCCGGACACGAGCGGGCGCCGTCCGCCCCCGGAAACGCCCCGCGTCCGGCGCCCTGTGAGCGGTCCTTCGCGTCCGGCCGGGGGCCCCTGGGGGTGGCATTGATCCAGGCGGCGCCCATACTCGGGGCATGACCGCGTACCAGCCCCCCGGGGAGCGCCGCCGCGACGGCTACGACGCCGTCGTGCTCGCGGGCGGTGCCGCCCGGCGTCTCGGCGGCGCCGACAAGCCCGGCGTACGCGTCGGTGGACGGGCGCTGCTCGACCGTGTGCTCGCGGCGTGCGCCGACGCGGACACCACCGTGGTCGTCGCCGGCCCACGGCCCACCGCGCGCCGCGTGGTCTGGGCCCGGGAGGAGCCGCCCGGGGCGGGACCCGTCGCCGCGCTCGAAGCGGGCCTGAGGCGGACCACGGCCGCGCATGCCGTCGTACTCTCCGCCGACCTGCCGTTCCTCACGGCGCGGACGGTACGGCGGCTGCTGGACGCTCTTCGGGCGAGCGGCGCCGAAGGGGCGGTGCTGACCGACCCCGAGGGCCGCGACCAGCCCCTCGTCGCGGCTTACCACACCGCGGCACTGCACCGCGAACTGGCCCGGCTGGCCACCGAGCACACCGCTCTCACCGGCCTTCCGCTGCGGCGCCTCGTCGCCGGGCTGGACCTCACCCGTATCTCCGACCCGGTCGCGTCCTTCGACTGCGACACCTGGGACGACATCGCCGCGGCCCGGTCACGTATCAGGGAGCATGGGCACGTGTTGGATGAATGGATTTCCGCAGTCAAGGACGAGCTGGGTATCGACCTCGACGTCGACACCGGCGTCCTGCTCGATCTGGCCCGGGACGCCGCGCACGGCGTCGCCCGCCCCGCGGCCCCGCTGACGACGTTCCTCGTCGGCTACGCCGCCGCGCAGGCGAACGGCGGCCCCGAGGCGGTCGCCGAAGCCGCCCGCAAGGCCGCCGCGCTGGCCCTGCGCTGGGCGGACGAGGACACCGCCGAGGACGGGCCGGGCGCCGGATGACCGGGCGGGGCATCGAAGGACACCCGGGCACCGAGGAACACGACGTGCAGGAGGCGCTCGCCGTGGCCAACGAGAGTGGCGAGCCGAGCCGTCCGCAGGCCCGCCCCGCCCGTTCACCGCAGGACCAGCACGACCGGGACCTCGAAGAGGCCCTCGCCCTCGTCCGGGACCCGGACCCGCGCACCCCCGAGCCCGGTCCGCCCGCTGCGGAACCCGAGGCCCGTACGCACGAGTCCGACCCCCGCCCACCCCGGCACCCCGGCACCCAGGACCGCCCGGCAGGCCCCGGCGCCTCCGGCCCGCCCCCCGCGAAGCACCGCGCCACACCCTGGCCCGAGGCCCGCGCCGTCGCCGAGCGAGCCGCCCGCGCCGTTCCGCGCCGGACGGCCGTCGACGTGCCCCTCGACGCGGCTCTCGGACTGGTTCTGGCCGCGCCCCTCACCGCCCTCACCGACCTCCCCTCCTTCGACACCTCCGCCATGGACGGCTGGGCCGTCGCCGGACCGGGCCCCTGGGACGTCCGGGAGCACGGCGTCCTCGCCGGACACGCGGAGCCGGCACCCCTCGGCGACGGCGAGGCCGTGCGCATCGCGACCGGCGCCCGCATCCCCCCGGAGGCCACCGCCGTCCTGCGCACCGAACACGGCCGCGCCGACGAAAAGGGACGGCTGCACGCCATCCGAGACCTCCCGCAGGGTCAGGACATCCGGCCACGCGCCCAGGAATGCCACACCGGCGAGCACCTGCTTCCCCCCGGCACCCGCGTCACCCCGGCCGTCCTCGGACTCGCCGCCGCTGCCGGGTACGACACCCTGCGCGCGCTGCCCCGGCCCCACGCAGAAGTGCTGGTGCTGGGCGACGAGTTGCTCACCGAGGGCCTGCCCAGGGGCGGACTGATCCGGGACGCGCTCGGGCCGATGCTGCCGCCGTGGCTGCGCGCACTCGGCGCGGACGTGACGGCCGTCCGCAGGCTCGGCGACAACGCCGATGCCCTGTACGAAGCCGTGACGTCCTCGACGGCCGACCTGCTCGTCACCACGGGCGGCACCGCCGCGGGCCCCGTCGACCACGTCCACCCCATCCTGCGCCGCGCCGGCGCCGAACTTCTCGTCGACGGCGTGCAGGTCCGCCCCGGCCACCCCATGCTCCTCGCGCGCATCCGGGACGGCCGGCACCTCGTCGGCCTGCCCGGCAACCCCCTCGCGGCCGTCTCCGGCCTGCTCACGCTGGCCGAGCCGTTGCTGCGCGCCCTTGCCGGCCGTCTGGCGCCTGAGCCGTACACGCTGCCTCTGAAGGACTCCGTCCACGGCCACCCGTACGACACCCGGCTCATTCCCGTCGTCGTACGCGGCGACCAGGCGGTGCCGCTGCACTATCACGGCCCGGCCATGCTGCGCGGCATTGCGGCGGCGGACGCCCTCGCGGTGGTGCCGCCCGGTGGGGCGGATCCCGGACAGGAAGTGGAACTCCTCGACCTTCCCTGGGCCTTGGCGGGGTGAAGCCGGCCGGGGCGGACCGGACCGGGGAGTGTTTCACGTGAAACAGTGCGGGCCCTTCGTAGGGCGCAGGGATGACCCGGGCAGGGCTCGGTGCGGTAGCGCAGGGCACTCGCGCCCCACGAGGGGAGTCGGCGGGGCTTTCCGTGAGGAGTAGCGTCCCCCTCATGTACGCGATCACGATTCCTGAACCCGGTGGGCCCGAGGCGCTGGTGTGGACCGAGGTCCCCGATCCCGTACCCGCCGAGGGCGAAGTGCTGGTCGACGTGGTGGCCGGCGCCGTCAACCGTGCCGATCTCCTCCAGCGGCAGGGCTTCTACAACCCACCGCCCGGGGCCTCCCCCTACCCCGGGCTCGAGTGTTCCGGGCGAATCGCCGCGCTCGGCCCCGGCGTCTCGGGGTGGGCCGTGGGCGACGAGGTGTGCGCGCTGCTCGCGGGAGGCGGATACGCCGAGAAGGTCGCCGTGCCGGCCGGTCAGCTACTTCCCGTGCCCGAGGGGCTCGATCTGCGGAAGGCGGCGGCATTGCCCGAGGTGACCTGCACGGTCTGGTCGAACGTGTTCATGGTCGCCCACCTGCGCCCGGGTGAGACGCTGCTCGTGCACGGCGGCTCCAGCGGCATCGGCACCATGGCGATCCAGCTCGCCAAGGCGGTGGGCGCGAGGGTCGCGGTCACGGCCGGCACCAAGGCGAAGCTGGACTACTGCGCCGAGCTCGGCGCGGACGTGCTGATCAACTATCGCGAGCAGGACTTCGTGGAGGAGATCCGGCAGGCCACGGCCGGAGCGGGTGCCGACGTCATCCTCGACAACATGGGTGCGAAGTACCTGGACCGCAACGTCCAGGCGCTCGCGGTGAACGGACGTCTGGCGATCATCGGTCTCCAGGGCGGGGTGAAGGGCGAGCTGAACATCAACACGCTGCTGCGCAAGCAGGCGGCGATCACCGCGACCTCGTTGCGGGCACGGCCGCTCGGGGAGAAGGCGGCGATCGTGGCGGCGGTGCGGGAGCACGTGTGGCCGCTGATCGCCTCGGGCGACGTCCGCCCGATCGTGGACCGCGAGGTCCCGATGAGCGACGCGGCCGAGGGCCACCGGGTGCTCGAGGAGAGCGGGCACATCGGGAAGGTACTGCTGGTGGCGCCGTAGGCACTGGCGTGGGCGGTGGCGCCGGGGACTGGCGTGGGCGGTGGCGCCGCGGGCGCTGGTCGTGGGGTGTGGCGGTGGCGCCGTGGGCACTGGTCGTGCCAGGTGACGGTGGCGCCGTGGGTCACTCGCGGCGCAGGCGCAGGGCGAGGAGGGCGAGCGCGAGGCCGAGGCCCACGAGGACCAGACCGCTGCCGAGGGGCAGGATCTCGGCCACGGGCTGCGAGGCGGAGGCCTCCGCGGAGCCGGCGGCGCCGTGCGAGGGGCTGGGGGAGGCCTCCACCGGGTCCGCCGCGCCGAGTGACGGCTCGATACCGGTGGCCGGGCCGGCGGTGTCAGGGTCTGCCGGACCCGGTATCAGCTCCGGCGGTGTCCGCGGGTCCTGGTCCCCGTAGGTGGGCTCGTCGTCCTCGTCGGGCGGTTCCGGATCCGGCCGCCCGGGCCGCACTCTGCCCTCGCCGGCCCAGTCGCCGGCCCACGAGGAGTCGGGTGAGGGATCGGCGGAGGGCGGATCGTCGACGGGACGCCCGGGTGCGGGCGAGTGCCCGGGGTCGTGCCGCCCATGGGAGCGATGGGGGTTGCCGTGGCGGTCCGGCCCGTCGTCGTCATGGGACCGCTCGTGACCGTGGGGCCGGTCGTGGCCACGGGGCCGCTCGGGGCCGGGTGGGGCTGAGCCGGTGGTCGCGGCGGACGCGGTGCGCGGGGGTATGGGCCCGCGGGTCGGTATCGCGGATGCCGTGTGCCGGGGAGCGGCGGTGCCGTCGGCCGCCGTCTCGTTCGCCGGGGCGTTCACGGTGGGGACGTCGGCCGACGGGCCTGAGCCGGCGAGGACGGCGGTGGCTGGGCGGCCGGTGGCGGAGGCACCGGGCGAAGAGGCCGAGGGGGTGTGAGCGATGGCCGCGGGCCTGGCTATGGATCCCTGGGCCGGATGCGCGGTTCGGGTGAGGCATGTGGTCCGGACGGGGGCCATGAGCCCGGCGCGGTGCGCGGACTGGGGGGCGTGAGAGGCGGCCCGTATGCCATGCGGGGCCCCGGGGGCGTGAGAGGCGGCCCGTATGCCGTGCGGGGGCCGGAGCTCCTCGGCGGACGCGAGGGCGCAGGCGGATATCCCGTACAGACCGCAGACGACCGTGGTGGTGAGCACCGGTGGCAGGACGGCCACGCGGAGCGTGCGGAACGTGGACGGCGGACGAAGCCATGGAGTCACGCGTGTGACCCCCTCCCGTGCTCGGGCGGCAAGATCAACGGCACCAGCGTCACACGGACCCCGGTGTCCGGCATCTCGGCCGTACGCCGTCCGTCACGCCCGCCGCACGGACGCGGACGCACTTCGCGGCGGGATCCGGCTTGTGGGGTGGATCACTACCCGTACCGGGCACCTGGCTGATGAGGTGTGTCGGTGCGAGAGAATGGCGGCATGGAGATGCCGAGGAACGAACGGTCGTCGGAGAACCCCCAGAAGATCCTGGTCGTGGGCCAGGACGGGATGGCTCTCGGCGGCACCGGAGACGACGACTCCCGCGAGGTCCCGGTGACCGAAATGGTGGAGCAGCCGGCGAAGGTCATGCGCATCGGAAGCATGATCAAGCAGTTGCTGGAGGAGGTGCGTGCCGCTCCTCTGGACGAGGCGAGCCGGCAGCGCCTGAAGGAGATCCACGCCAGCTCGGTGAAGGAGCTGGAGGACGGTCTCGCCCCCGAACTCGTCGAGGAGCTCGAGCGGCTCTCCCTGCCCTTCACGGACGAGGCGATCCCGAGCGACGCGGAACTGCGCATCGCGCAGGCGCAGTTGGTGGGCTGGCTGGAGGGCCTCTTCCACGGGATCCAGACCACCCTGTTCGCGCAGCAGATGGCGGCGCGTGCCCAACTGGAGCAGATGCGCCGCGCCCTGCCCCCGGGCGTGGGCTCCCCCGACGGCGAGGAGGACCGCCGCACCGGTGGCCGGGCGGGCGGCCCCTACCTGTGACGCAGGCCGTGCGAGGGGCCCGGCACCGTGAGGGTGCCGGGCCCCTGCCGTCGTGTCAGAAGCGCCTCAAGCCGGGTTTCCCGTCGACACCGTGAGCTCGATCCTGGGCATCTTCTTCGGGTCGGCGTCCGTACCGGCCGCCGGGGACTGGCTCATGACCGTGTCCTGGCCGTAGGTGTTCTCGTCCTCGTGCGTGATCCTGTACTTCCAGCCCGCGGCCTTGAAGCACGCCTTGACCGATGCCAGGTTCTTGAAGGAGAAGTCGGGCACCCGGATCTTCTCCGGGTCGATGTACGACGTCTCCGGTTCCGTGCACCTCGTCGCGTCGATCGTCTTCGTGGTGTCCGGGCCCCTGTGGCCCGCGGCCACCGACGGGGCCGCGCTCGCGCCGTCGTCGCCCCCGCCGCCCGCGTCACCGCTGCCGCCGCCGTTGCCGCGCAGAGTCAGCGCCGTCATCAGACCGACCACCACGACCAGGGCGACCATGACCGACCCGATGACCACGGCCCGGTTGCCCCGCTGACCGCCCGTGGGGTGCGCCTGCGGGGCGAGGTGGTACGGCGGCGGGGTGGCCGCGGACTGCCGCGGCGGGTACCCGGCGGTCCCCGGGGGCGCCTGGAAGCCGCCCTGCTGCGGGTAGCCGTACGGGGGCGACGGGGCCGGTGCGCCGTATGGGCCGGGCTGGTACGGGGTCTGCACGGGCCCGACCGGGGCCGGCCTGGACTGGCCGACCGGCGGGAAGACCGCGGAGCCGACACCGGCGCCGCTCGGCGCCTGCGTGCCCGGCACGATGCTCGGCGGGACGGCCGTGAGCGACGCGGCCACCCGCAGGCACTCGTCCCGCATCGCCTCCGCGCTCGGGAAGCGTTCGTTCGGGTTCTTCCTCAGCGCCCGTGCCACCAGCGCGTCCACCGCGGGCGGCAGTGCGCGGTTGATCGAGGACGGAGCCACCGGCTCCTCCTGCACATGTGCGTACGCGATCGCGAGCGGTGAATCCGCCTCGAACGGCAGCCGTCCCGTGACCAGTTGGAACAGCATGATCCCGACCGAGTACAGGTCAGACCGCGCGTCCACGCCCCGCCCGAGGGCCTGCTCCGGCGACAGGTACTGCGGGGTGCCGACCACCATGCCGGTCTGGGTCATCGAGGTGACGCCGGACTGCATGGCACGCGCGATGCCGAAGTCCATGACCTTGACGACGTTGCGCTTCGTCATCATCACGTTGCCCGGCTTGATGTCCCGGTGGACCAGCCCCGTCTCGTGGCTGATCTCCAGGGCCGCCAGCACATCCGCGGTGATCTTCAGCGCCTTGTCGGCGGGCATCGCGCCGTACTGCCGGATGTCCGCGTCGAGGACCGAGCCGAGCGGCTTGCCCTCGATGTACTCCATGACGATGTACGGGGTGGGCGCCCCGGCTCCCGCGCCGGAGCCGTTGTCGAACTCGGCGTCCTCGCCGGTGTCGAAGACCGAGACGATGTTCGTGTGCGTGAGTTTCGCCACGGCCTGCGCCTCGCGGCGGAAACGCTCGCGGAAGGCCGGTTCGCGCCCCAGCTCGGTGTGAAGTGTCTTGATCGCGACCTGGCGGTCGAGGACCGAGTCGTACGCCAGATGCACCGAGGCCATGCCGCCCTCGCCGAGCAAGTCGCGCAGCTGGTAGCGGCCGCCGGCGAGCGCGCGCCCCGCATACCGGCCGTGTGCGCCGTCCTGGCTCATGTTCTGCGTCCCCCATCGGCGCGGCGGCAGCGGTGCTGGTGCTCCCGCGGTCCGTGATCGATATCCGTGTTGTCGACGATCGACAGCCACTGTCCAGTGATCGACCGGTCATTCCCGGCCAAGTCTGCCCCAGGGCAAGGACACGTCAAGCTCGGTGCCCGTTCCGTGACCGTACGCGAAAGAAGCGTCGCGCAAGCGTTACAGGGGTCGTGCGGCCGGCAGACGGAATTTGCACGTGGGACCGGGTTCGGGGTTGGATGGCCGGTCATCTCGAACCCATCTCGGACCGGCGTCTTGCGCGGAGCCTGTAGCGTGGCCCGTCGGAGACCGTAACAACCACCGCGCAGACCGCGGGCAGAAACGACGGCGAGGACCGATGGCACAGACGCAGCGCGCCCAGGGCCCGTCCGACCCCGAGGCGACTGGCGGCGGCATGTCAGACGCGCCGGAGACCTGGGGCAACGGCGGACTTGTCGGGGACGGCCGGTACCGGCTGACCCGCAGGCTCGGCCGGGGCGGCATGGCCGAGGTGTTCGCGGCCGAGGACGTGCGCCTCGGCCGGACGGTCGCGGTCAAGCTGCTCCGTTCCGACCTCGCCGAGGACCCGGTGTCCAAGGCGCGCTTCACACGCGAGGCCCAGTCGGTGGCCGGGCTCAACCACCACGCGATCGTCGCCGTGTACGACTCGGGCGAGGACTACGTGGGCGGCCAGTCGGTGCCGTACATCGTGATGGAGCTGGTCGAGGGCCGTACGATCCGCGACCTGCTGCTCAACGCGGAGGCGCCCGGCCCGGAGCAGGCCCTGATCATCGTCTCGGGCGTCCTGGAGGCGCTCGCCTACTCGCACCAGCACGGCATCGTGCACCGCGACATCAAGCCGGCCAACGTCATCATCACCCACAACGGCGCCGTGAAGGTGATGGACTTCGGCATCGCGCGCGCCCTGCACGGGGCGTCCACGACGATGACGCAGACCGGCATGGTGATGGGCACCCCGCAGTACCTGTCCCCGGAGCAGGCGCTCGGCAAGGCCGTCGACCACCGCTCCGACCTGTACGCGACGGGCTGCCTGCTGTACGAACTGCTGGCGCTGCGGCCCCCCTTCGTGGGCGAGACGCCGCTGTCCGTCGTCTACCAGCATGTGCAGGACATCCCGGTGCCGCCCTCGCGGATCTCCGAGGGGGCGTCGCCGCCCGAGCTGGACGGGCTCGTGATGCGCTCCCTCGCCAAGGAGCCGGACGACCGGTTCCAGACCGCGGAGGAGATGCGCGGCCTGGTCCAGTACGCGCTGCAGATGCTCTACGACCAGGGCGGCCACACCGGCACCTGGAACACCGGCCCGGTGGAGGTGCACGACGGCCGGCACACCCCGGCCGCGGGCCTCGCCGGCACGGCGGTGCTGCCGCATCCGGGCGAGGCGGGCACCGCGCAGATCCCGCAGTCGGTCCTGCCCGCGGGGTACGGATCCGGGGACGACGGCGGTTTCGAGGGGCACGGCAACAAGGGCAGCGGGCGCGGCAAGCTGTGGGTCCTCGCGGTGCTCGCGGTCATCGCGATCGCGGCGGGCGTGGCCTTGGCGATGCAGAACAACAAGGGGGACGGCGGCGGCACCGGACCGACGTCGTCGCCCACCGTCACGAAGTCGCAGGAGCAGAAGCAGTCCAGCCAGACGCCGACGGACGAGGACACCGCCACCTCCCCGGGTGACGACACGGGCACGGGCGGTGGTTCGGACTGGACGCCCTCCTACCGGCCGTCGCAGAGCTACAGCCAGCAGCCGCCCGCCCAGCCGTCGTCGGCGCCGCCCCAGACGAGCGAGCAGCCGACCCCGTCGGACCCCTCGCAGGGGCAGCCGTCCGACACGCCCCCTTCGGACGGAGCCGGCGGCTCCACGCCCTCGGAGGGGACGGACGGGGGCGGCGACGGCTCCGGCCCGCCGGCGCCCTGACGACCGGCGGTCGAGCACCCTCCACGCGCGCGTGGCCCGTCTTCGGGCCACGCGCGTGGCCTTTTCCGGGCTCCACACGCGCGTGCCCCTTTTCCGCGCTCCCCGGGCGCGTGGCCTTCTCTGCCGGCTCCACGGCGGGGGCGCCGCAGTCGCCCCCGCAGTCGTGCCCCCGAGTCGTGCCCCCACAGTGGTGCTCCCCACGGTCGCGTTCGCGGAGCGCCCCCGTCCGACACCCGTGTCACTCCGGATGATGTCTTCCCGTGCTCCGGGCGGGCGGGATAACGTGCCGTTGTTCCGGCCCCCTGCAAGGCTGTGACCAGCGCCTGTTCCCGACTGACTCGATTTACTTGGAAATCCAAGCAAAATCCCAGGTCAGGAGGGGTTTCACAGAAATGTGGCGCGCTGGGTAACGTGCCCCTTGCAGGGTGCTCGCCGGGGCACCTTCCACGTCTGTTCGGACGAGCCGCACCCACCCCGTGCGTCCGTGCGCTGCAGACGGAGCCGCTCCCACCGGCCCGAACGGGCCGAGGGGAACCCAGGCACCCGGCGAACCCGGGGGCCGGACCGACGGAGGAGCACACGTGACCGTGGAGAGCACTGCCGCGCGCAAGCCGCGACGCAGCGCCGGAAGCAAGGCCGGCACCACCGGCACCAAGCGCACCACCAGTAACACAGCCAAGAAGGGCGGCGACGCCGACCTCGTCCAGTTGCTGACGCCCGAGGGCACGCGCGTCGAGAACGCCGTGTACGACCGGTACGTCGAGGACGTCACGCCCGAACAGCTGCGCGGGCTGTACCGGGACATGGTGCTGACCCGTCGCTTCGACGCCGAGGCCACCTCCCTGCAGCGCCAGGGCGAGCTGGGCCTGTGGGCCTCGCTGCTGGGCCAGGAGGCCGCACAGATCGGCTCCGGCCGGGCCCTGCGCGACGACGACTACGTCTTCCCGACCTACCGTGAGCACGGCGTCGCCTGGTGCCGCGGCGTGGACCCGACCAATCTGCTCGGCATGTTCCGCGGTGTGAACAACGGCGGCTGGGACCCCAACGGCAACAACTTCCACCTCTACACGATCGTCATCGGCTCGCAGACCCTGCACGCCACGGGCTACGCCATGGGCGTGGCCAAGGACGGCGCGGACTCGGCCGTGATCGCGTACTTCGGTGACGGCGCCTCCAGCCAGGGCGACGTGGCGGAGTCGTTCACGTTCGCCGCGGTCTACAACGCCCCGGTGGTGTTCTTCTGCCAGAACAACCAGTGGGCGATCTCCGAGCCCACCGAGAAGCAGACCCGCGTGCCGCTGTACCAGCGTGCCCAGGGCTTCGGCTTCCCGGGTGTGCGGGTCGACGGCAACGACGTGCTGGCCTGCCTCGCGGTGACCAAGTGGGCGCTGGAGCGGGCGCGCAACGGCGAGGGCCCGACCCTGGTGGAGGCCTTCACCTACCGCATGGGTGCCCACACCACCTCCGACGACCCGACCCGCTACCGCCTCGACGACGAGCGGGCCGCCTGGGAGGCGAAGGACCCGATCGCCCGCCTGCGCGCTCACCTCGAGGCCTCAAACCACGCGGACGAGGGTTTCTTCGCGGAACTCGAGGCGGAGAGCGAGGCGTTGGGAAGGCGGGTGCGTGAAGCGGTCCGTGCCATGCCGGACCCGGACCACTTCGCCATCTTCGAGAACGTGTACGCGGACGGGCACGCGCTCGTCGACGAGGAGCGGGCCCAGTTCGCCGCCTACCAGGCGTCGTTCGCGGACGTGGAAGGGGGACGGTGACATGGCCGAGAAGATGGCCCTGGCCAAGGCGGTCAACGAGTCGCTGCGCAAGGCCCTGGAGTCGGACCCCAAGGTCCTGGTGATGGGCGAGGACGTCGGCAAGCTCGGCGGTGTCTTCCGGGTGACGGACGGCCTGCAGAAGGACTTCGGCGAGGACCGGGTGATCGACACCCCGCTCGCGGAGTCCGGGATCGTCGGTACGGCGATCGGCCTCGCGCTGCGCGGTTACCGTCCGGTGGTGGAGATCCAGTTCGACGGGTTCGTCTTCCCGGCGTACGACCAGATCGTCACCCAGTTGGCGAAGATGCACGCGCGCTCGCTGGGCAAGGTCAAGCTGCCGGTCGTCGTCCGCATCCCCTACGGCGGCGGCATCGGCGCGGTCGAGCACCACAGCGAGTCCCCGGAGGCGTTGTTCGCGCATGTGGCGGGTCTGAAGATCGTCTCTCCGTCCGACGCCTCGGACGCGTACTGGATGATGCAGCAGGCCATCCAGAGCGACGACCCGGTGATCTTCTTCGAGCCGAAGCGGCGCTACTGGGACAAGGCCGAGGTCAACACGGAGGCGATTCCGGGGCCGCTGCACAAGGCGCGGGTGGTGCGTGAGGGCACGGATCTGACCCTGGCCGCGTACGGCCCGATGGTGAAGCTGTGCCAGGAGGTGGCCGACGCGGCCGCCGAGGAGGGCAGGTCGCTGGAGGTGCTGGACCTGCGGTCGGTCTCCCCGCTCGACTTCGACTCCATCCAGGCGTCGGTGGAGAAGACCCGCCGCCTGGTGGTGGTGCACGAGGCACCGGTGTTCTTCGGTTCGGGCGCGGAGATCGCCGCTCGCATCACGGAGCGGTGCTTCTACCACTTGGAGGCGCCCGTGCTGCGGGTCGGCGGTTACCACGCCCCGTATCCGCCGGCGCGGCTGGAGGAGGAGTACCTGCCGGGCCTGGACCGGGTGCTGGACGCCGTCGACCGCGCCCTGGCGTACTGAGGAGAGGGTCGTGACGACGATGACTGACGCGTCCGTGCGCGAGTTCAAGATGCCGGATGTGGGCGAGGGGCTCACCGAGGCCGAGATCCTCAAGTGGTACGTGCAGCCGGGTGACACGGTCACCGACGGGCAGGTCGTGTGCGAGGTGGAGACGGCGAAGGCGGCCGTGGAGCTGCCGATCCCGTACGACGGGGTGGTCCGCGAGCTGCACTTCCCCGAGGGCACCACGGTGGACGTCGGCACTCCGATCATCGCGGTCGACGTGACCGGGGGCGCCCCCGCCGAGGAGGCGCAGGCGCCCGCCGAGAAGGCGGCGGCGGAGGAGGGGCCCGCGGCGCAGGAGACCCGGCAGGAGGGCCGCAAGCCGGTCCTCGTCGGGTACGGCGTCGCCGAGTCCTCCACCCGGCGCCGTCCCCGCAAGGCGCCCGCGGCGGCGGCCGAGGAGGCCCTTCCCGCGCTCCAGGGCGACCTGAACGGACACGGCAAGCAGGCCCGTCCGCTGGCGAAGCCGCCGGTGCGCAAGCTCGCCAAGGACCTGGGCGTCGATCTGGCGACGGTACGGCCCTCGGGCCCGGACGGGATCATCACGCGCGAGGACGTGCACGCCGCGGTGACCGTCGCACCGGCCGCCGAGGCCGCCGCGGCCCCGGTGGCACCCGCCGCGGTCGAGGCGCCGGCGCCGGTGGTGACGTACGACAGCGGACGGGAGACCCGTATCCCGGTCAAGGGTGTCCGCAAGGCGACCGCACAGGCGATGGTCGGCTCGGCGTTCACCGCGCCGCACGTCACGGAGTTCGTGACCGTCGACGTCACCCGCACGATGAAGCTGGTCGAGGAGCTCAAGCAGGACAGGGACTTCGACGGCCTGCGCGTCAACCCCCTGCTGCTGATCGCCAAGGCCCTGCTGGTCGCGGTCAAGCGGAACCCGGACATCAACGCGTCCTGGGACGAGGCCAACCAGGAGATCGTCCGCAAGCACTACGTGAACCTGGGCATCGCGGCGGCCACCCCGCGCGGTCTGATCGTGCCGAACATCAAGGACGCGCACGACAAGACCCTTCCGCAACTGGCCGAGGCGCTCGGCGAGCTGGTGGCCACGGCCAGGGAGGGCAGGACGAGCCCCGCGGCGATGCAGGGCGGCACGATCACGATCACGAACGTGGGCGTCTTCGGGGTCGACACCGGCACGCCGATCCTCAACCCGGGCGAGTCCGCGATCCTCGCGGTCGGTGCGATCAAGCTCCAGCCGTGGGTCCACAAGGGCAAGGTCAAGCCCCGCCAGGTCACCACCCTGGCCCTGAGCTTCGACCACCGCCTGGTCGACGGCGAGCTGGGCTCGAAGGTCCTCGCGGACGTCGCGGCGATCCTGGAACAGCCGAAGCGGCTGATCACCTGGGCGTGACGCGGGACGACACGCCTATGGCGAAGGGGGCCTGCCGCTGACCGTCAGCGGCAGGCCCCCTCGGCGTGTGGCGGGTGTCAGCCGAGCCTGGCGAAGCCGTAGTTCAGCAGCTTCGTCGCGTCGGTGGCACGCTGGTTGATCGACGACGAGGCGAGGACCGTGCCGATGACCGTCTTGCCGTTGCGGGTGGCGGCGAAGACGAGGCAGTACTTGGCCTCGGGGCCGGAGCCGGTCTTCACGCCGATCGTGCCGCTGTAGCTGCTGAGCAGCGTGTTGGTGTTGGTCCACGGCGCCATGGTGCGGACGGTGCCGGACTTGGTGATGGTCTTCGCCGTGTACGACTTGGTCTTCACGATCGTGCGGAACGTGGAGTTCTTCATCGCGCTGCTCGCGATCTTCGTCAGATCGCGCGGCGTCGAGTAGTTGTTGCCGTTGCCGATGCCGTCGAACGAGTCGAAGTGCGTGTTCTTCAGGCCGAGGCTGGTGGCGGCGCTGTTCATCTTGCCGATGAACGACTTCACGCGCGCGTCACGCGTCGTGCCGGAACCGAACTTGTCGGCGAGCGCGTAGGCCGCGTCACAGCCGGAGGGCAGCATCAGCCCGTACAGCAGCTGACGGACGGTGACCTGGTCGCCGACGATCAGGTGCGCCTGGGAGGCGTTGTTCGCGACCACGTAGTCGCTGTACGCCTTCTGGATCGTCACCTTGGCGTCGAGGTTGAGGTTCGGCTGTGCGAGCACCACCTTCGCGGTCATGATCTTGGTGGTGGAGCCGGTGGAACGCCTGGTGTCCGCGGCCTTCGTGTACAGCGTCGCGCCGTTGGCGTCGTTCATCGCGTAGCCGCCCGCGGCCACGATCGAGGGCGTGGTGACGGCCTGAGCGGGCACCGCGGTGAGGGCTCCGGTGGTGAGCACGGCTCCGGTGGTGACCGCTGCCGCGACTGCCCTGCGAACTCGCGTGCCCTTGATGCCGGTAATCAAAGTTGAACGCTCCGATTGCGTCTCTGATGCCTGTGAATGCATCCAAATGCCCCTGGGGTGCGGCCAGATGACGCGGCCGCTTCCTCGTGAGACTCGTAAGTAGCACAAATGGATGTGCGGTTGCCCGGGTGAATTCGAAGACGGATGTGCCAGTCCGCATGCTGGACGCGCGTCGGCATGCGTACGTGTTGTATCTATGATGTGCGCATGCCTGCAGCTCCGTCCGTCGCCGAAGTCCCCGAGAAGATGCCCCTCAAACAACCCCCCGCCGCCGACCGTGTGTACACGCACGTCAAACAGGGTGTCCTGGAGCGCCGTTACGAGGGCGGAACGCTGCTGACCGAGGGCGAGCTGGCCGAGGAGGTCGGCGTCTCGCGGACGCCGGTGCGCGAGGCGCTGCTGCGGCTGGAGGTCGAAGGGCTGATCAAGCTCTACCCGAAGAAGGGCGCACTCGTCCTCGCCGTCTCCGCCCAGGAGATCGCGGACGTGGTCGAGACGCGCCAGCTCGTCGAGGAACACGCGGCCCGCAAGGCCGTCCCCGCCCCGCCCGGGCTGCTCCGGCGGCTCGAGGAACTGCTCGCCCGCCAGAAGGAACAGGCCGCCGCCGGCGACCTGGCCGGGGCGGCGGTCACCGACCGCACGTTCCACGCGGAGATCGTGCGCAGCGGCGGCAACGAGATCCTCTCCCGCCTGTACGACCAACTCCGCGACCGCCAGTTGCGGATGGGCGTCGCCGTCATGCACTCGCACCCCGACCGCATCGCCAAGACCCTCGCCGAGCACGAGGAGATCCTCGGGGCGCTGCGGTCCGGCGACGCCGAGGCCGCCGTGGCCGTCGTGCACCGGCACGTCAGCTGGTTCTCCCACCTGGCGCGGGGTGAGGTGCGATGAGGTCGGGCTCGGTGAGCTCCCGTTCCGTGTCGCTGCCCGGTGATCCGCCGGGCGGCCGGCGTGCCGTGGCCGTGTGGGCCATCGGCGTCTCGGTCTACTTCGTCGCCGTCATCTTCCGTACGTCGCTGGGCGTCGCGGGGCTGGACGCGGCGGACCGCTTCCATGTGAACGCCTCCGCCCTGTCCACCTTCTCCATCCTCCAGTTGCTCGTATACGCGGGCATGCAGATACCCGTCGGCCTGCTGGTGGACCGCCTGGGCACCAAGAAGGTGCTGGCCATCGGGGTCGTCCTGTTCACGGCGGGTCAGCTCGGGTTCGCCTTCTCGCCGTCGTACGGCACGGCGCTCGCCTCGCGCGCGCTGCTGGGCTGCGGTGACGCGATGACGTTCATCAGTGTGCTGCGGCTCGGCACGCGCTGGTTCCCGGCCCGCCGCGGCCCGCTGGTCGCGCAGCTCGCCGGTCTGGCGGGCATGGCGGGCAACCTGGTCTCCACACTGGTGCTCGCCCGGCTGCTGCACGGGGTGGGCTGGACGGCGGCGTTCGGCGGCAGCGCGCTCGCCGGGGTGGTCGTCCTCGTCCTGCTGCTCCTGTTCCTCAAGGACCATCCGGAGGGACACGAGCCGGAGCCGTTCCCGCACCACGGGTCTGCGTACGTGCGGCGGCAGATCGTGGCCTCGTGGAAGGAACCCGGTACGCGGCTCGGCATGTGGGTGCACTTCACGACGCAGTTCCCGGCGATGGTGTTCCTGCTGCTGTGGGGCCTGCCGTTCCTGGTGCAGGCACAGGGGCTCACGCGGGCGACGGCCGGTGAACTCCTCACGCTCGTGGTGCTGTCCAACATGCTGATCGGACTGGTGTACGGGCAGATCGTGGCCCGGCACCACGCGGCGCGGCTGCCGCTGGCCCTCGGCACGGTCGGTGCGACGGCGGCGGTGTGGGCGGCCACGCTCGCCTACCCGGCCGCGCATGCGCCGATGTGGCTGCTGGTCGTGCTGTGCACCGTGCTCGGGGCGTGCGGCCCGGCGTCGATGATCGGCTTCGACTTCGCGCGGCCGGCGAACCCGCCGGAGCGCCAGGGGACGGCGTCCGGGATCACCAACATGGGCGGTTTCGTCGCCTCCATGACGACGCTGCTGGCGATCGGGGTGCTGCTGGACGCGACGGGCGACGACTACACCGTGGCGTTCTCCGCGGTGTTCGTCCTCCAGGCGGTGGGGCTCAGCCAGATACTGCGACTGCGCAAGCGGGCGGCGCGCAGGGAGCGGGAGCGGCTTGTCGCCAGCCGGGTGGAGACGGTGCACGTGCCCGCGTGAGGGTGCCGGTGCCGCCGGTGCCGAGCGGGGGAGGCCCTGCGGCACGACTGCCCGCAGCCGCGCAGGCTACAGCGGGCGGTGGGGGCGCTCCAGGCCCAGGACCCTGTCCTTCAGCGCCGGGAACTGCTCCCTCGTCGTGGCGACCTTCGCCGGGTCGAACTCCACCCGCAGGATCTCCTCCTCCGCGCCCGCCTCGGCGAGGACCTCTCCCCACGGATCCACCACGATCGAGTGACCCGCCTGCGGAACTCCCGCATGAGTCCCCGCCGTTCCACAGGCAAGGACGTACGCCTGGTTCTCGACCGCCCGCGCCTGGGCCAGCAGCGTCCAGTGGGACCGGCGGCGCTCCGGCCAGCCCGCCGGGATCACGAGCGTCTCGGACCCCGCGTCCACGAGCGCGCGGAACAGCTCGGGGAAGCGGAGGTCGTAACAGGTGGCCACGCCGACGGTCGTCTCCGGCAGACGCACCGTGACCGGCTCGGTCCCCGCGCCCATCAGCACGGCCTCGCCCTTGTCGAAGCCGAAGCGGTGGATCTTGCGGTAGGCCGCGGCCGGCTCACCGGAGGGGGAGAAGATGAGAGCCGTGTTGTAGAGGGTGCCGTCAGGGGCGCGCTCGGGGATCGAGCCGGCGTGCAGCCACACGCCCGCGTCGGCCGCCGCCTCGGCCATCGCCTCATGGGTCGGCCCTTCCAGCGGCTCGGCCTCGGCATCGAACCGCTCGTAGGCGAACGCCCCGGTGGTCCACAGCTCGGGCAGCACCACGAGATCGACTCCGGCTTGATCTCGTACCATCGAGGCGGCTCGTCGCCGACGCGAATCGGCCGATTCGTCCTCGTCCACCCGCATCTGGATCAGGGAGGCGCGCACACTACCACCGTCCTGGTAATCGAGCCTTTTCAACGGGCCTACGATCGTCACACCAAAGCACTGCCGGGGTGCCTCGCAGCAGCGTAACTTAACGTCCCAGACACCCGCTGACAGCCACCTCCCGCAGTACAACCACCGACAACGCCGTCGACCAACCACCGTGCACCGACCGCCCGAGGGGTCCCGTTCCGTGAGTCTGCATCCCACTCTCCAGCCCTACGCCGATGCCTGGACCCACTCCATCGAAGCGATATCCGAGCTGGTGCAGCCGCTCGCGGAGGCCGAGTGGAACCGGCGGACACCCTGCCCCGGCTGGTCGGTGCGCGACATCGTCTCCCATGTCATCGGCATGGACTGCGAGATGCTCGGCGACCCGCGCCCGATCCACTCCCTCCCGCGCGACCTGTTCCACGTCACGAACGAACACCAGCGCTACATGGAGATGCAGGTCGACGTCCGCCGCCACCACACGGCGCCGGAGATGACGGCCGAACTCGAGTACACGATCATCCGCCGCACCCGCCAGCTGCGGAACGAGTCGCGCGACCCGGGCACCAAGGTGCGCGGCCCGCTGGGCACCGAGCAGACCCTCGAGGAGTCGATGCGCTACCGCGCGTTCGACGTGTGGGTGCACGAGCAGGACCTGCGCACCGCGCTGGGCCGGCCCGGGAACCTGGACTCGCCGGGCGCGCACATCACCCGCGACGAGCTGCTGGCCGCCCTGCCGGACGTGGTGGCCGGGGCCGCGGGCGCGCCGCCCGGCTCCGCGGTCGTCATCGACGTGCACGGCCCCGTGGAGTTCCTGCGCACGGTCCGGGTGGACGCCGAGGGCCGCGGCACGATCGACGGCACGCCCTCCCTCGGCCCGGCGGTGACGCTCACACTCGACTGGGAGACGTACGTCCGCCTGGCCTGCGGGCGCGTCGGCGCGGACGCCGTCGCCGACCGCATCAAGACGGAGGGCGACCCGGAGCTGACGGCGGCCATCCTGCGCTCCTTCGCGGTGACGAAGTAGACGACGCGGACGAACCGCCGAAGGCCCGGCGCACCCCGGTCCCCGCTCAGTCCTCCTCCCGCTCCTTGTCCGCCAGGTGGATCACGCACACGGCCACCGCGATCAGCAGCGCCGGATCCGCGTCCTCGCGCACGATGTCGACGCCGTACGTCTCACGGACGTGCAGCCAGCGCCGGGAGATCTGCGCGAGCAGCTCGCCGTCGTACTCGACGGCGAACTCGCGGTCGAGGATCTTGCCGCTGACGTCGAGCTCCGTGCCGTCCGCCAGCGAGACGCGGTAGTGGTTGCGCAGCAGGGACAGCCGCTTGCGCTTGATCGTCGCCAGCCCGCTGCCGTCGCGCTCGATGATCATCGTGTCGCGCAGGGCGAACATCTTCTGATGGATGTCGATCAGGACACGCCCCTGCGGGTCCTTCAGCTCGAAGGTGTCCCTCAGTCGCATCGCCTTGCCGTCGACCAGGAACACCTTGGCGCCGTGCTCGTCCTCGATCCAGTAGTCCTCACCGATGCCGAGGAGCCGGTCGCGCACAAAAAGTCTCATACGCTCAGAGCTTCCCCCGGGGCGGGCCCGAAACGCCGCCGGTAGGCCGACGGGCTGAGTCCGGTCTCGCGCCGCAGCCGGGCCCGCAGGTTGGCGGCCGTGCCGAGGCCGCTGCGCGCCGCGACCACGTCCAGCCGCTCCTCCCCCCGCTCGATCATCCGGCAGGCGAGAGCCACGCGCTCGCCGGTCAGCCAGGCCAGCGGCGTCGTGCCGAGCTGGACGCGGAAGCGGCGGTGCAGGGTCGCCGGGCTGACCGCGGCGCGGGCCGCGAGGTCGCCGACGGTGAGCGGTTCGCCCAGCCGCTCCTGCGCCCAGGCCAGCACCGGGGCGAGCGATTCGTCCGGCACGTCCGGCACGGGCCGTTCCACGAACTGCCGTTGCCCCCCGTCCCGGTGCGCGGCGAACACCAGCCGCCGGGAGACCGCGTTCGCCACCTCGGCACCGTGGTCACGGCGTACGACATGCAGGCCCAGGTCGAGCGCGGAGGCGCTGCCGGACGCGGTCAGGATGTCGCCG
Organism: Streptomyces sp. NPDC028331; assembly: GCF_055565775.1. Lineage (NCBI taxonomy): Bacteria > Bacillati > Actinomycetota > Actinomycetes > Kitasatosporales > Streptomycetaceae > Streptomyces > Streptomyces sp. NPDC028331. The sequence continues at coordinate 25,890 of NZ_JBVHTR010000020.1, read as the reverse complement.
TCGTCCACGAACAGCACATCCGGTTCCAGCCTGACCCGGGGAAACCGCGCCCGGAACGAATCCGCCCACATCCAGTGGCAGGCCGCCCGCCGGCCGTCGAGCAGCCCGGCCTCCGCGAGGGTGAACGCCCCGGAGCAGAAGCCGACCAACCGTGCGCCCCGCGCGTGCGCCCGGCGTACGGCGTCCAGGACCTCCTCCGAGCGCGGGGTGTCGGTGTCGGGCCGGTTCGGCACGATCAGCGTGTCCGCGTCGTCGGCCGCCTCGAGCCCGGCGACATCGGTGAGCGTGAAGAAGCCGTCCCGCATCCGGGTCCTGGGCGCGGCCGCGCACAACCGGAAGTCGTACAGCTCCCGGCCGAGTTCGGGCCGCCGCAGCCCGAACACCTCGATGGCACAGCTCATCTCGAAGGGGTTGGAGTTCTCGTCGACGACCAGCACCACCCGGTGCGGGCGCGACGCCTGAAAGGATCCTTGCGGCATGTGCGATTTCTAGCACTCGTCCCGCGGCAGGTCACCCCGCACGATGGCGGCATGGCACCCAAGCAACCCATCTCCCTCGCCGCGGCCCTCGCCTCCTTCGCCGAGCTGTGGAGCCCGCGCATCGTCACCACCGTCAACGACTACGACGTCCGCGTCGCCAAGGTCGAGGGCGAGCACCTGTGGCACACGCACGACCACACCGACGAGTTCTTCCTCGTCCTCGACGGTGAACTGCGCATCGCGCTGCGCGAGCCGGCCGGCGAGCGCACGGTCACGCTGTCCAGGGGTTCGGTCTTCACGGTTCCGCGCGGCACGGAGCACAAGCCGTCCGCGCCCGCCGGGGCGTCGATCCTGCTGTTCGAACCCACCGGCACCACCACGGTCGGCGACCGCCATGAAGAGGTCCCCGACCACGTGGACGCGACGACCGGACACGCGCTGACCTGAACCCGCCCGTTCCCGGCGGCCGCCGTCGCGGACGCGGACGAGTCCCCCGCACACCCGGCGGGGGACTCGTGCACGGACCGCGAGCGGGCTGTGCGGGGGCGGCCGGCCTACCGGTAGCCCTCCCGCCTGTCCTGCTCGTCGATGTCGTCCTCGTCCCAGGACGAACGCCGGTCCGCGCCCTCACCGCGGCGCGTGCCGGACCTGCCCAGGTCCTGGTCCGAGAGATCGGAGCCGCTCATGTCGGGGTCGCGGCGCTCCCGGTCGCGGATCTCCTCGCCGCTCGTCTCACCGCGCTCGCGGTCCCGCTTCGGGCGGCGCATCTGGTCGTCGATGTCACGAGGCATGGAACTGCTCCCTTGCACTGACCCCCCTGTGTGAGACGAGCATCTCTCCCCCCGCCCGCGTGCGCATCCCGTGATGAGTCACTTACGTTTCGTAATCAAGTTGTCCACAGGCTCCGCGGCACGGCGAGCGCGGATGGCACCCTTGACCCATGAACGACTCCCCTTCGCGTCGCGTCCGTGTCCGTGCCCCCGAGCTGATCGGCAAGGGTGGCTGGCTGAACACGGGCGGAGAGCAGTACAGCCTCGCCGACCTGCGAGGACGTATCGTCATCCTCGACTTCTGGACGTTCTGCTGCATCAACTGCCTCCACGTCCTGGACGAGCTTCGCGAGCTGGAGGAGAAGCACCGCGACACCGTGGTGATCATCGGCGTGCACTCCCCGAAGTTCGTCCACGAGGCGGAGCACCAGGCGGTGGTGGACGCGGTCGAGCGGTACGGGGTGGAGCACCCGGTCCTCGACGACCCGGAGCTCGCCACCTGGAAGCAGTACGCGGTCCGCGCCTGGCCCACGCTGGTGGTCATCGACCCCGAGGGGTACGTGGTCGCCCAGCACGCGGGCGAGGGGCACGCCCATGCGATAGAGCGGCTTGTGGAGGAGCTGGAGGAGGAGCACGCGGCCAAGGGCACGCTGCGCCGCGGGGACGGCCCGTACGTGGCACCGGAGCCCGAGCCGACGACCCTCCGCTTCCCCGGCAAGGCGCTGCTGCTGCCGTCCGGGAACTTCCTGGTCAGCGACACCACCCGGCACCAGTTGGTGGAGCTGGCGGCGGACGGCGAGACGGTGGTGCGGCGCATCGGCTCCGGTGTGCGGGGCTTCGCGGACGGCTCGGCTCCGGAGGCGAGCTTCAGCGAGCCGCAGGGCCTGGCGCTGCTGGACGAGGGAGCGGTGGTCGTCGCGGACACCGTGAACCACGCGCTGCGCCGCCTGGACCTGGCGACCGGCGAGGTCGGCACGCTGGCCGGCACCGGCAGGCAGTGGTGGCAGGGCTCGCCGACGTCCGGGCCGGCCCGCGAGGTGGACCTCTCCTCCCCGTGGGACGTCGCGGTGTTCGGCGGCCGGGTGTGGATCGCCATGGCGGGCGTGCACCAGCTCTGGACGTACGACCCCGCCACGGCCACGGTCGCGGTGGCGGCGGGTACCACGAACGAGGGGCTGGTGGACGGTCCGGGTGCCGAGGCCTGGTTCGCGCAGCCGTCGGGGCTCGCGGTGTCGGTGGACGGGGAGCGGCTGTGGCTGGCGGACTCCGAGACGAGCGCCCTGCGCTGGGTGGACCGGGAGGGCGCGGTGCACACGGCGGTCGGCACGGGCCTGTTCGACTTCGGGCACCGGGACGGCGCGGCGGACCAGGCGCTGTTCCAGCACCCGCTGGGGGTGACCGCGCTGCCGGACGGCTCGGTGGCGGTCAGCGACACCTACAACCACGCGCTGCGGCGCTACGACCCGGCGACGGGTGAGGTGAGCACGCTGGCGACGGATCTGCGGGAGCCGTCGGACGCGGTGCTCGTCGGGGAGGACATCGTGGTCGTGGAGTCGGCCCGGCACCGGCTGACCCGGCTGCGGCTGCCGGAGGAGGCGGTACAGGTCGCGGCGGTCGCGCACCGCACGCAGCGCGCGGCGACCGAGGTGGCGCCCGGAGTCCTCCGGCTGGACGTGATCTTCCAGGCCCCGGCCGGTCAGAAGCTGGACACCCGCTACGGGCCGTCGACCCGCCTGCTGGTCTCCTCGACGCCGCCGGAGCTGCTGCTGAAGGGCGAGGGCGCGGACACGGACCTCGCGCGGGAGCTGGAGCTGAACCCGGCGGTGTCCGAGGGTGTCCTGCACGTCTCGGCGATGGCGGCGTCCTGCGACGACGACCCGGCGAACGAGTACCCGGCGTGCCATGTCCACCAGCAGGACTGGGGCGTCCCGGTCCGTCTCACCGAGGGCGGGGCGGACCGGCTGCCGCTGGTCCTGGCGGGGATGGACGACAGCCGGTAGGCGGGGCGCCCGGGGAGGGGTCGGCGGCGGCGCGGGCGCGTGCCGTCGCCGCCGATCAGCCCCGACAGGCGGACGGCCCGGACCTCGCGCAGCACCCGGGCGCGGAACATGGTGCCGGTTCCGGTGAGCACCTGGGCCTTGCCGCCGGTGCGCTCCGGTTCCCAGGCGTAGCGGTGGAACTCCATGCGCTGGAGCAGACCGAGGAATCCACCGCCGGGTTCGCCGTAGAAGACGCCGCCGACCGCGCCCACCTTGCGGTTGAAGGTGGCCATGGCGGTCTCGTTGAACCAGGGGTTGAGGACCGTGTCCGCGTCCTGGACGAGCAGCAGGTCGCGGTCGTCGAGGTGGGGAAGCAGCCAGTCGACGACAAGATGACTCGGACAACGGAATGCTCAAGGTTGTCAGCCGTCGTCCCAAGACCGCCGCAACGTCCCTTACGGGCAGCCCGTCCCACCCGGCCTTTACGGGCCGGCCAGGTCTTACCAGCCGCCCTGCCTCTCTACGGCCCCTGCATGCCTTGCTGCTCTACACGCCGTATCCGTCGCCGCGGTGGTGGTGGTTCTCCTCGACGACGGTCGTCGGGGGCGGTACGACGACCCGCCTGCGGCGGTAGATGCCGCTGAAGGTGGTCACCCCTATCAGCCCGACGATCATGAGTATGACGCCGACCAAGTGGATGTTGACGCCTTGCATGTGCCAGTCGGTCGCAAACGCGAGGATGGCCCCCACGGCGATCAGGATGATGCATCCACCCAGGCCCATGAGTCCTGCCCTCCCTGTGGGTCCGGTCCTTCCGGCCCCGCAACCGGGTACCCGGGACATGGAGGGGCATGCCGTGGGGATCGGCGTTCGGACGGTATGCCGGACGGCCGGCGGGCCGGAGCGTCAGCCCTCCAGGAACGCCGTCAGGGCGTTGGCCAGGAGGTAGGGGTCCTTGGCGCCGCACAGTTCGCGGGCGCTGTGCATCGACAGGATGGCCGCGCCGATGTCGACCGTCTTGATGCCGTGGCGGGCCGCGGTGATCGGGCCGATCGTGGTGCCGCAGGGCATCGCGTTGTTCGAGACGAACGACTGGAACGGGACGCCCGCCCGCTCGCAGGCCGCGGCGAACAGCGCGCGGCCCGAACCGTCGGTGGCGTAGCGGTTGTTGACGTTGACCTTGAGGATCGGCCCGCCGTCGGCGCGCGGGTGGTGCGTCGGGTCGTGCCGCTCCGCGTAGTTCGGGTGGACGGCGTGCCCGGTGTCGGAGGACAGGCAGACCGTGCCGGCGAACGCCCGCGCCCGGTCCTCGTAGGAGCCGCCCCGGGCGAACACCGAGCGCTCCAGGACCGATCCGAGCAGCGGGCCGTCGGCTCCGGTGTCCGACTGGGAGCCGTTCTCCTCGTGGTCGAAGGCCGCGAGCACCGGGATGTACGAGAGGGCGGTGTCGGAGGCGGCGACGGCCGCCAGCGCCGCGGTGCCGGCGTGCACCGAGAGCAGGTTGTCCATGCGCGGGCCCGCCACCAGCTCCTGGTCGCGGCCCAGATAGGCGGGCGGCTCCACCGAGTGGGTCATCAGGTCCCAGCCGGTCACCTCACCGGCGGCGATCCCCAGTTCGTGCTCCAGGAAGGCGATCAGGTCGCCGTCGCGCACGTCGTCGCCCAGGCCCCACACGGGCTGCAGGTGGCGCTGTTTGTCGAGCTTCAGGCCCTCGCTCGAGACCGAGCGGTCCAGGTGGATGGCGAGCTGCGGCACGCGCAGCAGTGGTCTGTCGATGTTCACCAGGCGCGTGGAGCCGTCGCGCAGGGACAGCCGGCCGGCCAGCCCCAGGTCGCGGTCGAGCCAGGAGTTGAGCAGGGGGCCGCCGTAGATCTCCACCGCGATCTGCCGCCAGCCGTGCGCGCCGCTGTCCGGCCGCGGCTTCACCCGCAGGTTGGGCGAGTCGGTGTGCGCGCCGACGATCCGGAACGGCGTGTGCGGATCGGCGCCCTCGGGGACGTACCAGGCGATGAGGGCGCCGCCGCGCAGGACGTACCTGCCACCGCTCGTGCCGTCCCAGGCGTCCGTCTCGGCGACCTGCCGGAAGCCGGCCTTCTCCAGTCGTTCGGCGGCGTTCGCGACGGCGTGGTACGGCGACGGGCTCGCCGCCAGGAAGGACATGAGGTCGTCGGTGTGGCCGCGGTCGAAGCGCGCACTTGTGCTCATGGGTTCACCTTAACGACGGAGGAGGGCCCGCTCCCGGCGATGGGGAACGGGCCCTCGTAAGGGGTGTGTGGAGGTGGTCCTAGAACGCGGCCTCGTCCAGCTCCATGATGTCCAGGTCCACGCCCTCGGCGACCTTGCGGGCCAGGGTCACACCGGGCAGGACGGTGGCCGCGAAGAACTTCGCCGCCGCGATCTTGCCCTGGTAGAACGCCTTGTCCTTGGCCGACGCGTTCGGCAGCTTCTCGGCGGCGACCGCCGCGCCCTTCAGCAGCAGGTAGCCGACGACCACGTCACCGGAGGCCATCAGCAGGCGGGTGGTGTTCAGGCCCACCTTGTAGATGTTCTTGACGTCCTGCTCGGTGGCCGCGAGGTCGTTCAGCATCAGGCCGACGACGGCCTCCAGCTCCACGGCCGCCTTGGCGAGGTGGTCGCGGGCCGCGGCCAGCTCCTCGCCGCCCTCGCCCACCGCCAGGAACTTCTTGATCTCCTCGGCGAGGGAGTTCAGCGCGGCGCCCTGGTTGCGGACGATCTTCCGGAAGAAGAAGTCCTGGCCCTGGATCGCGGTGGTGCCCTCGTACAGGGTGTCGATCTTGGCGTCGCGGATGTACTGCTCGATCGGGTACTCCTGCAGGAAGCCGGAGCCGCCGAAGGTCTGCAGCGACTGGGCGAGCTGCTCGTAGCCCTTCTCGGAGCCGTAGCCCTTGACGATCGGCAGGAGCAGGTCGTTCAGCGCGTGCTCCGCCGACGCGTCCTCGCCGTTCGCCTCCTTGACGGCGATCGCGTCCTGGATCGAGGCGGTGTACATCACCAGCGCGCGCATGCCCTCCGCGTACGCCTTCTGCGTCATCAGCGAGCGGCGCACGTCCGGGTGGTGGGTGATGGTGACCTTGGGCGCGGTCTTGTCCATGAAGTTCGCCAGGTCCGGGCCCTGGACGCGCTCCTTGGCGTACTCCAGCGCGTTCAGGTAGCCGGTGGAGAGCGTGGAGATCGCCTTCGTGCCGACCATCATGCGGGCGAACTCGATGATGCGGAACATCTGGCGGATGCCGTCGTGCTTGTCGCCGATCAGCCAGCCCTTGGCGGGGTGCTTGTCGCCGAACGTCATCTCGCACGTGTTGGAGGCCTTCAGGCCCATCTTGTGCTCGACGTTCGTGGCGTAGACGCCGTTGCGCTCGCCCAGCTCGCCGGTCTCGAAGTCGAACAGGTACTTCGGGACGAGGAAGAGGGACAGGCCCTTGGTGCCGGGGCCGGCGCCCTCGGGGCGGGCGAGGACGTAGTGGAGGATGTTCTCCTCCATGTCGTGCTCACCGGAGGTGATGAAGCGCTTCACGCCCTCGATGTGCCAGGAGCCGTCCTCCTGCTGGACGGCCTTGGTGCGGCCGGCGCCCACGTCCGAGCCGGCGTCCGGCTCGGTGAGGACCATCGTGGAGCCCCAGCGCTTCTCGACGGCTATCTTCGCGATCTCCTTCTGGACCTCGGTGCCCTCCTCGAAGAGGATGCGGGCGAACGCAGGTCCGGAGGAGTACATCCAGATCGCCGGGTTGGCGCCGAGGATCAGCTCCGCGTAGGCCCAGATCAGGGACGGCGGGGCGGTGGTGCCGCCGATCTCCTCGGGCAGGCCGAGGCGCCAGTACTCGGAGTCCATGAAGGCCTGGTAGCTCTTCTTGAAGGACGCCGGGACCGGGGCGGTGTTGGTCTCGGGGTCGAAGACGGGCGGGTTGCGGTCGGCGTCCGCGAAGGACTCCGCCAGCTCGTTCTCCGACAGGCGGGTGAGCTCCTCGAGGATGCTCTTGGCGGTGTCCGTGTCCATCTCCGCGAACGGGCCGGTGCCGTACAGCTTGTCGCGCCCGAGCACCTCGAAGAGGTTGAACTCGATGTCGCGGAGATTCGACTTGTAGTGCCCCATGGCGACGGCTCCGTAGAGGGATCGGCGAGGCACTCTCTCCTCGCAACTGGTTCAGCTACCAACAAGTAGCTCCGATGATGCTACCCGTCGGTAATAAGAAGCAACCCCTCACGGCCCATATGTGGCCCATTACTCTTTGGGGCATGTACGGCTACCAGAACGCGGGTGCTCAGCAGCAGTACGCCTCGCCGCAGCAGCAGATGCCCGGGCAGCAGATGCCGGGCGGGCAGATGCCCGGCGGATACGGCCAGCAGCCCCCGCTGTACCCCGAGCCGTCGCCGCCGTCGCTCGCGGACGCGGTCCGCGCGTTCACCACGGGGTCGATGTCCGCCGAGGACTTCCAGCAGATCTTCGCCACGTCCAAGGTGTACTGCCCGCGCGGCGACAACCCCGGCTTCCTGGCGCTGCACAACACGCAGCAGCCGGTCATCCCGATGTTCACCTCGCTGAAGGAGCTGCGGCGGTACGCGGGCAAGGAGTCCAAGTACTTCGTGATCACCGGCTCGGAGGTGATCGACCTGCTGCCGACCGGCTACGGCTTCGTCCTGGACATGGAGGGCGAGCACCGGATGGTCTTCGATGCGAAGGCGGTGGAACAGATGGTCGAGTTCGCGATGCGCCGCATGTACGGCTGAGGTCGTCGTTCGGCCGCCGGCCGGTTGCGGCCGGCCGAGCCCACGCCGCGAGCCCGGAGGGAATGCCTTCCGGGCTTTCTGTGTTTCGGGGTGGCAGAAAGTTCAACAGTCAACTAAACTCGAAGCACAAGGAGGTACCGACATGCCCGCAGTGACCGTCGAGAACCCGCTGACCCTTCCCCGTGTGGTCGCGCCCGCCGACGCGGTGGCCCGTCCCGTCCTGGGTGTCACGACCGCGCCCAGCGGCTTCGAGGGCGAGGGCTTCCCGGTCCGCCGCGCCTTCGCCGGGATCCACTACCGCCACCTCGACCCGTTCATCATGATGGACCAGATGGGTGAGGTGGAGTACGCGCCCGGCGAGCCCAAGGGAACCCCCTGGCACCCCCACCGCGGCTTCGAGACCGTGACCTACATCATCGACGGCGTCTTCGACCACCAGGACTCGCACGGTGGTGGCGGCACCATCACCAACGGCGACACCCAGTGGATGACCGCCGGTTCGGGCCTGCTCCACATCGAGGCCCCGCCGGAGCACCTGGTCATGTCCGGCGGCCTCTTCCACGGCCTGCAGCTCTGGGTGAACCTCCCGGCCAAGGACAAGATGATGGCCCCGCGCTACCAGGACATCCGCGGTGGCCAGGTCCAGTTGCTGACCTCCCCGGACGGCGGTGCGCTGCTGCGCGTCATCGCCGGTGAGCTGGACGGCCACGCCGGTCCCGGCATCACCCACACCCCGATCACGATGATCCACGCGACGCTCGCGCCGGGCGCGGAGATCACCCTGCCCTGGCGGGAGGACTTCAACGGCCTGGCGTACGTCCTGGCGGGTCGCGGCGCGGTCGGCACCGAGCGGCGTCCGATCCACCTCGGCCAGACCGCGGTCTTCGGCGCGGGCGGCTCGCTGACCGTCCGCGCGGACGAGAAGCAGGACTCCCACACCCCGGACCTGGAGGTCGTGCTCCTCGGCGGCCGGCCGATCCGCGAGCCGATGGCGCACTACGGGCCGTTCGTGATGAACACCCGCGAGGAGCTCCAGCAGGCCTTCGAGGACTTCCAGAAGGGGCGCCTCGGGACCATCCCGGCCGTGCACGGGATGACCGAGAGCGGACCGCAGGGTTCCTGACCCGCCGGCACCTGACGCGGCGTCACCCGGGCGGGCCGTCCGCACAGGACAGCCCGCCCGTGGCGTGATCGGCTGGAGATGTGCAGCTCCTCCCCGACCCCGTCCGCCGCCTCGCCGCCTGGTGCGCGGTGTTCCTGCTGGTCTCCGGGGTCGTCTGGATCGTGATCCGGCTGTGCGGCCAGTTCCGTACGGCCGTCGTGCCGGTCCTGCTGGCGCTGCTCGGGAGCGCGCTGCTCGGCCCGCTGCACCGGTGGCTGGTGCGGGTGGGCGTGCACCGGTCGCTCGCGGCCGGGATCACGTGCGTCGCCGTCCTGGCCGTGGTCGGCGGGGCGGTGTACGTCGTCGCCTCCGCGCTCGTCGACACCGGCGACCAGATCATCGCCTCCCTCGAACGGGCCGGGAAGTCGCTCGCGCGGCGCTTCGGGGCGGCCGGCACCTCGCTCGAGGACCTGGCCTCCCACTCCAGGGAACTGCTCGCCAGGTTCGGCCAGACCGCCGCCCGCAACGTGATCAGCGGGGTCAGCGTCGTCAGCGAGACCATCGCCATGGGCGTCCTGGCCCTGCTGCTCGTCTTCTTCTTCCTGCGCGACTCCCACCGGGCCGCCGACACGCTGCGCTCGATGGCCACACCCGGCACCGCCGACACCGTCGAAGCCGTGGCCCGGCGCGCCTACGAGGCCGTCGAGGGCTTCATGCGGGGTACGACGATCATCGCGCTCATCGACGCCCTCTGCATCACCGTGGGGCTGCTGGTGCTGCGGGTGCCCGGGGCGATCGGCCTCGGCGCGCTCGTCTTCGTCGGGGCGTACATCCCCTACCTCGGCGCCTTCCTCTCCGGCGCGGTCGCCGTCCTGGTCGCCCTCGCCGACCGCGGCTTCGTGATCGCGCTGTGGGCGCTCGGTGTGGTCGTCGCGGTGCAGTTGCTGGAGGGGCACGTGCTGCAGCCGGTCATCCAGAGCCGGACCGTGCAGATGCACCCGGCGGCGGTGCTGCTGGCGATCACCGCGGGGGCGTCGGTGGCCGGGGTCCTGGGGATGCTGCTGGCCGTGCCGCTGACGGCGGCGGCGTCCGGCGTGGCGCACGAGCTGCGGACGCGGTACGGACACGCCCCGGAGGCTCGCCGGGACCGGGACGACTAGGGCAGGCAGCGCGCGCGGTACCCGTGCGGACCGCCACGGGACCGCGGGACCGTACGCCCGTCTCCGTACGCCCGTCTCCGTACGCCCGCCCCCGCACGCCCGTCCCCATACGTCTACGGATCCGCGTCCTCCTTCACCGGCTCCTCCAGCTCGAACCAGATGCTCTTGCCCTCGCCGCGCGGATCGACGCCCCAGGCGTCCGCGAGGAGTTCCATGAGGACCAGGCCGCGTCCCGAGGAGGCCAGTTCGCCGGGGTGGCGCCTGTGCGGGAGGTCGTCGCTGGTGTCCGTGACCTCCACCCGGACCCGGCGCCCGGGCCGGCCGCCCAGGTCGTCGACGCCGCCCGAGATCTCGGCGACCAGCAGCGCGTCCCCGTCGGTGTGCACCAGGACGTTGGTGAGCAGCTCGGAGGCCAGGAGCACCGCCGAGTCGATCTCCTCCGCGGAGTGCCAGTCGTGCAGCAGTTCGCGCAACTGCTGCCGGGCGCCCGCGATCCGCTCGGGTTCGGCCTGCGCGATCGTCAGCGCCGTACGCCGCACCACCGGCCGCACGGGGGTGACCGTGCCGCCGCAGGTGCCCACCTCGCTCACCCGGCACAGCAGCACCACGGCGATGTCGTCCTCGCGCCGGTCGGTCAGCGGCCCGGTGGCGTAGTGCGAGGAGGGCCCGTGCACGGCCTGGACCAGCGCGTCGGCGAGCTCCTCCATGTCACCGTCGTGCTCCTCGAGGATGCGCCGGATCCGCCGCCAGCCGGTGTCCAGGTCGTGCCCGCCGGTCTCGATCAGGCCGTCCGTGCAGATCAGCATGGTCTCGCCGGGTTCGAGGACGAGCCGGGTGGTCGGGTAGTCCGCGTCCGGGTCGATGCCGAGCGGCAGTCCGCCCGAGGTGGGCCGCATCAGCACGGTGCGGTCGGTGGTGCGGATCGCGGGGTCCGGGTGGCCCGCGCGGGCGATCTCCAGCGTCCCGGTCGCCGGGTCCACCTCCACGTAGAGGCAGGTCGCGAAGCGCAGGTCGGCGCCGTCCTCGCCGTAGGTCATGCCGTGCAGGAAGCGGGAGGCGCGGGAGAGGACCGCGTCCGGGCGGTGGCCCTCGGCGGCGTAGGCGCGCAGGGCTATCCGGAGCTGGCCCATCAGGCCCGCGGCGCGCACGTCGTGGCCCTGGACGTCGCCGATGGTCAGCGCGAACCGGCCGCCGGGGAGCTGGATCATGTCGTACCAGTCGCCGCCGACCTGGAGCCCGCCGCCGGTCGGTATGTAGCGCGCGGCCACGGTCATGCCGGGTATCTGCGGGCCCAGGGTGGGCATCATCGAGCGCTGCAGCCCGTCCGTCAGCTCCCGCTCCGTCTCGGCGGCGCCCGCGCGGGTGAGGGCCTGGGCGAGCATGCGGGCGACCGTGGTGAGCACCGAACGCTCGTCGGGCGTGAAGGCGACCGGGTGCTTGAACGCCGCCATCCAGGCGCCCATCGTGCGTCCCGCGACGGTGAGCGGCAGGAACGCCCACGACTGGCGGCCGAACTGCGCGGCGAGCGGCCAGGACGCGGGGTAGCGGCCCTTGTACTCCTCCGGTGAGGACATGTACACGGCGCGGCCGGTGCGGACGACCTCGGCGGCCGGGTAGTCCGTCTCCAGCGACATCTGGGTGAAGGGGGCCTCGTCGCCCGGCTTGTGCCCGTGGTGGCCGATGACGGTCAGCCGGTCGCCCTCCACCCCGAAGACGGCGAGCCCGTCGGGGGAGAACCCGGGCATCGACAGCCCGGCCGCGACCCGCAGCACCTCCTCCGTGGACCGTGCCTCGGCCAGCGCGCGCCCCGCGTCCAGCAGGAACGCCTCGCGGGAACGGCGCCAGTCGCCGATGACGGGGGCGCGGGTGGTGGCGCCGGGGACCGGCTCGGTGACCTCCTGGAGGGTGCCGACCAGCTTGTACTCGCCGGTGCGCGTGTCGAGCGACGGCTTGGAGCGGCTGCGGACGATACGGACGACACGGTTGTGCTCGTCCATGATCCGCATGCGGACCTCGGCGATGGTGCCCTCGGCGAGGGCGAGCTGGACGACCCCGTCGACCTCGTTCCAGTCGACCGGGTGGAACCGGGCGCGCATCTGGGCCTCGGTGAGCGTGGTCGGCTCCGCGGGCAGCCCGACGAGCCGCGCGGCCTCGGCATCCAGGGTGACGAGCCCGGCGGCGGCGTCGTAGCGCCACATGCCGGTCGCGAGGTCGGACAGGACCTCCCCCACGGCGGGCAGGGGCTCACCAGTGCGCATTGCCCCACTGTAAGAAGAGGGGATCGGGAGGTGCCACCGAAAGTTTGGAAAAGCCGATCTTGGGCCGGTTCGGGGTGATCTCTGTGCCCCGGAAGAATCGGGGCGAGGCGATCTTGGGGCGGCCGGTACGCTTGATGGGTCCGGGCCGTGCCCGCCCGGAGGCGCCGGGGCGAGCGGCCCCGGTCGGACCCCGATCCTGCGAAGACTGGATGAACGACGATGCACCGGTACAGGTCCCACACCTGCGGCGAGCTCCGCGCCTCTGACGTCGGCAAGGACGTCCGGCTGAGCGGCTGGCTGCACAATCGGCGCGACCTGGGCGGCATCCTCTTCATCGATCTGCGGGACCACTACGGCATCACGCAGCTCGTCGCCCGCCCGGGCACGGCGTCGTACGAGGCCCTGGACAAGCTCTCCAAGGAGACGGTCGTCCGCGTCGACGGCAAGGTCGTCTCCCGTGGCACGGAGAACGTGAACCCGGACCTGCCGACCGGTGAGATCGAGATCGAGGTCGGCGAGGTCGAGGTGCTGGGCGCGGCCGCCCCGCTCCCCTTCACGATCAACACCGAGGACGGGGTCAACGAGGAGCGGCGCCTGGAGTACCGCTTCCTGGACCTGCGCCGCGAGCGCATGCACCGCAACATCATGCTGCGCACGGCCGTGATCTCGGCGATCCGCCACAAGATGGCGGCGATGGGCTTCAACGAGATGGCGACGCCGATCCTGACGGCGACCTCCCCCGAGGGCGCCCGCGACTTCGTGGTCCCCTCCCGCCTGAACCCGGGCAAGTTCTACGCCCTGCCGCAGGCCCCGCAGCAGTTCAAGCAGCTCCTGATGATCTCCGGCTTCGACCGCTACTTCCAGATCGCGCCCTGCTTCCGTGACGAGGACGCGCGCGCGGACCGTTCGCCGGGCGAGTTCTACCAGCTCGACGTGGAGATGTCCTTCGTCGAGCAGGAGGACGTGTTCCAGCCGATCGAGAAGCTGATGACGGAGATCTTCGAGGAGTTCGGGGACGGCCGGCACGTCACTTCCCCGTTCCCGCGGATCCCGTTCCGCGAGGCGATGCTGAAGTACGGCTCGGACAAGCCGGACCTGCGCGCCCAGCTCGAGCTGGTCGACATCACCGACATCTTCGAGGGCTCGGAGTTCAAGGCGTTCGCGGGCAAGCACGTGCGCGCGCTGCCGGTGCCGTCCGTGCAGGACCAGCCCCGCAAGTTCTTCGACCAGCTCGGCGAGTACGCGGTGGAGCAGGGCGCCAAGGGCCTGGCGTGGGTGCGGGTCGGCGAGGACGGCTCGCTGTCGGGTCCGATCGCGAAGTTCCTGACCGAGGACGACGTCGCCGAGCTGACCAAGCGGCTGTCGCTGTCGGCCGGCCACGCGGTGTTCTTCGGCGCGGGCGAGTTCGACGAGGTCTCCAAGATCATGGGCGCGGTCCGGGTGGAGGCCGCCAAGCGGGCCGGCCACTTCGAGGAGGGCGTCTTCCGCTTCTGCTGGATCGTCGACTTCCCGATGTTCGAGAAGGACGAGGACACCGGGAAGATCGACTTCTCCCACAACCCCTTCTCGATGCCCCAGGGCGGCATGGAGGCCCTCGAGACCCAGGACCCGCTGGACATCCTGGCCTGGCAGTACGACATCGTCTGCAACGGCGTGGAGCTGTCCTCGGGCGCGATCCGGAACCACGAGCCGGACATCATGCTCAAGGCCTTCGGTATCGCGGGCTACGACGAGGAGACGGTGGAGCGCGAGTTCGCCGGCATGCTCCGCGCGTTCCGCTTCGGCGCCCCGCCGCACGGCGGCATCGCCCCGGGCATCGACCGCATCGTGATGCTCCTGGCGGACGAGCCGAACATCCGCGAGACGATCGCGTTCCCGCTCAACGGCAACGCCCAGGACCTGATGATGGGCGCGCCGACGGAGCTGGACGAGGCGCGGCTGAGGGAACTGCACATCGCGGTGCGCAAGCCGCAGGCGAAGTAGGCGACGCGCGAGGGCGGCCCGGAACCGACGGTCGGTTCCGGGCCACTTTCGCATGGAGAGGCCCGGCCGGTTCGTCATCCGGTTCCGGGCCTCTGCTGTGAGGGGCGTGTCGCGTGACCTCGGTGCGGCGTACGGCGTTGATCACGTCGTACGGCAAGGAGAGCGGATGGTCAGCTCGTCGCACGAGGCATACGGCTGCGAGCCGGTGCTGATCGTCATCACACAGAACAGTGCCACGGCAGCCTGGGCGGCCGAGCCCATCCATCGCGGTCTCCCTGGCCGTCCTTCGATGACGGTACGGCCGTTGGGCCCGCACAACGTGCCGCTGATCGCGGACGCGCGGGAGGCCGAGCGGGACGTACCCCTCGCGGTGCCCTCGGCGATGACACATGGCAAGGGGCCGAGGGTCGCGGCCATACTGGAATCCCTGGTAGCCGCTTTGCGCACCATCGACGCCGAGAGCGCGGCGGCCTTCGTGCAGTTCGTCGACTCATGCCTGGACGACTCCCGGGCGTGGTTTCCGTCGCCGCCGTGGCGGCCGGCGGGCCCGGTGCCGGCGCGCTCGTGATGAACGCGAACGCCGGTGGCGTCGACCTCGCCCACCAGGTGCTGCCCGCCGAGGACGGCTGGGCGGCCTCCGGTTCCGGCACCACCGGCGCCGGGGTTCTCTCCCAGGGGTGCGGAAAGAGCGGGGCCCGGAAGCCTCCCGGCTCCCGGGCCCTGATCACCGTGCGGGCGCGGCTACTCCGACTCGCCGCCGAACCGCTCCTTGTACGCGGCCAGGTCCTCGTCCGTCAGCTTGGCGAACAGGACCGGCGGGACCGTGAAGGGGGTGCCCGGGGCGACGGCGGTGAGGGACTTGGCCTCCTCCTGCGTGACCCAGGTCGCCGTGTCGTCCTTCAGGCCGAAGGCCGTGCGCATGGCCGCCGAGGACGTCGGGATGAACGGCTCGGAGACCACCGCGTACAGGTGGATCAGGTTCATCGCCGTGCGCAGGGTGAGGGCCGCGCCCTCCTTGTTCGTCTTGATCTCCAGCCAGGGGGCCTTCTCCTCGAGGTAGGAGTTGCCGGCCGACCACAGGGCGCGCAGCGCGGCCGCCGCCTTGCGGAACTGGATGGCCTCCATGTGCTCCTCGTACTCCGCGAGCAGGCGGGCGATCTCCGCGCCCAGCTTGGCCTCGGCCTCGCCCGGCTCGCCGCCCTCGGGGACCGCGTCGCCGAAGCGCTTGCGGGAGAAGGAGAGCACGCGGTTGACGAAGTTGCCCAGCGTGTCGGCGAGGTCCTTGTTCACCGTGGCCGTGAAGTGCTCCCAGGTGAAGGAGGAGTCGTCCGACTCGGGCGCGTTCGCCATCATGAAGTAGCGCCAGTAGTCGGCGGGCAGGATCTCCAGCGCGTCGTGCGTGAAGACGCCGCGCTTCTGCGAGGTGGAGAACTTGCCGCCGTAGTAGTTGAGCCAGTTGAAGGCCTTGATGACGTCGACCTTCTTCCACGGCGCGCGGGTGCCCAGCAGGGTGGCCGGGAACATCACGCTGTGGAAGGGCACGTTGTCCTTGCCCATGAACTGGGTGTAGTGGACGTCGGCGTCCGACTCCCACCACCAGGAGCGCCAGTCGCGGTGCTCCGGGTCCTGGTCCGCCCACTCCTTGGTGGCGCCGATGTACTCGATCGGGGCGTCGAACCACACGTAGAAGACCTTGCCCTCGGCGGCCAGGTCCGGCCAGGTGTCGGCGGGGACCGGGACGCCCCAGTCGAGGTCACGGGTGATCGCGCGGTCGTGCAGGCCCTCGGTGAGCCACTTGCGGGCGATGGAGGAGGCGAGGACCGGCCAGTTGTCGGCGCGCTCGTCCACCCAGGCCTCGACCTCGTCGGCCAGGGCCGACTGCAGGAGGAAGAGGTGCTTGGTCTCGCGGACCTCCAGGTCGCTGCTGCCGCTGATCGCCGAACGCGGGTCGATCAGGTCGGTCGGGTCCAGGACCCGGGTGCAGTTCTCGCACTGGTCGCCGCGGGCCTTGTCGTAGCCGCAGTGCGGGCAGGTGCCGATGATGTACCGGTCCGGCAGGAAGCGGCCGTCGGCGTTCGAGTACACCTGGCGGATGGCCCGCTCCTCGATGAAGCCGTTCGCCTTCAGCTCGCGGGCGATCTCCTGGGTGATCTCGCGGTTCTGCAGGGACGAGCTGCGGCCGAAGTAGTCGAACGCCAGGTTGAAGCCGTCGTAGACCGCCTTCTGGGCGTCGTGGGCCTGGGCGCAGAACTCGTCCACCGGGAGGCCCTGCTCCTTGGCGGCCAGCTCGGCCGGGGTGCCGTGCTCGTCCGTCGCGCAGATGTACAGGACCTCGTGTCCGCGCTGGCGGAGGTAACGGGAGTACACGTCGGCCGGGAGCATGGACCCCACCATGTTGCCCAGGTGCTTGATCCCGTTGATGTACGGAAGGGCGCTGGTGATGAGGTGTCGAGCCATCGCGGGCTGCTCCCAGGTCGGTACGTGGGGTGACGGCCGCCGGTTCTCGGGCCGGCTGAGCGTCGTCTGCGAACCTTGAAATCGTAGCCGACACGGGTACGCCGCCCGCTTCCCGTTTTGCGAGGCGAGAAGCGGGCGGCGTCCGAGGGGGCGGGTGGGGTGTTACGGGCGCCAGTTCGCCAGTACGCCCTCGTAGACCTCGGCGTCCGTGAGCTCGCGCGGCGTTTCGCCGGCCAGGAAGTGCGACGTGGTGTCCGTCTTGAGCTTGCGGAGGTAGTCGAAGGCCTTGTTCTCCGGGTCGCCGAAGGCGACGAAGGAGAAGAAGAGGTGGGGGTGGCTCTTCGCGGCGTCGGTCAGGGACTGGGTGGCTGGGGTCTTCGCGTCGGGGGCGCCGTCCGTCTGGAAGATCACCAGGGCGGGGAGGGCGGGGTCCTCGGACTTGTCGTGGTGCGCGATCACCGCTTCCACGGCCGCGTGGTAGCTGGTGCGGCCCATACGGCCGAGGGAGGCGTGGAGGGTGTCGATCTTGTTCTCGTGGTCGGCGAGGGTGAGCTCGCCGGTGCCGTCCAGTTCGGTGGAGAAGAAGACGACGGGGACCGTGGCCTCGGGGTCGAGGTGGGCCGCGAGGGCGAGGGCCTGCTCGCCGAGGGCCTGCGCGGAGCCGTCCTTGTAGTACGGGCGCATGGAGGCGGAGCGGTCGAGCACGAGGTAGACCTTGGCCCGGGTGCCGGTGAGGCCGTGGTTCTCGAGGACGGTGGCGGCGGCCTTGTAGGCGGTTCGGAGGCCGGGGGCGACGGCCTCCGCCTCGGTGGCGGGGCCCGCCTCGGCTTCGCCTTCGGCGGGGGTGCCCCCGTCGGCCGCGGGCGACTCCCTCGGGGCTTCCTCGCCGTCGACGGTTACCGGGTCGTCGGCGGGGGCCGGTTCCGGGGCCTCGGCCGTCGGCTCCGGCTCCGCCGTCACCTCGGCGGCGGGGGCCTCCGGCTCGGGCTCGGGCCCGGGCGCCGTCTCGGTTTCCGGCTCGCGGTTCTCCTCCTCGGCGGTCGCCTCGCTCTCACCCTCCGTGCGCTCAGGCTCGGCGGCGACCTCCTCCACCGGTTCGGCGGCGACCTGGCGGGCGGGCTCCGCGGGGGCGTCCGTCTCGGTCGCCACCTCGGCCTCCGGCTCGGACCGGTCGTCCGGCTCGGCCTTCGCCTCCGGCTCGGCCTCGGCCTCGGCGTGCGGTTCGGGCTCGGGCTGGGCGGCGGAGTGCGGTTCGGCCTCGGGCTGCGGCTCGGTCTCGACCTGCGGCTCCGCCTCGGTCTCACCCTTCGCCTCTGGCTCGGGTGCCGTCTCGGGCTGGGCCTCGGTCTCCTGCTCGGCTTCGGGCGTCGTTTCGGCCTCGGCCTCGGCCTCGGCCTCGGCCTCGGCCTCGGCCTGCGGCTCAGGCGCCGGCTCGGCCTCCGTCTCAGGCTGGGCGTCGGCCTCCGGCTCGGTTTCGGGTGCCGTCTCGGCGGTGGGCTCCGCCGGGGCCTCCGGCTCGGGCTGGGCGTCGCTCTGCGGCTCGGCCTCAGGCTCGGGGCGGGCATCGGCCTGCGACTGCGGCTCGGCGGTGGGCTCCGCCGTGGGCTCCGGCTCGGGTGCCGTCTCGGCATCGGGCTTCGTCCGGGCCGTCGGCGGCTCGTCCCTGGACGTCGGCTGCCTCGGCACCGTCACGTTGTCGAACGCCGCCGCCACCAGTTCGTGCTCGTCCGTACGGCCCGTCGACTGCGTCGGCACCGCGGGTTCGGTGGACGTCGACTGCGTCGGCACCGCGGGTTCCGTGGACGTCGACTGCGTCGGCACCGCGGGTTCCCCGGCCGTCGACTGGGCCGGGACCGTCGGCTCCTGTGGCTCCCGCGTGGGCTCCTCCTCGGCGGAGCGACCCTTGCGTGAGCGGCCGAACGCGTTCCGCAGGAGAGTGAGAATGCCCATGTGCGCAACCCTTCGCGTGAGTTGATGCCCGTCAATCCCTGGCCAGGACGGACACGTAAGGTTAGCGGCCAAAGGCGGCGATCCTGGGTAGCGTCCGAACATCGGAACCGCCGCCTGTCAATACCGCGATTCCGCCGTTACACATCCTCGGGGGCGGGACGGCTCGGTTCACGCGGCACGCCACGTCCGCCGTCTCTCAACCCCCGTACGGTTCCATCCGGTTCACCGACGGTTCGGCGCTCGGCGCTGCTCCCGCACACCCGATCGCCCTGACGTCACGCCCACGCCAAGGATTCGTCCGGGGAGAGCAAAGTGCGGAAGCCCCCGGGCACGGGAGTGGCGCCGTCGGTGCCGAGGGACAGGCACACGACGACGCCCACTGGTCCTGCGGTGCGGGGGCGGTGCTGCGGGGGAGCTACGGGACCCGTTCCGTGCGCGGTGCCGTGACCAGGGACCAGATCACGAAGCCGCCGATCGCGATGGCGATGATGGACCAGAGCGGGGCGTACGGCAGGAACATGAAGTAGAGGATCATGTAGAGGGCCGCCAGGCCCACGCCCACCCGGCGCGCCCACTCCATGCCCTGCAGGACGCCCCACCCCGTGACCGCCAGCAGCGCGCCGACGACCAGGTGGATCCAGCCCCATGTGGCGAGGCTGAACTGGTACACGTAGTTGCCGACGCGGACGTAGACGTTGTTCGTGGCGATGCCGGCGATGCCGTTCAGCACGCCGACGATGCCGCCGACCGCCATCAGGACCCCGGCGAACGCCATGCCGCCGGTGGCCCATGCCGTCTGCCTGGCGTGCGTGGTGGATGCGGTGTGCTGGACCATGGGGGTCGCCTCCTCGGGACGGGCCTTCTCCCGCAGGTTCACCCCATGGAGGGTGCCCCGCAGGGTGATCCGGTCCGAACGGGTGAGCCCGGGGCCCCGCGTCAAGGATCGAGCCGCTCCAGGAACTCCCCGAGCGCCTTGTTGAACTCCTCCGGCCGCTCCAGGTTCGGCAGGTGCGCGGCGCCCGCCACGACGTGCAGCGTGGCGTCGGGCAGTGCCGCGTGCAGGGCCTGCGCGTCGGTGACCGGCGTGTACGTGTCGTCCTCGCCGACCACCACCAGGGCCGGCACCGTGACGCGGGTGAGCAGCTCGCGGTAGTCGGGCCGCTCCGCGCGGCCGCGCAGGGCCGCCGCCGCGCCCTCGGGGGACGTCGCCGTCATCATGCGGTGGACGTGCGCCTTCACGTCGGCGTCCGCGTAGGGCGCGACCATCCGGTGCAGCACCTCGTCGGCGTACCCCTGCATGCCCTCGCGCAGCAGCTTGTCCGCCATGGCGTGGCGGCCCCGCCTGCCCTCCTCGGTCTCCGCCGCCGCGAAGGTGTCCGCGAGGACCAGCCCGGCGATCCGCTCCGGGAAACGGGACCAGCACTCCATGACGATCTGGCCGCCCATGGACAGCCCGCCGAGCACGCAACGGTCCACGCCCAGGTCGTCGAGGAGCGCCGCGATGTCGTCGGCGAACGTCCCGAGCGGGGTGATCCCGGGGACGACCGGCGAGGCGCCGTAGCCGCGCAGGTCGGGGGCGATCACACGGCGGGTGCGTGCGAACTCCGTCTGCTGCGGGGACCACATCGTGCGGTCGAAGGGGTGGCCGTGGACCAGGACGAGCGGCAGCCGACCGGTATCGGTGCCTCTGTCCTCGTATGCGAGGAAGGGTGCCATGCCCATGACCCTAGGTGTGGCCCACTCCTCGGTGCAATAAGATCTTTGCGCTCGGTGCAATCCCGAACGGCCCGCGGGCGAGGGGGAATCGTGGACGACTACCGGCGGATCGCCGACCGCATCGCCGCGGACATCGCCTCCGGCCGGCTGCGGCCCGGTCAACGGCTGCCGCCGCAGCGGGCGTTCGCGCGGCGGCGCGGTATCGCGGCGTCGACGGCGGGGCGGGTGTACGGCGAACTCGTACGGCGCGGGCTGGTGGTGGGCGAGGTCGGGCGGGGCACCTTCGTCCGGGCCTCACCGGTGCCGACGGGCCGCGCGCTGGCCGAACCGTCGAGCGGTGCGGCGGTCAACCTGGAGCTCAACTACCCCGTCGCACCCGGCCAGTCGGAGCTGCTCGCCGCCGGGCTCGCGTCGCTGCTGCGGCCCGACGTCCTCGCCGAGGCGACCCGCACCGCGCCCGCCGCGGGGACACCCGCCGCGCGCGAGGCCGCCGCGACGCTCCTCGCCACCGGGGGCTGGCGCCCGGCCCCGGACCGGGTGCTGTTCGCCGGCAACGCCCGGCAGGCCATCGCGGGCGCCCTCGCCGCCCTGGTCCCGCCCGGGGGCCGCCTCGGCGTGGAGTGGCTGACGTACCCGCTGGTCAAGGAGATCGCGGCGCGCCTGGGCGTGGTGCTGGTGCCGATCGCCACGGACGAGGAGGGCCTGGAACCGGACGCGCTCGCCGCCGCGCACCGCTCCGCGCCGCTGTCCGCGGTCTACGTCCAGCCGGTGCTCCACAACCCCACGTCGGTGACGACGAGCCCGGAGCGAAGGCGTCGACTCGCGGACGTGCTGCGGGACCTGCGGCTTCCGGCCGTCGAGGACCGCATCTGGTCGTTCCTGTGCGGCGAGGACGGCGGCGATCCCCTGGCCGCCTATGCGCCCGAACGCACGTACGTCGTGGACGGACTGTCGAAGCGGGTCGCGCCCGGGCTCACCGTCGGGTTCCTCGTCGTGCCCGAGGGCCGGGCCGAGGACGCGGCGGGGGCGCTGCGCTCGGGCGGGTGGACGGCGGGGCGGTTCGCCCTGGAGGCGGCGGCGCGGTGGATCGGGGACGGGACCGTGTCGCGGCTGGTGGAGGCGAAACGGGCGGACGCGCGGGCGCGGCAGCGGCTGGTCGTCGAGCACCTGGGCGATTTCACCGTGCGGGCCGACCCGCGGGCCTGTTTCGCCTGGTGGCGGTTGCCGCGGCCCTGGCGCGCGGACGTGTTCGCGGCGGCGGCCGCCGAGCGCGGGATCGCGGTGACGCCGGGCCCGGCCTTCGCGGTGGACGGACGCGGCGCGGAGGGAGCCGCCGCGGACTGCGTCAGGCTCGGGCTCGCGACGGTCGCTCCCCGGGAACTGGCGTGGGCTCTCGGGGTGCTCGCCGAGGTGGCGCGTGCGGGTCCGTGAGCCGGGTCCTCACTCGTGGGGCCGGGGGAGGACGTGCCGCCGTGGGGGTCAGGCCTGGACCTGCGACGGCTGTTCCGCCGGAACCGGTGCGGGCTGCTCGGACGCTCGCCGGCGTCGCACGTACCGGCCCGCGAGCCAGGCGGCCCCCGCCACCAGGAGCCCGAGCCCGAACAGCAGCCAGGCGACCAGGCGCAGGGTCTCGGTGAGCGCGTCGTAGACCGCGCCGGCCGCCGGGTGCGACACGTCCGGCGGCAGGTCCGCCAGCGTCATGCGGCGCCCCACCGCGATCGCGATCCCGAGCAGGGCCGCGCCCAGCGCGGTGCCGAGGCCGGTCGCCAGCACCGCCCGGCGGCGGCAGACGGCCACCAGGATGCCGGCCACGGCGAAGACCACGGTGGCGACGGGAAGCCAGAAATCCGCGACTTCGAGCACGTGGAACCCCTTCCGGAGCTTCGTCAGGTCCTGCGACTGCAACAGCGTGATCTCGGTGTGGGCGACGGGGATGCGGCCCGCGAACGGCACATGCTCGTCGGCGAGCTGCCGTTTCATGCTCTCGGTGACGGGGGCGAGGTCGAGGGTGACGGGCCCGTCGCCGCGGTCGTCGTCGTGCAGGGCGCGCATCACGGCGTCGTGCGCGCTGAGGTTCGCGGTGTCCCAGGCGGCGCGGAAGGCCTCCGTGTCCGTGAACGAGCGCACGGCGTCGCGGACGAAGGCGTGCACGGAGCCCCGCAGCGGCGGGCTGACGCGCACGTCGCGCATGATGCCGTCGGTGACGGCGCCGGCGATGGCGTCGCGGACCTCGGTGTCGGAGGCGAGGGGGGCGGTGGTGGCGGCGTAGCGGGCGGCGTCCTCGATGCCGTACTCGGCCCACGCGGCGAGCACGCCGAGCGGCGCGAGCAGACACGCGAGGCCGACCAGCACGGCGGACAGGACGCTGCGAACACGTCGGGACACGTCACCAGACAAGCGCCGGCCCGGGCGGTGCGCGAGCGGACCGCCTGCAAACGGGTGGACCGGGTGGACTGGGTGGACTGGGCGGGCCGGGGGGACCGGGGGGACCGGGTGGACCGGGTGGGCGGGGCGGAGCGACCGGGACGGCAGGGCGGACGGGGCCGGTGGCCGTGGACGGGCGGCGGCCCCGGCGGGTCGGGCCGGTGCGGGCCCGGGCGCCGGGGCCGTGCGGTGACGTCCGGGGGCGGGGTCAGGCGACCCGGCGGCCCCGCCCGTCCTCGTGCGTGTAGTAGCGGTAGAAGTCGATCAGGAACACGGCCAGCCCGACCACGAGCGCCAGGCCCGCCGCGTGCTGCACGCTGACGTTGGCCTGGATGTACAGGAAGCCGAGCGCGATGCCCGTGAACGCCCCCCACATCGCCGCGTGCGCCTCGCGCCGCAGACGCGGGGCCACGTGGAACAGGGCGGAGCACAGCACCGTGAACCCGATCGTGCAGGCGAAGCCGAACACGAGGTTCCAGCCGGTGATGGGGCCGCCCTGACGCCGGTTGGCCGCGGCCCAGTAGCCGTAGACCAGCCCGATGGCGAGGGGCACGGCCAGCCGTGCGAGGCGGTGCACACGCCGGTCGAAGAGGTCCGGCGGCCGATGGGCCGGGACGGGTGCGCGGGAAGTGGTGGCGGGTGGGTACGGGGTCCCCGATGCGGGTGCCGCATGAGCCATGGGAGCACTCCTCTCTCCTCGCCCTGCACACCAGGGCACACCCTGACCGGGGCGGCGGGCAAGTCGGGATGCGAGGTCTTCCGGGGCGTGTTCCGGTGGAGCTCGTGAGGACCGTCCCGTCCGCCCGGCGCGCGACGGCACCCTGCGCCGACGCCGACGCCGACGCCGACGCCGACGCCGACGCCGACGCCGACGCCACGCCGACGCGACCGCGGCCGCCTGGCCGACGGCACGACGGTCCTCGCGGTGCGGCCCCCTCCCGCCCGTGGACCACCGGGCGTTCGCCGGACCACGTCGCCCCTTTGCAGGCGCAGAGGTTACGGTGCTGACGTAGCTGATCGATGGGGGTGGGAACGATGCCCGGAACCGTGCTGCTGCTCGCGGCCTCGCCGGCGGGCAAGGGACGTCTGGTGGACGCGGCCTCCGTGCTTCCGGTGCTCGCGGCCGTCGCCCCGCCGGTGCTGTCCGGCACGGACACGGCGAACGTGGTGGAACTGGCCGACCCGCTGGAGCCGCAGGCCGTCCTCACCCGGCTGCGCGCCGCCGCGGCCGCCCCCGGCCCGCTGACGATGTTCCTCACCGGGCAGCTCCAGCTCGACCGCCGCCAGCACCTGCCGCACCTGGCGCTGGCCCGCACCACCCCGGCCACCGTCCGCTACACCGGCTTCCCCTGGCACTGGTTCCGCGAGGAGCTGCGGCTGCGCCCGCCCGGTGCGACGCACGTGTTCGCGGATCTGCACGCGGACCCGGAGACCTGGCAGCACCTGCGCGGCATCTCGCTGGACTGCGGCCCCGCGGTTCCCCTCTACGGCCGCATCGCCGCACCGCCCCCGCGCCGCTCGGTCGCGGCCCCCGCCTACATGAAGGCCCTCGCGACCCTGCTGCGCAGCGGTCACCGCCCGGACCCGGCCACCCTCCACCACCAGGCGGTGACCCGGGCGTACGCGGACGACGGGACGCGGGGGGACGTACTGGTCGCACCCCACCAGGTGCCGGCACAGCTCCCCGTCCAGAGGAGCCGGCAGCCCGTCCCCGCACCCCCACCGCCCCCGGCCGCGTCCCCCGACCCCCACGCCGCCCTCACCGCCGCCGTCCAGAACGGCAGGCACGCGGAGGCCGCCGCGCTCGCCGCGCAGTGGGAACAGGCCGCGCTGCGGCAGTACGGCTCCGGCTCCCCGGAGGCGCTGCACTGGATGGAGGTCCGCGCCGACCTCGCGATGCTCGCGGGCGACGCGGGCCGTAGCTGTGAGACCTGGCTGACGGTCGCCACCGCCCGCCTCGCGGCCGGCCAGTCGCCGAGCGATCCGGCGGTGGAGGCGGCCGTCGACCGCGCCCACCACCAGTGGGGCCGCATGGGGGACACGGCCCGCGCCCGCGAACTGGGTCCCGCCCTGGCCGAGTTGCGCGAACGGGTACCGGGGCGCCGCGCGGGCGCGCTCCGGCACGTCCGCCGGCACCTGGCGGAACTCGGGCGGTCGCTGCACGTGCCCGGGCAGCCGGGCGTGGGCGGCGGCGTCGCGCCACCCGCTCCCGGCTCAGGAGGCCTGTCGGGGCAGGGCGGCGACGAGGGGATGGTCGCGGCCGACCGGGCCCAGCGCGCTCGCGCCGCCCGGTGAGCCGAGCTCCTCGAAGAACTCGGTGCCCGCCGCGGAGTAGTCCTTCCACTCCTGAGGGGTGTCGCCCTCGTAGAAGATCGCCTCGACCGGGCAGACCGGTTCGCAGGCGCCGCAGTCCACGCATTCGTCCGGGTGGATGTAGAGGGAGCGCCGGCCTTCGTAGATGCAGTCGACCGGGCACTCCTCGATGCACGCCTTGTCCTTGACGTCGACACAGGGCTGGGCGATGACGTAGGTCATGGGCTGAATCCTTCGGTGGGGATGTTCAGGTGCGCCAGCTGTGGGCCGCCGGGAAGCCGGGGGCCCGGTCCGGGCGGCGCCAGCCGGCCTTCGCGCGGCCGGGACGGTCCGGGCCGGTCGCGGCCGGGCGGCCGGCGGAGCGGGCCAGCAGAACGGCCGTGAGGGCGGCGAGTTCCTCCGGCTCGGCGTGGCCGCGTTCGACGCGTACGACGGGATGCATGGGGGCCTCCTCCGTCACTGCGGGGGGTTGCCGTGCTTGCGGGAGGGCAGGTCGGCGTGCTTGGCGTGCAGCATCGCCAGGGACCTGATCAGGACCTCGCGGGTCTCGGCC
>NZ_JBVHTR010000019.1:0-164628 GCF_055565775.1 Streptomyces sp. NPDC028331 | reverse complement strand
GTTACATTCCGAACCCGGAAGCTAAGCCTCACAGCGCCGATGGTACTGCAGGGGGGACCCTGTGGGAGAGTAGGACACCGCCGAACAATTCTTGAGAAAACCCCCGTGCTATTCGGCACGGGGGTTTTCTGCGTTCAGGGGGCGGTGCGGCAGGGCCCTGACCCGCCGCCCCGGATTCAGAGCCGCCCCGACGCCTTCAACGCCAAATACGCGTCCGCCAATGCCGGCGCGAGATCGTCCGGTGTCGCGTCCACGACTGTCACCCCATGACGCCGCAGCCGCTCGGCCATGCGTGCCCGTTCCGACTGGGCCTGCGCCGCCGCAGCGGCCTCGTAGACCGCATCCGTGCTGCCCCGGGCCGTGGCCATACGGGTGATGTGAGGGTCGGCCACCGACGCCAGCAGGACCGTATGGCGCTGAGTGAGCTGCGGCAGTACCGGAAGGAGCCCTTCCTCGATCGGAGCGGTGTCCAGCGTCGTCAGCAGCACGATCAACGAGCGCCGGGGTGCCGTACGCAGTGCGGTGGCCGTGAGACCGCGTGCGTCCGTCTCCACCAGTTCCGGCTCCAGCGTCGCCATGGCGGCGACCAGCGACGGCAGGACGTCCCCGGCGGCCCGTCCCTGGACGAGGGCGCGTACCCGGCGGTCATAGGCGAGCAGATCCACGCGGTCCCCGGCACGTGACGCCAGGGCGCCCAGCAGTAACGCCGCGTCCATGGAGGCGTCCAGGCGCGGCGCGTCGCCGACCCGGCCGGCGGAGGTGCGGCCCGTGTCCAGCACCAGCAGGACATGACGGTCCCGTTCCGGACGCCAGGTGCGTACCGCCACCGAGCTCTGCCGAGCCGTGGCGCGCCAGTCGATGGAGCGGGTGTCGTCCCCGGGGACGTACTCGCGCAGGCTGTCGAACTCCGTGCCCTCGCCGCGCGTCAACACGCTGGTGCGTCCGTCGAGTTCGCGCAGGCGGGCGAGTTTGGCCGGAAGGTGCTTGCGGCTGGCGAAGGGAGGCAGAACCCGTACCGTCCAGGGGACCTTGTGAGTGCCTTGGCGGGGGAAGAGACCGAGCGGCCCGTAGGAGCGGATCGTGACGCGGTCGGCTTGGCGGTCGCCGCGCCGCGTGGGGCGGAGACGAGTCGTCACCCGGCGGCGCTCGCCCGGAGGGACCGTCAGACGGTGACGTGAGGCCGCCACTTCCGTTCCGGGCTGCCAGCTGCTGGGCGGCCAGGCGTCGCGCACGCGGGCGCGCAGCGGCCGGTTCGAAGGGTTGGTGACCGTGAGCGTCACATCGGCCGCTTCGCCCAGGCGCACGGATGTGTCGCCGGAACGGGTCAGGCCGAGTCGGCGTACCGGTGCGGCCAGCGCGAAGTCGCAGGCGCAGGCGAGCGCGAGGGAGCCGTTGACGGCGAGGATGCCTGTCCAGCCGGGATCCCAGATGCCGACCGGAAGACTGCCGAGTGCCGCGAGGAGCGCGGCGCGTCCGGTGAGTGCCATCAGCGGGGTACGGGGACGTGGGCGAGGATCGCGTTGATGACCGAGTCCGTGGTCACTCCTTCCATCTCCGCCTCGGGGCGGAGCTGCACCCGGTGACGGAGTGTCGGGAGCGCGAGCGCCTTCACGTCGTCGGGGATGACGTAGTCACGGCCCGTCAGCCAGGCCCATGCCCGTGCGGTGGCGAGCAGGGCCGTCGCACCGCGCGGTGACACGCCGAGCGTGAGGGACGGAGATTCCCGGGTGGCCCGGCAGATGTCCACGACGTAGGCGGTGATCTCGGGGGGAAACGGTCGTCTTGGCGACGGCGGCACGTGCGGCCTCGAGGTCCACGGCGCTCGCCACGGGGCGTACGCCGGCGGCGCGCAGGTCGCGCGGGTCGAAGCCCGCGGCGTGGCGGGTGAGGACGTCGATCTCGTTCTGGCGGGACGGCAGAGGGATCGTCAGTTTGAGGAGGAAACGGTCCAGTTGGGCTTCGGGAAGGGGGTACGTCCCCTCGTACTCGACCGGGTTCTGCGTCGCGGCGACCAGGAACGGCTCGGGGAGCGGGCGCGGGGTGCCGTCCACCGTGACCTGGCGCTCCTCCATCGCTTCGAGGAGGGACGACTGGGTCTTGGGCGGGGTGCGGTTGATCTCGTCCGCGAGGAGGAGGTTGGTGAAGACCGGGCCGGGCTGGAAGGAGAACTCGGCGGTGCGGGCGTCGTAGACGAGAGAGCCCGTGACGTCGCTCGGCATCAGATCGGGCGTGAACTGGACCCGCTTGGTGTCGAGTTCGAGGGCCGACGCGAGTGCGCGGACGAGCAGTGTCTTGGCGACGCCGGGCACTCCTTCCAGCAGGACGTGCCCACGGCACAGGAGGGCGACGACGAGGCCGGTGACGGCGGGGTCCTGGCCGACCACGGCCTTGGCGATCTCGGCGCGCAGGGCCTCCAGGGAGGCGCGGGCTGCGCCCGGATCCCCGGCGATCCCGGCGTTGTCAGTGGTCGGGTCCATCATGGACGGCGTACCTCTCTTTCGAGGGCGTCGAGTTGGTCGGCGAGGGCGATCAGGGCCGCGTCGTCGCCGGGCGGCGGGCCGAAGAGGAGGGAGTGCAGGGACTGTCCGTCGCCGTGCAGGTGTGCGGAGAGCGCGGGAAGCTGGACCTCGGGCGCGTGCGCCTGGGCGAGGGGGACGCCTACGAGGGGGGCGAGGCGGGTGCGGGTGGTGGAGCGCAGAGCGGCGGCCGCGCGGTCGCGGGCGTCGGCTTTGCGGTAGAGGCGGGCGCGGCCTTCGACGGTTTCGGAGGCGCGGATCGCGACGGGGAGTTTTTCGGGGACCAGCGGGCCGAATCGGCGTGCCCGCCACAGGGCGGCCAGGGCCGCTGCGATGAAGAGCTGGAGCGTGCCCCACAGCCAGCCCTGGGGGAGCAGGTCGAGGAAGCTCTGGCCGCCCGGGTCGGTGGCGGAGGTGTCGGAGAGCGAGGGGAGGTACCAGACCAAGTGGGAGCGGGAGCCGAGCAGTTGCAGGGCGAGCGAGGCGTTGCCCTGATCGTCGAGACGGTTGTTGTAGAGGATGTCGGGCGCGCCGAGGACGACGGTGTCGCCGGTCCCGGATGCGGCCGGGACGCGCACCAGGGTGGGCAGGCCGTCGCTGGGGTAGCAGCGGTCCGCGCGGGCGTCGCTCGTGCGGTAGCGGACCCCGCCCGTGTCGGCGGTGCCCGCTCGCCGGGCCGCGGGCAGCTCGCAGACGGGCTCCAGTGTCGATGCGAAGCTCGGGTCGGGGTCGACGACGACGCCGGGAGCGAGCGTGGCGGTGGACGTCTCGGGGGCGACGAGGATCGTGCGGCCCCCGGAGTTCTGCGTCGCCTGGTGCAGCAGGCTCTGCTGGCGGTGCGTCAACTCATCGGGTGCGGCGACCAGAAGCGTGGTGTCGGCGCCGGCAGCGGTACGCGCCTCGTCGAGGGTGGTGACCACGCGCGTGGACACGCCCCGGTCGGCGAGCAGCCGGGCCACGGCGTGGCTGCCGGAGGGGTCGGCGGAGCGCGGGTCGAGGCGGCCGTGCCGCTCGCCGGATCGGATGACGGCGATCACGACGGCACCGATCAGCAGGAGCACGACGGCGAGCAGGACACCGCGTGTCCGGGTCCACACCTGGCGCGCGGTGGGCGAGGCCGATGTGGGCGCGAGTGTGGCCTCGGCCGTCATCCGGCGCCTCCCTGGCGGGCGTGGTGGTCCGCGCTGAGGGCGCTGGTGGTGAGGTGGGGCCTGGCGTGCGCCAGGTCGTCGTCCAGGGCGGCGAGCCGGCGGTACGCTCCTTCGCCGGCGGCCCGGCCGCCGTATGTGACGTCGTCGAAGTCCCGGGCGGCGGCGCGCAGTCGGTCCGCGTGGTCGGGGAGGGTGCGGCCGGCCTCGGAGGCCGCCTCGTCGGCGGTGCGACCGGGGCGGATGTCGAGCAGGGCGCGCTCCTCCAGGGAGCGGACGACGGCGCGCATGCGTTCCTGGACGGCCTGGTTCCAGTGGCCCTGGGCGGCGTGCGCCTCGGCGGCCGCGCGGTGTTCGGCGGCGCTGCGGGGGCGGTCGTCGAAGAGTGTCGCGGACGAGGTGGGCAGGCGGCGCGGGGTGCCCAGGCGCCACCACAGGGCCGCGAGGAGCGCCAGGACCACCACCACGATGACGAGGAGGCCGACCGAGCCGCCGGGCGTAGCGGTGGAGGCCTCGTTGAAGAGCCGGTCGAGCCAGTCCCAGAAGGCGTTGAGGGCACGCCGCAGCAGGCTGGGGTCGTTCTGGTGGTACATCCGCTTGGACAGCTCACGCCGGGCCGCCTCCCGCGCGGGGTCGCGCGGGATCGTCACCGGTGGCCCGTCGCCCGAGCGCCACAGCACCGGTGCGGCTCTCAGCGCTCCCCCCGTCAGTCTCACCCCGTCAGCTCCCCGCGGTGGTGCCGGGGACGTGGGAGCCGTAGTCCTGCAGGCCGGCGGCGCGGGCCAGTTCGAGGTCGAGGGCCTCGCGGCGGATGCGCTGGTCGATGTAGAGGAGCACAGTGACACCCGCCGTGATCGGGAACGTGATCATGCGTCCGATCACCGAGCCGATCCCGCTGACGATGAGGAACATCCAGCCGGGGCTGCCGGTGGAGCCGCCGACCAGGCTGCCGAGGCCGTCGCCGCTGAGCACCCCGGCGATGAACGCGAAGGGGATCACGACGATCGACGCCACGATGCTCGCGATGATCTGGGCGAGCAACTGGATGCCGAGGACCCGCCACCACGAGCCGCGCACCAGCTTCGCGGAGCGGCTCATCGCCTTGCGGATGCTCTGCTTCTCCAGCATCAGGGCGGGCGAGGCGAGCGAGAAACGGATCATGAGCCACAGGGCGACGACACCGGCGCCGAGGCCGCCGAGGACGGCCAGGGACACGCCCGCCGCGGTCGACCCGGACCAGGCGATGAGGATGCCGGGCAGCGTGCCCGCGGCGATGATCGCCATGGCCATGAGCGGCAGCAGGATCGTGAGCCCGCCGAGGCGGGCGAGCTGCGGGCGGGCGTCGCGCCAGGCCTCGCCGGCGGTGACCGGTCTGCCGAGCACCGCCCTGCTGGTGACGGCCGTGAGCAGGGCCGTGGCGACGATGGTGCCGAGCAGCACGAACACCAGGACCGCCGCGGAGCTCAGCAGCGCGTCGCCCAGGGCACGGCTCACCTCGCTCAGGGAGGCGCTGGGGTCCCTGAGGGTGTCCGCGTCGGTGGTGTCGTTCAGGACCAGGCCCTGCAGCAGGATGACGACGGTCTCCGTGACGACCGCGACGGTCAGCGAGATGCCGAGGACGGTGCGCCAGTAGGTGCGCATGGTGGAGACCGCGCCGTCGAGGATCTCGCCTACGCCGAGCGGGCGCAGCGGGATCACACCGGGCTTGGCCGCGGGCGGCGGACCCCAGGCGCCGCCCCAGCCTCCGTAGCCGCTGAAGCCCTGCGGGGGGCCGCCCCAGCCGCCGGGCCCGCCGTAGCCGCCGGGAGCGGCGGGGGGACGGGCGCCCCAGCCCGGGCCGGGCGGAGGCGGTGGTGGGGTCTGGCCGGGGCTCTGGGGGTGAGGAGCGGTCCACTGCCCGGGCGGAGGCTGCTCCTTGGACCACTTGCCCGGGGGCTGCGACGGATCGGTACCGCTGTGGTCCGAGGGCTGCTCCGGGGTCTGCGCGCCGGAGGCGTCCGGCTGCTGCCCGTCGGAGGGGGCAGATCCGGGCGAGGCCCAGCCCGGAGTGTCGTTCATCGTCGCTCCTTCACGGTGCCCGTCCGCGGTCGCGGCGGCGGGTTGGCAGCCATCGTGCCACGCGGCGTCCGCCGGGGGAGCGGGGGTGGTGCGTGCTGTATGCCTTCAATAGTCGGCGGCGTACAGGGCAGACTGACCGCATGGCTGATCAGTACGCACGATCCGGCGAGGACGACGAGGCGACTGCGATACGGGCGATCCGCTGGGAGGAGCCGCCCGAAGGCCCGGTACTGGCCCTTCTCGACCAGAGAAGGCTGCCGGCCGAGGAGGTCGAGCTCGTGTGCACGGACGCGCCCGCGCTCGTCGAAGCGATCCGCACGCTCGCCGTGCGGGGGGCGCCGCTGCTCGGGATCGCCGGCGCGTACGGGGTCGCACTCGCCGCCGCGCGCGGTTTCGACGTGGACGAGGCCGCCGCCGCGCTGGCGGGTGCCCGGCCCACCGCGGTGAACCTCGCCGTCGGCGTGCGCAGGGCCCAGGCCGCATACCGGGCCGCGCTCGCCGACGGCGGTGACCTGACGCAGGCCGCGGAGGCGGCGCTCGCCGCTGCACGGGCCCTGCACCGTGA
This sequence comes from Streptomyces sp. NPDC028331, assembly GCF_055565775.1. Lineage (NCBI taxonomy): Bacteria > Bacillati > Actinomycetota > Actinomycetes > Kitasatosporales > Streptomycetaceae > Streptomyces > Streptomyces sp. NPDC028331. The sequence continues at coordinate 158,341 of NZ_JBVHTR010000019.1, read as the reverse complement.
GGACGCCGAGGCCAGCGCACGGATGGCGCGGCGCGGCCTGGTGCTGCTGGACGAGCTGCTGCCGGGCGGCGGGCACCGTCTGCTCACGCACTGCAACACGGGTGCGCTGGTGTCCGGTGGGGAGGGCACGGCGTTCGCGGTGGCGCTGGCCGCGCACCGGGCGGGGCGGCTGCGCAGGCTGTGGGTGGACGAGACGCGTCCGTTGCTGCAGGGTGCTCGTCTGACGGCGTACGAGGCGGCCCGCAACGGGATGGCGTACACCTTGCTCACGGACAATGCGGCGGGCTCGCTGTTCGCCGCGGGCGAGGTGGACGCGGTGCTCATCGGGGCGGACCGGATCGCGGCCGACGGCTCGGTCGCGAACAAGGTGGGAAGCTATCCGCTCGCTGTGCTGGCCCGGTACCACCATGTTCCGTTCATCGTGGTGGCGCCGGTGACGACGGTGGATCCGGAGACACCGGACGGCGCCTCCATCGAGGTGGAGCAGCGGGCCGGGCACGAGGTGACGGAGTTCACCGCACCTCAGGTGCCGGTGGCGGGAGCGGAGGCGGGAGGCGGGATACCTGTGGCACCCCTGGGGACGCAGGCGTACAACCCGGCGTTCGACGTGACGCCTCCGGAACTGGTGACGGCGATCGTCACCGAGGTGGGTGTCGCGTCGCCTGTGACGGCCGATTCACTCGCTGCGCTGTGTGACAGGTCACGCCAGGTAACGATTTAGTTAATGGGATGATGTGGTCCATGAAGGGACGAGTCCTTGTCGTCGACGACGACACCGCACTGGCCGAGATGCTCGGCATCGTGCTGCGTGGTGAAGGTTTTGAGCCGTCTTTCGTAGCCGACGGTGACAAGGCGCTGGCCGCCTTCCGTGAGACCAAGCCCGACTTGGTGCTGCTCGACCTGATGCTTCCGGGCCGGGACGGCATCGAGGTGTGCCGTCTGATCAGGGCAGAGTCCGGCGTGCCGATCGTGATGCTCACGGCCAAGAGCGACACCGTGGACGTGGTGGTGGGCCTCGAGTCCGGCGCGGACGACTACATCGTGAAGCCGTTCAAGCCGAAGGAGCTGGTGGCGCGCATCCGCGCGCGGCTGCGCAGGTCGGAGGAGCCGGCGCCGGAGCAGCTCGCCATCGGCGACCTCGTCATCGACGTGGCCGGTCACTCCGTGAAGCGGGACGGGCAGTCGATCGCGCTGACCCCGCTGGAGTTCGACCTGCTGGTGGCGCTGGCGCGCAAGCCGTGGCAGGTGTTCACCCGCGAGGTGCTGCTGGAGCAGGTGTGGGGCTACCGCCATGCGGCGGACACCCGCCTGGTCAACGTGCACGTCCAGCGCCTGCGCTCCAAGGTCGAGAAGGACCCCGAGAAGCCGGAGATCGTGGTGACCGTCCGTGGCGTCGGTTACAAGGCGGGGCCGAGCTGACATGACGCAGGACAGTGCCGCTTCGGCGCCCGGCCGTCCCGGCGCCGGCCCGGGGCGGCCTGTCGGTCGGCGGGCGACGCGCTCCGGGTGGGAACGGTTCTTCGAGGGCGGGCTGCTGCAGGGCGGAGTCCACGGCAGCCCGGTCCTCCGGCTGCTCATGCGGTGGGTGCGCCGTCCGCTGCTGCCGATGATGCGGTTGTGGCGGCGCAACATCCAGCTCCGGATCGTCGTCACGACGCTGCTGATGTCGCTGGGGGTCGTGCTGCTGCTGGGCTTCGTCGTCATCGGGCAGGTCCGCAACGGCCTGCTGGACGCCAAGGTGAAGGCCTCGCAGAGCCAGGCCGTCGGCGGGTTCACCGTGGCCGGGCAGAAGGCCGACAGCGCGGCCAGCGCGAGCGACGGCAACGACGACTCCGGCACGGGCAACAACCCGGTGCAGAACATCAGCGGGTGGATGGGCGATCTCGTCGAGTCCCTGTCCAGCGGTGGCCAGGGCGCGTTCGACGTGGTCACGCTCAGCACCACCGCGGCGGCCGACGACTACCGCAGTCTCGGGCCGCGCGCCTCGGGCGGGGTCGACCCCAGCCTGAGCGTGCCCGAGGACCTGCGCAAGCGTGTCGACGCCGGCATGGGTGTGGCCCAGAGCTACACCCGCATCGTCTATACCGACAGCAGCCGGGCGCCGCAGCCCGCGCTGATCATCGGCAAGCAGATCAACGACCCGAACGGCGACCCGTACCAGCTCTACTACCTCTTCCCGCTCACCCAGGAGGAGAAGTCCCTCAGCCTGGTCAAGGGGACGCTCGCCACCGCGGGTCTCTTCGTCGTCGTACTCCTCGGCGCCATCGCCTGGCTCGTGGTGCGCCAGGTCGTCACCCCCGTACGCATGGCCGCGGGCATCGCCGAACGGCTGTCCGCGGGGCACCTGCAGGAACGGATGAAGGTCACCGGCGAGGACGACATCGCGCGCCTGGGCGAGGCCTTCAACAAGATGGCGCAGAACCTGCAGCTCAAGATCCAGCAACTGGAGGACCTGTCGCGGATGCAGCGGCGGTTCGTGTCGGACGTGTCGCACGAGCTGAGGACGCCGCTGACGACGGTGCGGATGGCGGCCGACGTCATCCACGAGGCGCGCGCCGACTTCGACCCGGTGACCGCGCGGTCGGCGGAGCTGCTCGCCGACCAGCTCGACCGGTTCGAGTCGCTGCTCGCGGACCTGCTGGAGATCAGCCGGTTCGACGCGGGCGCGGCGGCGCTGGAGGCCGAGCCGATCGACCTGCGGGAGGTCGTGCGCCGGGTGGTGAGCGGGGCCGAGCCGCTGGCCGAGCGCAAGGGCACGCGGATCCGGGTCGTCGGCGACCAGCAGCCGGTCGTGGCCGAGGCGGACGCCCGGCGTGTCGAGCGGGTGCTGCGCAACCTGGTCGTCAACGCGGTCGAGCACGGCGAGGGCAAGGACGTCATCGTCAAACTCGCCGCGGCGGGCGGCGCGGTCGCGGTCGCGGTGCGTGACTACGGGGTCGGGCTCAAGCCGGGTGAGGCGACCCGGGTGTTCAGCCGTTTCTGGCGGGCGGACCCGGCACGTGCGCGGACCACCGGCGGTACGGGGCTGGGGCTGTCCATCGCCCTGGAGGACGCGCGGCTGCACGGCGGCTGGCTGCAGGCGTGGGGCGAGCCGGGAGGGGGGTCGCAGTTCCGGCTGACGCTGCCGCGGACCGCGGACGAGCCGCTGCGGGGCTCCCCGATACCGCTGGAGCCCTTGGACTCACGGCGCAATCGCGGCCTCGGCGACGCCGCGGCGCCGCAGGGGGGCTCGGGCAAGCGCGCCACGGTGCCCGCGCAGGCGACCGGTGAGGCGGCGGCGCGTGCCCCGATCGCGCCGCGGCCGACCGTGGCACCGGCCGCGGACCCGACCGCGATGCCCGGCAACGGGGCGCGCGTGGTGCCACGGCCCGCCGGGGGCGCGCGGCGGCCGGACGACAGGACACAGGAGCCGCCTCGGGGCGGTGGCGGACCCGACGAGAGGGAGCAAGGGGAGGCGTTCCGTGGGCGCTGAGGGGGGCGGTCGGCGGCGTGCGCTGCTCAGGGGGGTGTACGCCGGCTGTGGTGCCGTACTGCTGGCCGGGTGCGCCTCGATGCCGGACAGCGGGGATCTGCAGGGGGTCGAGTCGACGCCCCGGCAGGACGCGCAGGTCCGTGTCTTCGCGATGCCGCCGCGTGAGAACGCGGGGCCGGCGGAGATCGTGCAGGGCTTCCTGGAAGCGCTGACCAGCGACGACCCGCAGTACGAGACGGCGCGCAAGTACCTGACGGCCGCCGCGTCGCACCGGTGGAGCCCCGACGCGTCCACCACGGTGCTCTCCGACGGGCCGAACACCGTGCCCGAGCGCACCAGGAGCCGGGACGCGGGCGACGACTACACGTACACGCTGACCGGCACCAAGCTCGCGATGGTGGACGAGCAGCACGCGTACACGCCGGACTCGGGGTCGTACAGCGCGACGGTGCACCTGACGCTGGTGAAGAAGACCGGCCAGTGGCGTATCGACGCGTTGCCGCAGGGCGTCGTGATGGGCAAGTCCGACTTCCAGCGCAACTACGTGTCGGTCAACAAGTACTACTACGCCGTGAACGTGCCCGCGGCGGAGGGCGGACAGCTCAGCACCGTCGCCGACCCGGTGTACGTGCGCAGCAAGGTGGACCCGGTGACCTCGACGGTCCGCGCGCTGCTGAACGGCCCCACGCGCTGGCTGGACCCGGTGGCGACCTCGAGCTTCCCCTCGGGCACGGCGCTGCGCAAGGACGTCACCTCCCTGTCGCCCGACGACCAGAACAAGCTGACCGTGCCGCTCAACGACAAGGCCGACCACGTCGGGGCGACCCAGTGCGACAGGATGGCGGCGCAGCTGCTGTTCACCCTGCAGGACCTGACGCCGACGGGCGTGAGCCAGGTGGAGCTGCGGGGGTCGAACAACACGAAGCTGTGCGCGCTGAACGAGAGCCGGGCCGAGGTCATCGCCTCGCACGGCACGGGCCGGCGTCCGGAGTACGAGTACTTCATCGACGGCAGGCAGCGGCTCGTCCGCCTGTCCAGCGGCAGCGGCTCCAAGCAGCCCGAACCGGTGCCGGGCGCGCTGGGCGAGGGCCAGAGGCCGCTGCGCGCGGCCGCCGTCTCGCGTGACGAGGACACCGCGGCAGGCGTCTCGGCCGACGGGCAGTACCTGTACGTGGGCTCGCTGGTGCCGGGCGCCCCGCTCGGGAACGCGGTGCTGACCAGTGGCGGTGCGTCGAAGGACGACCGGCTGACGACTCCGAGCTGGGACAGCGGGGGCGACCTGTGGGTGGCCGACCGTGACCCGAGGAATCCCCGGCTGCTGATGCTGCAGCAGGGCGCGGGCACACCGGTGGTGGTGCGCACACCGGGCCTCGACGGGCGGATCGGCAAGGTGCGGGTGGCCGCCGACGGGGTGCGGATCGCGCTGATCGTGGAGAAGGACGGCAAGACGTCGCTGCAGATCGGGCGCATCGAGAGGGACACCGCGAGGGGCGGACGGCCTGTCGTGTCGATCCTGGAACTGCACTCGGTGACTCCGCAGCTCGAGGAGGTCGCGGCCATGTCGTGGGCCGGTGACAGCCGGCTCGTGGTGGTCGGGAGCGAGGCCGGCGGGGTACAGCAGATCCGGTATGTGCAGGTCGACGGGTCCACGCCGGCGGGCAATCCGCCCGCCTCGCTCACGGGCGTGAAGCAGATAGCGGCGTCCGAGGACGAGCGGCTGCCGCTGGTGGCGTACTCGGAGGACGGGATCGTGCGCCTGTCGGCCGGGGCGCAGTGGCAGAAGGTGGTCAAGGAGGGGACGGCGCCGGTCTACCCCGGCTGACGCCGAGCGCTCCGCGCAGAGGCGTCCACCGGCCGTTCGACGAGTGCCCCCCGTTTGTCCACAGGGAGTTTTCCACAGGGCTGGCAGGGCGGCGCGGGCGTTGGCACAGTGGTCGCCATGCGGGGCTGGTGGCAGGACCTCACCGACCTGGTACTGCCGGCCGAGTGCGGAGGCTGCGGCAGGCCGCGGACGGTGCTCTGCCCCCGGTGCCGTGCGGCCCTCCACGGCACGGCGGCACGCCGGGTGCGGCCGGTGCCCGAGCCGGCGGGCCTGCCTCCGGTGCACGCGGCGGCGCCGTACGAGGGCGCGGTCCGCGCCACGCTCCTGTCCCACAAGGAAAGGGGCGCGCTCACCCTGGCGGGACCGCTGGGGGCGGCTCTGGCGGGGGCGGTGCGGGCCGGCTGCGGCTCGGTGGCCTCGTGCGCCGGTCGCCGTCCGATTCCCGTGCTGCTCGTGCCCGTTCCCTCCGCGCGGCGGGCCGTGCGGGCGCGGGGCCATGACCCGACGCGGCGGATCGCGCTCGCGGCGGCGGGACAGCTCCGCCGGGCCGGGACGCCGGCCCGGGTGGCGTCCGTGCTGCGGCAGCGGCGGGCCGTGGCCGACCAGGCGGGGCTCGGCTCCCGGCAGCGGCTGGCCAATCTCGCGGGTGCCCTGGAGGTCGCCGGAGGCGGCGTCCGGCTGCTGACCGGCGGGCGGGTCGTCCTCGTCGACGACCTGATGACGACGGGCGCCTCGCTGGCGGAGGCGGCGCGCGCGGTACGGGCGGCGCTGGCGGACGCCGAAGGCGGGGCGGAGACGGAGGTGTATGCGCGCGCGGCAGGGGAAGCAAGGGGGGAACGAAGAGCGATGGAGACGGCGGCACCGGCGCACCGGCCCCGATTGCCGTGGGGAACGGCCGCTGGGAACGGCCTGGAGGAAGGGATCTGCGCGGCCGTGGTCGCTGCCCCGCCCGAGTCTTTCGAAATAAACCGGAACTGACCGAGAACTTGCTTCGTTGCAGGTAATGAGCAGGTCAATTCAGCTGAACGGAGGTACGCCGCAGTAGAGGGTGACGACATCCGTCCGGGCGAGATATGTTCGGTTGAGAGGGAAAGGCGCAGGCCGTCCCTCCCTTGTCCGAATGCCGTGCTACGGGTTTTCTGGAACATCACCCGTAGTGGTGGGGTGGAGACCTTGCCCCTGGGGGAGGAGGAGGTGGACGTCACCGAGTCCGAGGTTCCGGCGCTCGCCGGAATCTGGTGCACAAGGGAGATGCTCCGCCAGGAATGCGGAGCAATCCGGGAACGGAGTTCTGCGTGGACATCGTCGTCAAGGGCCGCAAGACCGAGGTGCCCGAGCGGTTCCGGAAGCACGTGGCCGAGAAGCTGAAGCTGGACAAGATCCAGAAGCTGGATGCCAAGGTGATCAGCCTCGATGTCGAGGTGTCCAAGGAGCCGAACCCCCGGCAGGCGGACCGTTGCGAGCGAGTGGAGATCACTCTTCGCTCCCGCGGTCCGGTGATCCGGGCGGAGGCAGCGGCAAGCGATCCGTACGCGGCACTCGACCTGGCGGCGGAGAAACTCGAGGCCCGGCTGCGCAAGCAGCACGACAAGCGTCACACCCGTCGCGGGGTCCGCAGGCTCACGGCAGCCGAGGTGCCCGACCACGTCCCGGGTGCCGCGACGCTCAACGGCAACGGCGGCCTCGTACCGGAAGAAGAATCGGACGGGGTGCCGACCAAGAAGATCGGATCGCTCGAGGTGAAGGGCGAAGGCCCCCTCGTCGTCCGCGAGAAGACCCACGTCGCCTCTCCCATGTCGCTCGACCAGGCGCTCTACGAGATGGAGTTGGTCGGGCACGACTTCTATCTGTTCGTCGACTCCGAGACCAAGCAACCCAGCGTCGTCTACCGGCGGCACGCCTACGACTACGGCGTCATCCACCTCAGCACCGACCAGATGGTGGCCCAGGCGCCGTCGGCCGAAGCGGGCGGAACGCTCCGCGGCTGAACCCGCCGGGGTGATGGCCGAACCCGGTGCCCCTGGTGAGCCGATGCGCCCCCAGGGGCACCGGTGTGCCACCACTTCGCGCCGCGCTCTGTCACCTGACGGTCGCCCGGGCATGGAATCATGGCCGTAACGGCTCAACCGGTGGGCCGTTGCCTTGGGTTGGCGAGGGCACAGGACCACAGGCCGCAGCCTTCAGGGGGAGGAACATGGCGGACAGCTTCGGACCGACGCACGACGAGGATGCCGACGACGGCGTCGCCGGCGCGGTCCCGGAGACGAGCTCTGCACGCAAGGAGCCCATCCGCGTTCTCGTCGTGGACGACCACGCCCTCTTCCGCCGCGGTCTGGAGATCGTGCTGGCGGCCGAGGAGGACATCCAGGTCGTCGGCGAGGCCGGGGACGGTGCGGAGGCGGTCGACAAGGCGGCGGATCTGCTGCCCGACATCATCCTGATGGACGTGCGGATGCCCAAGCGCGGTGGCATCGAGGCATGCACCTCCATCAAGGAGGTGGCGCCCAGCGCCAAGATCATCATGCTGACGATCAGCGACGAAGAGGCCGATCTCTACGAAGCGATCAAGGCGGGCGCCACGGGGTACCTCCTCAAGGAGATCTCCACCGACGAGGTGGCCACCGCCATTCGCGCGGTCGCCGACGGGCAGTCGCAGATCAGCCCCTCGATGGCGTCGAAGCTCCTCACCGAGTTCAAGTCGATGATCCAGAAGACCGACGAGCGCCGGCTGGTCCCGGCGCCGCGGCTCACCGACCGTGAGCTGGAGGTCCTCAAGCTCGTCGCCACCGGAATGAACAACCGGGACATCGCCAAGGAGCTGTTCATCTCCGAGAACACCGTGAAGAACCATGTGCGCAACATCCTGGAGAAGCTGCAACTGCACTCCAGGATGGAGGCCGTGGTCTACGCGATGCGGGAGAAGATCCTCGAGATCCGCTAGCGGGACGGGGGCGCCGGGGGATCAGCCCAGGGCGCGGGCCAGCTCCCGCACGAGCGGCTCGCGCAGCTCCGGGGCGTCCACCCGCTCCACCCGCACGTTCGTGCAGTCCACCCAGCCGGCCGCCTCCAGCAGCGCCTGGGCCACCGCCGGGACCGCCTTCGCGTCGTGCAGCGTGACCTGCCTGGCGACCAGCGTGCGGCCCTCGCGTGCGGGGTCCACCCGGCCGACCAGCCGGCCGCCGGCGAGGACCGGCATCGCGAAGTAGCCGTACACCCGCTTCTGCTTGGGGACGTACGCCTCCAGGCGGTGGGTGAAGCCGAAGATCCGCTCCGTGCGCGCCCGCTCCCAGATCAGCGAGTCGAACGGCGACAGCAGCGTCGTACGGTGGCGGCCGCGCGGCGGGGTCCGCAGGGCCTCCGGGTCCGCCCAGGCGGGCTTGCCCCAGCCCTCGACCGTCACCGGGACCAGACCCGAGTCCGCGATCACGGAATCGACCTGTTCACCCTTGAGACGGTGGTAGTCCGCGATGTCCGCGCGCGTGCCGACACCGAGGGAGCGGCCGGCGAGGGAGACGAGGCGGCGCAGGCACTCGGCGTCGTCCAGCTCGTCGTGCAGCAGTGCCTCGGGGACGGCGCGCTCCGCGAGGTCGTACACCCGCTTCCAGCCGCGGCGCTCGACGCACACCACCTCTCCGTACATCAGCGCCCGCTCCACCGCGACCTTCGTGCCGGACCAGTCCCACCACTCGCTGGTCTTCTTCGCGCCCCCCAGATCCGTCGCCGTCAGCGGGCCTTCGGCGCGGAGCTGCTTGATGACCTGGTCGTAGACCCCGTCCGGGAGCGTGTGGCTCCAGTGGGGGCGGGAGCGGTAGGCGCGGCGGCGGAAGGCGAAGTGGGGCCACTCCTCGATGGGCAGGACGCAGGCGGCGTGCGACCAGTACTCGAACGCGTGCGGGTCGGCCGCGGACCGGCCGTCGGGCGAACGCGTCCAGTACGCCGCGTCGACCGCCTTGCGGCCTATGGCTCCGAGGCGGGCGTACGGAATGAGTTCGTGCGAGCGCGCCAGGACCGAGATGGTGTCGAGCTGGACGGCGCCGAGCCGGCGCAGCAGGCCGCGCACGCCGGCCCTGCGGTCGGGAGCGCCGAGGAAGCCCTGCGCCCGCAGGGCGATGCGGCGGGCTTCGTCGGCGGTGAGTTCGATGGCGGGGCGGGGGAGACTCGGCATGGTCACACCGTAGGGGGCGGCACTGACAACGCGGGACGGTCCGCGGGAGCCCGCACCTACGACGGTCGCACCGCGGGAGCCCGCGCCTACGACGGTCGCACCGGAGCCGGCACATACGCCGCCGTCGACGGCAGGCCCACGTCCGACGGCAGCAGGGAGCCGACCCAGCAGTCCCGGCGCACCCCCTTGTTGTTGATCGCGGACCGCAGCACGCCCTCGATGGTGAAGCCCGCGCGTTCCGCGACCGCCCGCGAGCCCGCGTTGCCCACCTCGGCGCGCCACTCCACGCGGTCGACCGACAGGTGGGTGAACGCCCAGTGCGCCGCGCGGAGCGTGGCCTCCGTGGTGTAGCCGTTGCCCCGGTGCTCCTTCGCCGTCCAGAAACCGACCTCGGCCACGCCCAGCGAGCGCATCGTCAGGCCGAGCATGCCCACCAGTTCGCCGGAGGGCAGGAACACGCCGAAATGGAACATGGAGGCGTTCGCCCAGCCGTCCGGCGCGATCTGCCCGACGAACATCTCCGCGTGTTCGCGCAGATACGGCGACGGGATCGTGGTCCAGCGCTGGATGTCGGGGTCCTGGGCGGCCGCGTACACCGCGTCGGTGTCCCGGGGGCCCACGGTGCGCAGCAGGAGGCGGTCGGTGGTCAGGGTGACGGGGTCCATCGCTTGATTCTGCTCGGGCCTCCGCCTCGCCGCCATGATTTTTGTCCGTGTCATGCCCGGCACCTGACCCTCTCAGCAGCCACCAGGCCGACGCCCGCTCCCGCCCCAGCCGCCACGCCGTCGTCCTTCGCCCCGGCCGCACGCCGTCGTCCGCCCCTGCCCCGGCCGCCACGCCGTCGCCCGCCCTGCACCGACACCCGTGACCGCCCGGTTACTTTTCGTGGCACGGACGCGGCACCTTCCGCCGCGCCCGTCCGTTGTCCTAGTGGCTGTCGGCGGCAGACCTCCCGGCGCGGCGGGGTCCTCGCTTACGATGGCCGTTGCTCAAGCTGTCATAGGTAACCGACCGTCCCAGGCCCGAACGGCAAGGAGACAAACCCCCGTGTCCGTCCTCTCGAAGATCATGCGTGCAGGCGAAGGCAAGATCCTGCGCAAGCTGCACCGCATCGCGGACCAGGTCAACTCCATCGAAGAGGACTTCGTCGACCTCTCCGACGCCGAGCTGCGGGCCCTCACCGATGAGTACAAGCAGCGGTACGCCGACGGCGAGAGCCTCGACGACCTGCTCCCCGAGGCCTTCGCCACCGTCCGCGAGGCCGCCAAGCGCGTCCTCGGCCAGCGGCACTACGACGTGCAGATGATGGGCGGCGCCGCCCTGCACATGGGCTATGTGGCCGAGATGAAGACCGGTGAGGGCAAGACCCTGGTCGGCACGCTCCCCGCGTACCTGAACGCCATTTCCGGAGACGGCGTCCACATCGTCACGGTCAACGACTACCTGGCCGAGCGCGACTCCGAGATGATGGGCCGCGTCCACAGGTTCCTGGGCCTGTCCGTCGGCTGCATCCTCGCCAACATGACCCCGGCCGAGCGCCGCGAGCAGTACGCGTGCGACATCACCTACGGCACGAACAACGAGTTCGGCTTCGACTACCTCCGCGACAACATGGCGTGGTCGAAGGACGAGCTCGTCCAGCGCGGCCACAACTTCGCGATCGTCGACGAGGTCGACTCCATCCTGGTCGACGAGGCCCGTACGCCGCTGATCATCTCCGGCCCGGCCGACCAGGCCACCAAGTGGTACGGCGACTTCGCCAAGCTGGTCATGCGGCTGAAGAGGGGCGAGGCGGGCAACCCGCTGAAGGGCATCGAGGAGACCGGCGACTACGACGTCGACGAGAAGAAGCGCACGGTCGCCATCCACGAGTCCGGCGTCAGCAAGGTCGAGGACTGGCTGGGCATCGACAACCTCTACGAGTCGGTGAACACCCCGCTGGTCGGCTACCTGAACAACGCGATCAAGGCCAAGGAGCTCTTCAAGCGCGACAAGGACTACGTCGTCATCGACGGCGAGGTCATGATCGTCGACGAGCACACGGGCCGTATCCTCGCCGGCCGCCGCTACAACGAGGGCATGCACCAGGCGATCGAGGCGAAGGAAGGGGTGGACATCAAGGACGAGAACCAGACGCTCGCCACGATCACCCTGCAGAACTTCTTCCGCCTCTACAAGAAGCTCTCCGGCATGACCGGTACGGCGATGACCGAGGCCGCCGAGTTCCACCAGATCTACAAGCTCGGCGTGGTCCCGATCCCGACCAACAAGCCGATGATCCGCAAGGACCAGTCGGACCTGATCTACCGCACCGAGGTCGCCAAGTTCGAGGCGGTCGTCGACGACATCGCCGAGAAGCACGAGAAGGGCCAGCCGATCCTGGTCGGCACCACCTCGGTCGAGAAGTCCGAGTACCTCTCGCAGCTTCTCAGCAAGCGCGGCATCCAGCACGAGGTGCTGAACGCCAAGCACCACGAGCGCGAGGCGGCGATCGTCGCGCAGGCCGGCCGCAAGGGCGCCGTGACCGTCGCCACCAACATGGCCGGCCGTGGTACGGACATCAAGCTCGGCGGCAACCCCGAGGACCTCGCCGAGGCCGAGCTGCGCCAGCGCGGGCTCGACCCGGAGGAGCACATCGAGGAGTGGGCCGCTGCCCTGCCCGCCGCCCTGGAGAAGGCCGAGCAGGCGGTCAAGGCCGAGAAGGAGGAGGTCGAGGCGCTGGGCGGCCTCTACGTCCTCGGCACCGAGCGCCACGAGTCCCGCCGTATCGACAACCAGCTGCGCGGTCGTTCCGGCCGTCAGGGCGACCCCGGCGAGTCCCGGTTCTACCTCTCCCTGGGCGACGACCTGATGCGCCTGTTCAAGGCCCAGATGGTCGAGCGCGTGATGTCGATGGCGAACGTCCCGGACGACGTGCCGATCGAGAACAAGATGGTCACGCGCGCGATCGCGTCCGCCCAGTCGCAGGTCGAGCAGCAGAACTTCGAGACCCGGAAGAACGTCCTCAAGTACGACGAGGTGCTCAACCGGCAGCGCGAGGTCATCTACGGCGAGCGGCGCCGCGTCCTGGAGGGCGAGGACCTGCACGAGCAGATCCAGCACTTCATGGACGACACGATCGACGCGTACGTCGCCGCGGAGACCCAGGAGGGCTTCCCGGAGGACTGGGACCTGGACCGGCTGTGGGGTGCCTTCAAGCAGCTCTACCCGGTGAAGGTCACCATCGAGGAACTGGAGGAGGCGGCCGGCGACCGTGCCGGTCTGACCGCCGAGTTCATCGCCGAGTCCATCAAGGACGACATCCACGCGCAGTACGAGCAGCGCGAGGCCCAGCTCGGCTCCGAGATCATGCGTGAGCTGGAGCGCCGGGTCGTGCTGTCGGTCCTGGACCGCAAGTGGCGCGAGCACCTCTACGAGATGGACTACCTCCAGGAGGGCATCGGCCTGCGCGCCATGGCGCAGAAGGACCCGCTGGTCGAGTACCAGCGTGAGGGCTTCGACATGTTCCAGGCCATGATGGAGGGCATCAAGGAGGAGTCCGTCGGCTACCTGTTCAACCTGGAGGTCCAGGTCGAGCAGCAGGTCGAGGAGGTTCCCGTCGAGGACGCCCAGCCTTCCCTGGAGAAGGAGGAGGCCGTGGCGGCCCAGGCGGCCCGCCCGGAGATCCGTGCCAAGGGCCTGGAGGCACCGCAGCGCCGCGAGCGGCTGCACTTCTCCGCGCCGACCGTGGACGGTGAGGGCGGCATCGTCGAGGGCGACTTCGCCAGCGACGGTGAGCCGGTCCGCTCGGAGGCGGACGGTCTGACCCGTGCGGAGCGCCGCAAGCAGGCCAAGGGCGGGCGGCGCCGCAAGAAGTAGCAGCGTTGCGTGACGAGGGGCCGGGCACCCGAAGTGCCCGGCCCCTCCCTGTTTCTGTGTCACTCCTTTCCCTGTGTCACTGCTGTTCGTGTGTCTGTTCGTGTGTCTGTTCGTGTGTCACTTCTGTTCGTGTGTCCTTCCGCTTCTCTCACTCGTCGTCCCCGTGCGGTGTCCGCGGCCCGCCCAGTTCCACCGCCGTGCAGCGCCAGCGGTGGTCCCGGCCGCACTCCAGGCGGAAGGCCATCGCGCGGAGCTGGTCGCCGGCGCCGATGCGGGCGAAGGCTTCGATGGCGCCGGGCCGCGGGACGTAGTAGCCGATGTCGCGGACGACCGGACGGGTGCCGCGGGTGCGCAGCGGGCCGCGTTCGGCGAGCCGGGCCAGGTCGTCGTAGGCTCGTCCGACGGTGTGCCGGAGCATGCTGTGCACCGGGCGCTGACCGCTCAGCACGGACAGCAGACGGTCGGCGAAGACGTCGGTGGGGCGGGCCTGCGGCAAGGGCGGGAGCGGCGCCCGGGCGCCAGCCGCAGGGGGCGGGACGGCACCTGCCGGGGTGGCGGACGGCCGGTGGAGCGTGCCCGTCCGCGACGGGCCCTGACCCGGTGCCGCGCGGCGCGGCGTGCCGCCCGGCCGGCGCGTGTCGTGGCGGACCGGAGGACGGGCGCCCGGCGCGGGCTTCGCCCTGGTCATCGCCTGGTTCCCGGTCGTCGTCCGGTTCCTGGCCGTCGTCTGGTTCCCGGTCGATGCCTGGTTCCCGGGCGACGCCTCGTTCCTCGGCATTGCCTGGTTCCTGGGCAGCGCCTGGTTCCTGGTCATCACCTTGTGCATGGCGGAGATCCCCGTTTCGCGAGGCCGGTGAGTACCGGTCGGTAACTTCTCGGGGATCTTGTACGGGGCGGGGCGACCGGCTCGCAACGAAGCCGGGCGCCTGCGGGGCGGGCCGGAGAGTTCACCTATCAGGGTGAGAAGCGGGGCGAAGTCCCGTCGGCGGCCCGGGCGCACCGGGTGAGCGATGCCGGTCCCCGTTGACGCCGCCGAGGTCTGCGGGCGGGCCCCGAAGGGGGACGCCCGCACGTATCCTGAGGTGACCCCTGACCGACTACGAAAGCGGCTCGTCATGCGCGTCTACGTCCCCCTGACCCTCTCCGGTCTCGCCGAGGCGTACAAGACGGGTGAGCTGGGCGCCGGACCGGTCGTCGCGTACGCCGTCACGCCCGCGCTGCGCGAGTGGTACCTCTCCGACGACATCGAGGAACTGGAGTACGCGGCGCTGAGCCGTGCCGCGCTCGCCTCCCTGCGCCTGCTGGCGGCCGATCCGGGGTCCCCACGGCGGCGGGTCGTGATCGCCGTCGACGTCCCCGACGGCGCGGCGACCGCCGACCCCGACCGCGGACTCGACCCGGCGGCGCTCGGCGAGGTGCGCGTCGCCGGGCCGGTGCCGCTGGCCAAGGCGGCGGCCGTGCACGTCGACGCGTTCGACGCGGAGGCGGACGTGACCGCGGCGGCCGAGGCCCTGGAGGCGGCCGAGCGCGGGGACGACGACGCGCAGTTCGTCGTGGACGGCGCCGAGGACCACGAACTGCTCTGGTACGCCACGCAGGAGATCCCGAACCTGCTCGGCTCCAGGGACTGACCGGGCGCCCGGGCGCCTTCCGGGCCGCCGTGGCGCGCACCGGTGATTGTCGGTGCCGCCGGGTACTTTTCCTTTCATGGGGACGTTTGGAAGCGCGCACATCGTCTGGGACTGGAACGGGACGCTGTTCCACGACAATGAGGCGATCATCGGGGCGACGAACGCGGCGTTCGCCGAGCTGGGCCTGGAACCGATCACGCTGGAGCAGTACCGGGCGCTGTACTGCGTGCCGGTCCCGAAGTTCTACGAGCGGCTGATGGGGCGGCTGCCGACGGACACCGAGTGGCAGCTCATGGACGAGGTCTTCCACCGGTACTACGCGCAGCACCGCGTCCGCTGCGGGCTCACCGAGGGCGCGGCCGAGCTGCTGGCGGGGTGGCGGTCGGCGGGCCGCAGCCAGTCGCTGCTGAGCATGTACGGGCACGAGGAACTGGTCCCGATGGTCCGGGCGCTGGGGATCGAGGCGCACTTCGTACGGGTGCAGGGGCGTACCGGACCCTCCGGCGGCAGCAAGGCGGAGCACATGGTCCGCCACATACGGGCACTCGCCGGCCTCGACCCGGCCCGCACGGTGGTGATCGGGGACGCCGCCGACGACGCGGTCGCCGCCCGCCATGTCGGGGCGCGGGCCGTGCTGTACACCGGGGGGTCCCACAGCCGCGCGAGCCTGGAGGAGGTCGGCGTGCCGGTGGTCGACACGCTCCAGGAGGCGGTCGCGGAGGCGGAGCGTCTGGCGGCCTGACGAGTGCCTGGCGGCCTGAGCGTCTGGCGGCCTGACGAGAGCCCGGCGGCCCGATGAGAGCCCGGGGCCTGCAAGGGTGCGGCGCCCCGGCGGGCACCGCACCCGGGCGGTGCGCTCAGGTCACCGGCGCCTTGGCGCGCAGGACGGTCAGGAACTCCCGCATCCAGCCGGAGTGGTCGGGCCACGCCCGGGACGAGACGAGCGTGCCGTCGACGACCGCCTCGGCGTCCTGGAAGTCGGCCCCCGCCGCCTGCATGTCCAGCTCCAGGGCCGGATAGGCGGTGACGCGCCGCCCGCGCAGGGCGTCCACCGCCGCGGTGAGCAGGGGACCGTGGCAGATCTGGGCGACCGGCTTGTCCGTGTCGAAGAACGACTTGAGGATCTTGCGGAGTTCGGGATCGTTGCGGAGGTACTCCGGGGCGCGTCCGCCGGGGATCACGACGGCGACGTAGTCCCCGGGGTCGACCTCGGAGAAGGCGAGGTCGGCGGGCCAGGTGTAGCCGGGTTTCTCGGTGTAGGTGTCGAAGCCGGGTTCGAAGTCGTGGACGACGAACCGGAGCTGCTTACGGGCCGGAGCCGCGATGTGGACCTCGTAGCCCTCTTCCCGCAGGCGCTGGTACGGGTAGAGGACCTCCAGTGATTCCGCCGCGTCGCCGGTGACGATCAGGATCTTCTGCGTCATGGTTGGCCGCGCTCCCCTCGATGGTGCGGACGGCTGCTTCGGGTGCCTTCTGGCAACGTGCCTCGGTCGACGGCGCTTGCCAAGGGGGCCCGGTGCCCGTACAGCCATGCTCGCACCGTGCGCCCTGCACGGCATCGCCCTCGGTGCCCCTGTGCAGAACGTCAAAGTTCGACCCCCTCTTTTGTACACATACGGCTCATGACGTGCCCCCCACGAGGAGCGATAGCCTTGTGGCGTGATCAGCGCGATAGCTCGCGGGGACGTCGCCGTCCCTGCCCTGCGCCCGGCGAGCACGGACCACCTCCGTGACCGGGTGGCGGTCGCTGGTCTTCGCAGGCGGGGCCGGTCCGACAGGGCGCCGCAGGCGCCCGCCGGGGCAGCCGGGGCGCCGGGGACGCGACAGGCGCCGAGCGCGCCGAGAGCAGCGTCACAGCCGCCGCGGGCGCCGGAAATGGCCGATAACCCCCCGCACATCTCTCCACGCGGCATAGCGTCGAAGCAGACCGGACACCCCGCGTCGCGGCGTTACGTCGGAGAAGAGACCGTACTTCCTTCTACGTCACGCAACGGCGCGCGACAGGAGCCAGAGGACAATGCAGACCAAGCTGGACGAAGCCAAGGCCGAGCTGCTCGAGAGGGCCGCCCGGGTAGCTGAGAACAGTCCGGTCGGGGGGCACCTACCGACCGGGACGACGGACGAGGGCACCCCGGACCGGGAGACCGTGCTCGCGTTCCTCCAGCGCTACTACCTGCACACCGCCCCAGAAGACCTGACCGACCGCGACCCGGTGGACGTCTTCGGCGCCGCCTTCTCGCACTACCGGCTCGCAGAGACGCGCCCGCAGGGCACGGCGAACGTGCGCGTGCACACCCCGACCGTCGAGGAGAACGGCTGGACCTGCAGCCACTCCGTCGTCGAGGTCGTCACCGACGACATGCCGTTCCTCGTCGACTCCGTGACGAACGAGCTCTCCCGCCAGGGCCGCGGGATCCACGTCGTGATCCACCCGCAGTTCGTCGTCCGCCGCGACCTGACCGGCAAGCTCCTCGAGGTACTGCCCGACGCCCCCGGCGCCGACCTGCCGCACGACGCGTGCGTCGAGTCCTGGATCCACGTCGAGATCGACCGCGAGACCGACCGCTCCGACCTGAAGCAGATCACCTCCGACCTGCTGCGCGTCCTGTCCGACGTCCGTGAGGCGGTCGAGGACTGGGAGAAGATGCGCGACTGCGCGCTGCGCATCGCCGAGGGGATCCAGAAGGAGCCCGTCCCCGACGACCTGCCCGAGGCGCAGATCGAGGAGGCCGGCGAGCTGCTGCGCTGGCTGGCCGCCGACCACTTCACCTTCCTCGGCTACCGCGAGTACCGGCTGCGCGACGACGACACGCTGGCCGCCGTCCCCGGCACCGGGCTGGGCATACTGCGATCGGACCCGCACCACGCGGCCGAGGACCAGCACCCGGTCAGCCCGTCCTTCGAGCGCCTGCCCGCCGACGCCCGCGCCAAGGCCCGCGAGCACAAGCTGCTGGTCCTCACCAAGGCCAACAGCCGCGCCACCGTGCACCGGCCGTCGTACCTCGACTACGTCGGCGTGAAGAAGTTCGACGAGAACGGCAACGTCGTCGGCGAGCGCCGCTTCCTGGGCCTGTTCTCGTCCGCCGCCTACACCGAGTCCGTGCTGCGCGTGCCGGTCGTGCGGCGCAAGGTCGACGAGGTCCTCTCGGGCGCCGGGTTCTCGCCCAACAGCCACGACGGCCGCGACCTGCTCCAGATCATGGAGACCTACCCGCGCGACGAGCTGTTCCAGACCCCGGCCGACGAGCTGCGTTCCATCGTCACCTCCGTCCTCTACCTCCAGGAGCGCCGCCGCCTCAGGCTCTACCTGCGCCAGGACGAGTACGGGCGCTACTACTCGGCCCTCGTCTACCTGCCCCGCGACCGCTACACCACCGGCGTCCGGCTGCGCATCATCGACATCCTGAAGGAGGAGCTGGGCGGCACCAGCGTCGACTTCACCGCCTGGAACACCGAGTCGATCCTCTCCCGGCTGCACTTCGTGGTCCGCGTGCCGCAGGGCACCGAGCTGCCGCAGCTCTCCGACGCCGACAAGGAGCGCATCGAGGCCCGGCTGGTGGAGGCCGCCCGCTCCTGGACCGACGCCTTCAACGAGGCGCTGACCGCCGAACTCGGCGAGGAACGCGCCGCCGAGCTCCAGCGCCGCTACACGAACGCCTTCCCCGAGGGCTACAAGGCCGACCACACCCCGCGCGCCGCGGTCGCCGACCTCGTCCACCTCGAACAGCTCACGGACGAGGAGGGCGGCAAGGACTTCGCCCTCAGCCTGTACGAGCCCGTGGGCACCGGCCCCGGCGAGCGCCGCTTCAAGATCTACCGCAAGGGCGGGTCGGTCTCCCTGTCCGCCGTGCTCCCGGTGCTCCAGCGGATCGGCGTGGAGGTCGTCGACGAGCGGCCGTACGAGCTGCGCTGCCAGGACCGTACGACCGCGTGGATCTACGACTTCGGGCTCAGGCTGCCCAAGGAGGTGGCCGGCAACGGCGACTACCTCGGCGACGACGGCCGCGAGCGGTTCCAGGACGCGTTCGCCGCGGTGTGGACCGGGCAGGCGGAGAACGACGGGTTCAACGCGCTGGTGCTGAGCGCCGGCCTGACCTGGCGGCAGGCGATGGTGCTGCGCGCGTACGCCAAGTACCTGCGCCAGGCCGGTTCCACCTTCAGCCAGGACTACATGGAGGACACCCTCCGCAACAACGTCCACACCACCCGGCTGCTGGTCTCCCTGTTCGAGGCGCGGATGTCGCCGGAGCGGCAGCGGGCGGGCCTGGAGCTGACCGACGCGCTGCTGGAGGAGCTGGACGCCGCGCTCGACCAGGTCGCCTCGCTGGACGAGGACCGCATCCTGCGTTCCTTCCTCACCGTGATCAAGGCGACGCTGCGCACCAACTTCTTCCAGGAGGCGCCCGGCGGCAAGCCGCACGACTACGTCTCCATGAAGTTCGACCCGCAGGCCATCCCGGACCTGCCGGCGCCGCGCCCGGCGTACGAGATCTGGGTGTACTCGCCGCGCGTCGAGGGCGTGCACCTGCGCTTCGGCAAGGTCGCCCGCGGTGGTCTGCGCTGGTCCGACCGGCGTGAGGACTTCCGCACCGAGATCCTCGGCCTGGTCAAGGCGCAGATGGTGAAGAACACCGTCATCGTGCCGGTGGGCGCCAAGGGCGGGTTCGTCGCCAAGCAGCTCCCGGACCCGGCCAAGGACCGCGACGCCTGGCTCGCGGAGGGCATCCGCAGCTACCGGACGTTCATCTCGGCCCTGCTCGACATCACCGACAACATGGTGGCCGGCGAGGTCGTCCCGCCGGTGGACGTGGTGCGGCACGACGGCGACGACACCTACCTGGTGGTCGCGGCCGACAAGGGCACCGCGACGTTCTCGGACATCGCCAACGAGGTCGCCGAGAAGTACAACTTCTGGCTCGGCGACGCCTTCGCCTCCGGCGGCTCGGCGGGCTACGACCACAAGAAGATGGGCATCACCGCCCGCGGTGCCTGGGAGTCCGTGAAGCGGCACTTCCGGGAGCTGGACCTGGACACCCAGTCCGAGGACTTCACGGTCGTCGGCATCGGCGACATGTCCGGTGACGTCTTCGGCAACGGCATGCTGCTGAGCGAGCACATCCGCCTGGTCGCCGCCTTCGACCACCGGCACATCTTCATCGACCCCAACCCGGACGCGGCGACCTCCTACGCCGAGCGCCGCCGCCTGTTCGAGCTGCCGCGCTCCTCCTGGGCGGACTACGACACCGAGCTGCTGTCGGCCGGCGGCGGTGTGTTCCCGCGCACGGCCAAGGCGATCCAGATCAACGCGCACATCCGTGAGGCGCTGGGCATCGAGGGCAAGGTCACCAAGATGACCCCGGCCGACCTGATGCGGGCGATCCTCAAGGCACCGGTCGACCTGCTGTGGAACGGCGGCATCGGCACCTACGTCAAGGCCTCCACCGAGTCGAACGCGGACGTCGGCGACAAGGCCAACGACGCGATCCGCGTGGACGGCAAGGACCTGCGCGTCAAGGTCGTCGGCGAGGGCGGCAACCTGGGCCTGACCCAGCTCGGCCGGATCGAGTTCGCCCAGCACGGCGGCAAGATCAACACCGACGCGATCGACAACAGCGCGGGCGTGGACACCTCCGACCACGAGGTGAACATCAAGATCCTGCTCAACTCCGTCGTGGCCAACGGCGATCTCACGGTCAAGCAGCGCAACCAGCTCCTCGCCGAGATGACCGACGAGGTCGGCGCCCTGGTGCTGCGCAACAACTACGCGCAGAACGTGGCGATCGCCAACGCCCTGTTCCAGTCCAAGGACATGCTGCACGCGCAGCAGCGGTTCATCCGCTACCTGGTGCGCGAGGGCCACCTCGACCGGGCGCTGGAGTTCCTGCCCACCGACCGCCAGATCCGCGAGCGCCTCACCGCCGGAGCGGGCCTGACCGGCCCGGAGACGGCCGTCCTGCTGGCGTACACGAAGATCACGGTCGCCCGGGAGCTGCTGGACACACCGCTGCCCGACGACCCGTACCTGCGCAGCCTGCTGCACGCGTACTTCCCGACCGCGCTGCGCGAGAAGTTCCCCGAGCAGATCGACGGCCACGCGCTGCGTCGTGAGATCGTGACGACCGTCCTGGTCAACGACACGGTCAACACGGGCGGCACGACCTACCTGCACCGTCTGCGCGAGGAGACCGGTGCGTCGCTCGAGGAGATCGTCCGGGCGCAGACCGCCGCCCGCGCGATCTTCCGCTCCGGGCCGGTGTGGGACGCGGTCGAGGAGCTGGACAACAAGGTCGACGCCGCCGTGCAGACCCGCATCCGGCTGCACTCCCGCCGGCTGGTCGAGCGCGGCACGCGCTGGCTGCTCAACAACCGGCCGCAGCCGCTGGAGATCACCGAGACGGTCGCGTTCTTCGCCGAGCGCGTCGAGCAGGTCTGGAGCGAACTGCCGAAGCTGGTGCGCGGCGCGGACCTGGAGTGGTGGCAGAAGATCTACGACGAGCTGACGGGCGCCGGCGTCCCCGACGAGCTCGCCACGCGCGTGGCCGGGTTCTCCTCGGTCTTCCCGGCGCTCGACATCGTCTCGGTGGCCGACCGCATGGGCAAGGACCCGATGGACGTCGCCGAGGTCTACTACGACCTCGCCGACCGGCTCAAGATCACCCAGCTCATGGACCGCATCATCGAACTGCCGCGCAACGACCGGTGGCAGTCCATGGCCCGCGCCGCGATCCGCGAGGACCTGTACGCGGCCCACGCGGCCCTGACCGCCGACGTCCTGGCGGCCGGAAACGGCACCTCGACGCCCGAGCAGCGCTTCGACGCCTGGCAGCAGAAGAACGCGCCGATCCTGGGGCGGGCGCGCGCGACGCTCGACGAGATCTCGAACTCGGACTCGTTCGACCTCGCGAACCTGTCGGTGGCGATGCGCACGATGCGGACCCTGCTGAGGACGCACAGCTAGGCCGGCACGACGGTGGGGGCGCCCCTCGGGGAGGGGCGCCCCCACCTATGCGCATCCCGGCATCATGCCCGCGCTCGCCCATCGGCTAACGTAGTCTGACGCTTTCTTGCCAAGGCCTAGGGGAATCCAACCCCTCGTTTTACTCGTCCCTGTTAGACGGGACGTTTGGAGCAGGTTTGGCGTGATCGTCGGACGAGTTGGAGGACCCGTACCCGTGTCTGTGAACCTCACCGAGCAGCGGCCCCAGGTCGCTCGCCCGGTTCCCGAGACCGTCGCTCCCGCCCCCGTCCCGGCGCTTTCCCGGGTCCGGCGGCTGGCGGTCGAGGTGATCAAGTTCGGGGTCGTCGGCGGCAGCGGTGTCGCGGTCAACATCCTCGTCTTCAACGCCCTCCTGCACGGCCTGGCGTGGGCCCCGATGACCGCGACCGTGCTCGCCAGCGTGATCGCCATGGGCACCAACTACCTCGGCTTCCGCTTCTTCGCCTACCGCGACCGGGCCTCGCGGACCCGGCAGCAGATCGTGCTGTTCTTCGTCTTCAGCGGGATCGGCGTGGCGATGGAGAGCCTGCTCTTCTACGTCGGCTACCACGGCCTGGGCATGAACGGGCCGATCGGCTCCAACGTGGCCAAGGCGTTGTCGATCGTGCTGGCGTCGGCGTTCCGCTTCCTGGTGTACCGGACGTGGGTGTTCCAGCACGGGGCGAAGCAGGGCACCGGAGCACGATGAGCGTCACAGCTGAGGGGACCGGAGGCACCGGCGAGGCCCGGAACCGGGCGGAGAAGCGGCTCGGGCGCCCGTGGGGCCCGCTCACGGCCGTGCGGACGCCGCACGGCGCGGTCGGCGCGGCGCTGTGGGCGGTGGTGGCGCTGCTCGTGGTGCTGATGCTGCTCGTCATCGTGCGGCTGCCGTGGGTCGGCGACCTCGGCATGCACGCGGCGACCGTGGAACGGCTGCGGCACCGGCTGCTGGACCCCGGCAATCCACTCGTCGACGAGAACACCCCGAGTCCGTACTACTCGCCGTGGATGCTCTTCCTCGGCGTCGTGGCCCGGGTGACCGGGCTCTCCGTCTGGGTGGTCCTGCGCATCGGCGCGCTGATCAGCCTGACGCTGCTGGTGACGGGCGTGTGGCGGTACGCCCGCACGCTGAACGCGCACCGTCTCGCGGGGCCGCTCGCCCTGCTGTGCGTGCTGTTCCTGTGGGGCACGCAGGTGTTCAAGTGGAGCGGCTTCATCGGGCTGAACTCGCTGGCGCTGACCGTGGCGTACCCGAGCGTGTTCGCGCTGGGGCTGGCCTTCCACTTCTGGGCGCTGCTGACGCGGACGCTGCGGAGCGAGGGCGACCGGGACGGCCGGGGCGCCTGGGTGGCGTTCCTCGGCCTCGGCGCGCTGTGGGCGCTGATCCTGCTCAGCCACCAGTTCACCGGGGTGGTCGCGACGCTGGGCGCGCTGGCGACGGTGGTCGGCGCGCGGGCCGGACTCAGGACGTGGCTGCGCCTCGCCGCCGGGCTGGCGCTGGGCGCCGTGATCCTCGCGCTCTGGCCGTACTACGACTTCTTCGCACTGTTCGGTGTGGGCGGCCTGGAGGAGATCCACCGCCCGCTGTACCAGGACCTGTTCCCGCGGTTCTGCCTGGTGCTGCTCGGCGTGGTGGCGCTCGGAGTGCGGGCGCGGCGGGACCGTCTGGATCCCCTGGTGCTGTTCTTCGCCCTCGGCGTGCTGGTGTTCGGCCTGGGCGGCCTGACCGGGCACTACTCCTGGGGTCGCGCGCTGCCGGCGGTGCTGATACCGGCGCAGGTGGCGGCGGCCGTGGAGGTGGCCGGGGCGGCGCGCGGCGCACTGCGGAACGTGGCGGCCGGGGTGCTGGCCGCGGCGCTGGCCGTGGGGGCGTGGACGCAGATCCAGACGGTCGGGTACGTGACGGGGCGGAGCGCGCTGCCCGGTGTGGTCGCGGACAAGTACCAGGAGCCGTGGGTGGGGTACCACTGGATCACGCGGTGGGTGCACTACGGGGACGTGGTGATGGCGAAGACCAATCCCGCGCGGCAGATCCCGGCGTACGGGGCGTACACGGTGGAGCCGGGCTACCCGGACTTCTTCCTGCCGGACGAGGCGCGCAGGGACGCGGCGGTGCGGACGTACTTCGCGGCCGGGTCGTCGCGGGCCGAGCGGCTGGGCGTGCTGCGGGAGTACGACGTGCGCTGGGTTGTCCAGCGTCCGTCGGACGGGGGGCTGCCGGCGGGGGACGGGGCGCTGCGGAAGGTGGCGTCGGGGCCCGGTGGCCAGGTGCTGTACCAGGTGGTCCGCTAGGGGGCTCGTTCCTCGAACGCCGGAGGGGCTGATTCTTCAGCCCCTCCGGCGTTCGAGCAACGGGGGAGCGAAGGGGCGGAGCCCCTGGAGGACGGGACGGGAAAGGGCGGCGGGGGCGAACAGACCTCTGTTCGCCCCCGCCGCCCCGCGGCATTACCGCTTCACCGCCTTATCGCAGCGCGCTCCGGACCAGGCGTGCGGCGCGCCGCACCCGCGGCCCCGCGATCCGTCGTACCACCGGACCGACCTTCGCCGTGACCCCCACCGGACGCCACCGCACCTCCAGGCGCCCCGCCCCGCGGCCCTCGGGCTCCACGGTCACCTCGTGCGGCAGCGTGCCCACCTGGGTCGCGGTCAGCGCCGGGAACGTCAGCGGCGCCAGCAGCACGCCCGTGTTGAACAGGCCCTGGTGTTCCAGGCGCAGCATGGGGTGGCGGATGCCCTGGAACCCTTGCACCGGCAACTGCGCCGCCGCCAGGTCCACCCGCACCCGGCCCTCGAAGACACCGGGACGCACGGGGTCCAGGCGGAACGCCGTCACCAGGCGGCGCCGGCCCGGCGCGACCACGATGCTCGCCCGCTGCGGGCCCACGGGGAGTCGCAGGCCCGGGTCGTACGTCCGGATCGACAGGTTCACCGACGCACCCGGACCCGGCTCCACCGACGTGATCTCGTGCCGGAACAGCGCGCTGGGGAACGGCCGGTACTCCAACTCCAGGTCCGACACGTCCAGTTCCCGCCGCGCCCAGGAGGACGCCGGCACCTGCGAGCCCCAGTACACGGCGCCCGAGTCGTCCGTGGACGTCGTGCGGGGAGCCACCCCGTGGCCCAGCCCTCGCGCCGCCTCCTGCGCCTCCGCCAGCCGCCGGTCGCGGATGAGCTGGATCACCACGCGTTCCACCCGCGGCAGTCGGGCGTAGGCGCTGGGAGCGAGTCCCTCCAGGTACGGCGTCACGATGTCCGCGAAACCGGCCAGCCACTCCTCGTCGCGGTAGGGCAGGTCACCGGCGTACATCCGGAAGTCGTGCTTGAGGAACTTGTAGTCCTTGTGCTCGCGCAGCCCCTCGTGCCCGCTCTCCGTCAGGAACTCGTCGATCAGCGTCTGCACGTAGATGCGGTCGCTGACGTTCGACAGCTTGTGCCGCTGGTTGGAGATCGACGCCACCTCGGCGGCCACGTACGGCGCTATGTACCAGCGGTACACCGGCTCCGGGATGATCGTGAAGGACCGGGCCAGACAGTACGCCTGCGCCGAGAAGAGCTGGTCCTCGTAGTGGATGCCCTCGGGGAAGCGGAGCTGGTGCCGGTCCAGGAACTCCCGCCGGTACATCTTGCTCGTCGACAGGTGCTCGAAGAGCAGTTCGGGCTCGGCGTCGATGCCCTCCACGGTGCGCCGCTCGGCGACCAGGTGCCCCATCCAGGTCGAGCGCCGTCCCGTGTCGACGCGGACCCGCTCCACCGCGCCCATCGCGAAGTCCACTTCCCGCTCGCGGTGCGCCGCCAGCAGCAACTCGACCGCGTTCTCGGGGAGTTCGTCGTCACTGTCGAGGAACATCAGGTACGGGCCCCGGGCGATCTCCAGCGCCCGGTTGCGCGGTGCGCTGCACCCGCCGCTGTTCTCCGGCAGGCGCAGGTAGCGCACCCGCTCGTCCTGGGCGGCCAGCCGTCGCGCCACCGACGGCGTGTCGTCCGTCGAGTGGTCGTCGCTGATGATCACCTCGATGTTGGTGTGCGTCTGCCGCAGCAGCGACGCCACCGCCCGCGGAAGGCGTTCCGCGTCGTTGAAGACGATGACCGTGATCGTCACATCGGGGGTTCGGGTCTCGGCGGTCACGGCCGGCGTCACGCGTTCGCCTCCTTGGGGGTCGGGGCCGGGGTGCGTTCGTCCACGGGGATCACCGGCGGCAGCGATGCCTCGCTCTGGCCGAGGAACACCCGGCGCACCACCCGTTCCGCGGCCTGTCCGTCGTCGAACTCGCAGAACCGGCGCCGGAAGGCGGCCAGCGACTTCAGCGCGGCCTCGTCCTGCCAGGCGTCCGTCTCGAACGCGGCCGCCAGCTCCTCCTGGCTGCGCGCCACATGGCCCGGCGCCTCCGCCATCAGGTCGAAGTAGACGCCGCGCGTCTTCGCGTACGTCTCCCAGTCGTCGGCGTAGATCACGATCGGGCGGTTGAGGTTGGCGTAGTCGAACATGATGGACGAGTAGTCCGTGACCAGGGCGTCCGCCGCCAGGCACAGGTCCTCGACCGGGTCGTACGACGACACGTCGATCACCCGTCCCGACCGGCGCAGCCCGGTCAGCGGGGAGGCCGCGCCGCCGTAGAAGTAGTGGCCGCGGACCAGCAGGACCGTGTCCTCGCCGAGGCGGTCGGCGAGGGAGGCGAGGTCGAGGCGCGGGGTCCAGCCGGCCTCGTAGTCGCGGTGGGTGGGCGCGTACAGGATGGCGCGGCGGCCCGGGGCGATGCCCAGGCGCTCGCGGATCGCGCGGATGTCCTCGGCCGTCGCCGAGTAGAAGACGTCGTTGCGCGGGTAGCCGTAGTCCAGCTTCGTGTACCGCGACGGGTACGCCCGCTCCCACATCCGCGTGGAGTGGCTGTTGGAGGACAGGCTGTAGTCCCACTTGTCGATACGGGCCAGCAGCGCGTCGAAGTCGAGCCCCTTGGAGGCGGCCGGGTAGTCGAGCTGGTCCAGGCCCATGCGCTTGAGCGGGGTGCCGTGGTGGGTCTGGAGGTGGATCGCGTCCGGTCGCTTGACCACCGAGTTCGGGAAGTTGACGTTGTTCACGAGGTACTTGGCCCGTGCCATCACGTCCCAGTAGCGGCGGGTGCCCGCGATGATGTGGTCGGTGCCCGGCGGCAGCAGCGCCGCCTTGGCACGGGCGACCACCCACACCTGGTGGATGTGCGGGGCGAGCTCGGTGAGCTTCGCGGCGATCGCGGCCGGGTTGCAGGCCACACCCCGGTCCCAGTACGCGGAGAACACGGCCAGGTTGGGGTCGACGGGCTCGCTCAGGGCGCGCCGGTAGCGGTGGTCGCGCAGTTTCGCGCCCACCTCGCGCTTGCCGGTGGTCACCGCCGACTTCACGTCGCGCCGCGTCTGGTTGGCGGCCTGGAAGGCGCGGTAGCGGGTGTACGCGTTCTCCTCCAGAAGGGAGCGGCGGATGCCCTCGAAGCCGCCCGGCCGCTGGTGGTGCTCGGGCCGCCAGTGCACGGCGGCGCGGGACGCGCGGGAGAAGAACTCCCGGGCCACCGGCTCCGGCATCCTGCTGCGCGCGAACGTGCGCAGCAGATCGCGCACCATCACGTCGTAGAGCACCGCGCGCGGTCCCTGGGGCGCGCCCTGTTCGGCCAGGATCCGGTGCAGGCGCTCGTACCGCTCTATCACGGCGTACCGCTGGGCGGCGGTCACCGGCGGCAGGCTCTCCTCGCGCAGTTCCCTTATCTCGTACGCGGCGTGGTCGAGGGCGGCGATCCGCTCGGCGTGCAGGAGCACGGCGTAGGCGGCGTACGCCTCGTCGTCACGGAACTCGCCGTCCGTAAGGGCCGCGATGTCCTGGTTTCGCCAGAAATCTGCCCGTATGACGCGGTTGCCCAGAACCGGGGTCAGTCGCAGCAGTTGCGGGAAGTCGGCGAGCGGAACGCCGCGGCGGCTCGCCCGGGCCAGGAACCGGTGGTCCCCGCTGGGCTCCCCGGAGGTCTGCCACGTGGAGCGCACGTGATCCACGACCAGGACGTCCGCCGAGTCCTCGAGCTCCGCGACCCGGTCGGCGACCGTGCGCACGGCACCCACGGGCAGCCCGTCCTTGGCGTGCACGAAGTGCAGCCAGCGGCCGGTGGCCCGCTCGGCGCCCGCGGCCCGGGCCGCGCCGTCGCCCGTGCCCTCGGGCAGTGGCACCACCACCATCCGGGGATCGTCGGCGGCGCGCCGCTCGGCCTCCTGCCTGGCCCAGTCGCCGACGGCCGCGATCACCACCTCGGCCTCGGCGAAAGGCTGGGTGGTGAGGGCGTCCAGAAGTTCGCCCAGGTGGCCTTGGGTCTCGGGGCCGTGAACGATCACGCTCAGCCCTGGTTGCACGTGGTCTCCCTGCTCTTCAGTCGCCCACGGCGGCACTGCTGCTGATGGAACAACATGAATAAGGCGTATACGAGATAGTAAGAGACGCGTACGAGAGGGGAACAACCGCTCTCTTCCCGCGCTCGATGAAGGAAAATGCTACTTCGCTGCCGCGGGTGCCTTCTTCTGCGCGCCCGCCTGCCCCGCGGCGCCCCCGCCCTTGGTCTTGTCGGCGCCGCCCGTGAACGCCTCGTAGGCCTCGAGGACCTCCTCGGTGGGGCCGTCCATGCGCAGCACACCGCGCTCCAGCCACAGCACCCGGTCACAGGTGTCCCGGATCGACTTGTTGTTGTGGCTGACGAGGAAGACGGTACCCGCCTGCTCGCGCAGCTCGCGGATGCGTTCCTCGGACCGCTTCTGGAAGGACCGGTCGCCGGTGGCGAGCGCCTCGTCGATCAGCAGCACGTCGTGGTCCTTGGCGGCGGCGATGGAGAAGCGCAGACGGGCGGCCATGCCGGAGGAGTACGTCCGCATGGGGAGTGTGATGAAGTCGCCCTTCTCGTTGATGCCGGAGAAGTCGACGATGCCCTGGTAACGCTCCTTGATCTGCTCCCGGGACATGCCCATGGCGAGACCGCCCAGGTAGACGTTGCGTTCGCCGGTCAGGTCGTTCATCAGGGCCGCGTTCACGCCGAGGAGGGACGGCTGACCGTTGGTGTAGATCTTGCCGTTCTCCACGGGCAGCAGGCCGGCGATGGCCTTGAGCAGCGTGGACTTCCCAGAACCGTTGGTTCCGATCAGGCCGATGGCCTCGCCCTTGTACGCGGTGAACGAGACGTTCTTCACAGCGTGCACCCGGCGCACGCCCGCCGCCTTCTCGGCCTGCTTGCGGCGCAGGATGCGGTTGAGGGCGGCGGTCGCGGAGCCACGGCCCGCGCCGGTTCCGTTGACGCGGTAGACGATGTCGACGCCGTCGCAGATCACCGTGGGGACCGGCGCGTCGGTCAGCTCGTCGTTCACAAGATCAGCCACGGCCGTACGTCTCCTCAGCCTTCCAGAAGTAGATGAAGCCGCCGACGCCGGCGAGCAGGGCCCAGCCCGTGGCGTACGCCCACACATGGTGCGGGAGCTGGTGCGCCTTGAAGCTGTCGATCAGGGCGTAGCGCATCAGGTCGATGTAGACGGCCGCGGGGTTCGACTCCAGCAGCAGCTTCGCCCAGTGCGGCATGCCGCTGTGCTTCAGCGTCTTGGCGATGCTCCACATGACGCCCGAGACGTACATCCAGGTGCGCAGCAGGAACGGCATGAGCTGCGCGATGTCCGGCGTCTTGGCGCCCATCCGGGCCACGATCAGCGACACGCCGGCGTTGAACATGAACTGCAGGACGAGGACCGGTACCGCGAGGACCCAGGAGGCGGCCACGGGCACCCCGAAGCAGAGCAGGATCACGACCAGGGCGGCCATCGAGAACAGGAGCTGCTGGAGCTGCTGGAGCGCGAACGAGATCGGCAGCGCGGCCCGCGGGAAGTGCAGGGCCCGGACCAGGCCGAGGTTGCCGCAGATCGCCCGGGTGCCCGCCATGATCGAGCTCTGCGTGAACGTCCAGACGAACACGCCCGTCACCAGGAACGGGATGTAGTCCGGCACGCCGTGGCTGGTGCCCAGCAGGACGCCGAAGATGAAGTAGTACACCGCCGCGTTCAGCAGGGGGTTCGCGACCTGCCAGACCTGGCCGAGCTTCGCCTCGCTGTACTGGGCGGTGAGTTTGGCGGTGGCGAAGGCCGTGATGAAGTGGCGGCGGGCCCACAGCTGGCGAACGTACTCCGGCAGCGAGGGACGGGCGCCGCTGACCGCCAGGCCGTGACGGGCGGCGAGCTGCGCCGGGGTCTCGGCCGGGTCGGTGGCCGTGGGGGGCGGTGTGTGGAGGACCTGGCTCACATCCGCTGCTTTCGCTCGGGGGGTCGGTTGCACAACCGGTACCGAGTGTTCCGCCGCGTCGCCCCCTCGGGTACCGCCGCCCTGCGTTTCTCACGTTTCTTGCCGGGACCTTGCTCGGCTCCAGGGTTCTTGTACCGCTCTTGGGGGTTCGGACGACTGCCCTTTACGTCGGGACGGCACCGTATCGTCGCAACGGGAGAGTAAGCCGATTCGACGTCGGAACGCAACCGTTTCGTCGTCACGCCCTATGCTGGTCCGCATGACGACGAACGCCGACACTCCCCAGGTGAAGCGGCGCCGCAGGGCGCCCGCGGGTGCGGCCGTCCTCCGTGAGGACGTGACGGAAGCCATTCGCGCGGCGGTCTTCGAGGAGCTGGCGGCCGTCGGCTACGCCCGGATGTCCATAGAGGGCATCGCGCGCCGGGCCGGTGTCGGCAAGACGGCGGTGTACCGCCGGTGGCGCTCGAAGCTGCACCTGGTCCTCGACCTGGTCTCGGCGATCGCGGTCCAGGGCCTGCCGGCCCCCGACACGGGCTCGCTGGAGGGTGATCTGAGATTGCTCTACGAGGTGACCTCCCGGGCCCTGCGCCACCCGGTGGCCGGCCAGATCATCCCGGACCTCCAGGCGGAGGCGGCCCGCAACCCCGACATCGCCGAGGCCATGCAGAAGGCGCTGCGCGAGGGTCAGGAGAGCGTGGCGAGCGGCATCGTCGCGGCGGCGGCCGCCCGCGGCGAGATCAGCGGAACCATCGACACGGACCTGGCGCTGGACCTGATCTCGGGCCCGCTGTACTGGCGAGCGGTGGTGGTACGGGGACCGAAGCTGCCGAAGGGGTACCTGGCGGGGCTGGCCCGGGCCACGGCGGGGGCGCTCAAGGCCTTGTGAGCCCTGCCCCGACCGCGGGAGGCCGCGCGCGGACGGCGGCCGTCCGCCCACCGCTCCCTTTGCCGCTCGACACGTGGGAATGACCTCGGTTCGGCATACCGAGTGTGTGTACGGCCGTCTTCCCTGCTAACGTCCCGCTGCCACCCCCCCTGGTTGGCCGAGGCATGGCCAGAACAGGATGTGACGGTCTTTTGAATCGCAAGCAGCGAAGACACCGCCGGTCGAGGATGCGGGTGGGAATGGCTGCCGGAGGTGTGCTCGCGCTGGTCGCGGCGGGAGTCGCGGCCGTGGCGCAGGCCAGCCAGCCCGGTGGCTCGCACCCGACGGCGATCGCTCCCACAGCCCTGCAGGATCGGTTCGCCTCGGCGGCACGGGAGTTCCACGTGCCGCAGAGCGTGCTGATGGCGGTGGCGTACCAGGAGAGCCGCTGGGACACCCACGCGGGCCGGCCGAGCATGACCGGCAATTACAACGTGATGGGCCTCACACAGGTGGCCTCGACGGACGTGCCCAAGCCGTCGGCCGGCGACCGCATGCGGGAGCTGAACCTGCGGGGTGAGGACGGCCGGCGGTCCTTCCATCCGTCGAAGCGCGTGCTGGCCGACGTCGGCGCCGTGCAGACCGACGCGCCCGCACTGCACACGCTGGACCGGGCCGCCGAGCTCATCGACGCACCGACGACGTCACTGCGCGCCGACATGGCACAGAGCGTCCGCGGAGGTGCGGCCCTGCTGGCCGAGTACGAACGCGCGGCGACCGGCGGGCTGCCGGCCGACCCGGCGCAGTGGTACCCGGCGGTGGAACGTTACAGCCAGTCGCCGGACAGCCGGGGCGCGGCCCAGTTCGCGCAGCGCGTCTACGCCCACATGCGTTCGGGGATCAGCCGTGTGACCGCCGACGGCCAGCGGGTGACGCTCGAGGCGCAGCCCGGGCTGAAGCCGCGGGCGAGCACGGCTGCCTACTCGACCACCGGCAGCACGCACACCGGCTACGCCACCGCGACGGCCGCGAGCTACACCACGGCGACGGCGGCCGCCGCGACCAGCACCCCGGCCCCGGAGTGCCCGTCCGGCCTGACGTGCAACTATGCGCCTGCCGCGTACCAGCAGACCAGTTCCACCGACAAGACGCAGTACGGGAACTACGACATCGCCGACCGGCCCTCGGACGGCGACGCGATCGACTACATCGTCATCCACGACACCGAGGGCCAGTACTCCTCGGCGCTCAGCCAGTTCCAGGACCCGACCGCCGGCGCCAGCGCCCACTACCTGATCCGCTCCTCGGACGGGCTGGTCACGCAGATGGTGGCCGACAAGGACGTGGCCTGGCACGCGGGCAACTGGTACATGAACCAGCACGCCATCGGCATCGAGCACGAGGGCTACGCGCTCCAGGGCGGGAGCTGGTACACCGAGTCCGAGTACGAGTCGTCCGCCGCGCTGGTGAAGTACCTCGCGGGCAAGTACGGCATCCCGCTCGACCGCGAACACATCATCGGCCACGACGACATCACGGGCCCGCTCGACGCGTACGTGGCCGGCATGCACTGGGACCCGGGCACGTACTGGGACTGGAACCACTACATGTCCCTGCTCGGCGCGCCGAACAGCAACCCGGCCGGCTCGCCGCTCGTCCCCGGCGAGGTGGTGCGGATCGCGCCGCCGTTCGACACGTCGTACGAACCGCCCGTCGACGGCCAGTCGGCGCAGCCCGCCGACTTCGTCTACCTGCGCACCGCGCCGTCGGACAGCGCATCGCTGGTCACGAACCCGTACTTCTCCTCCGGAACGACCGCCGCCGCCGACTGGAGCGACAAGGCGGTCGCCGGTCAGGGCTTCGTGGTGGCCGCGCAGCAGGGCGACTGGACCGCGATCTGGTACGGCGGCACGAAGGCGTGGTTCTACAACCCGCACGGCTCGTACACCGTGCCGGTCTCCGACACCTCCGCGGTCACGGTGGTCACCGCCCGCGACGGGGCCGACTCCATCCCGGTCTACGGCCGTGCCTACCCGGAGGCGAGCGCGTACCCGAGCGACCTCACCCCGCAGCCGGTGACTCCGCTCACCAAACACTCGATCCCCTCCGGGCAGGCGTACGTCGCCAACGCGCAGGAGACCTCGGGCTACTACCGCTCGACGACGTTCGACGGCAGCGCCCCGCACGACCGCACGGTGATCAGCGGCACCACCACCTACTACCCGATCCGTTACAACCACCGTCTGGCGTACGTGAGTTCGGCGGATGTGAAGGTGATCTCCGCGGTGCCCGGGCCTGCCGCCTCGAAGCGGCAGAACATCCTCGCCCGTGACTCGTCGGGCAACCTGTGGCAGTACCAGGGCACGGGGGTGGCGTCGTCGCCGTTCCTGTCGCGGTACAAGGTCGGCTACGGCTGGGGCGGTTACAACGCCATGACGCCGATGTCGGTCTTCCACGCCGACGGCACGGGTGACATGGTGGCCCGCGACGGCTCCGGCAACCTCTGGTACTACCAGGGCAGCGGCAGCCCGTCGGCGCCCTTCAAGGCGCGTGTGAAGGCGGGTTACGGCTGGGGCGGCTACACCATGCTCGGCATGGGGGACCTGACCGGTGACGGCAGGCCGGACCTGCTCGCGCGGGACTCCTCGGGGAACCTGTACGTCTACCCCGGCACCGGCAGCACCACCTCGCCCTTCGGTCCGCGCATCAAGGCGGGCTACGGCTGGGGCGGCTACACCATGGTCAACGGCGGTGATCTCACGGGTGACGGCAAGGGGGACCTGCTCGCGCGGGACTCGGCGGGGAACCTGTACGTCTACCCCGGCACCGGCAGCACGACGTCGCCCTTCGGGCCTCGCGTCAAGGCCGGTACGGGCTGGGGCGGCTACACCATGGTCGGCCCCGGTGACCTGACCGGTGACGGCAAGCCCGACCTCGTCGCCCGGGACTCCTCCGGGAACGTGTACCTCTACCCGGGTACCGGCAGCCCGGCGTCGCCGTACGGCGCGCGGAGCGGCTTCGGCACGGGGTGGGACATCTACAACGCCATCATCTGACCGGTTCACAGCCGGCCTGCCGACCCCCGTCCGAACCGCGCGGTACGCCGCCGGGGCGGACGGGGGTCGGCCGTATGTGCCCGACCTGCCCCGGCGCGCAGGGCCCGGGGCTCGTAACCGCTCCTTGGGGCGTATCCGCTACTCCGGGGCGCAGCCCCGCAGGATGTACGCGACCAGGTCGTCCAGGCCCTGGGCACGCACCTCCGGCGGCAGGTGGTCGCCCGCCGCGAGTGAGGCGTAGCCGTGCAGGCTGGAGAAGACCCCGATGCCCACGCTCTCCAGGGGGCCGTCGCGCACCTCGCCGCGGCGCTGGGCCTCGCCGATCAGGTTCTCCATCTGCGCGATCCACCGCTGGGACGCGGCGCCGAGCTCCTCGGAGGCTTCGGGGGTGTGCTTGATGGCGTACATCAGGTCCAGCAACTCGGCGTTGGCGGTGGCGAATTCCACGTAGGCGTGGGCCCCGGCCCGCAGCCGTTCGGCGAACGACTCGCCCGTCCCCTCCAGAGCCGCCGTCATCGTCTGCGCGAGCCGGTGGAAACCGGTCAGCGCCAGGGCGTCCAGCAGCGCCTGCTTGTCCTTGAAGTGGCGGCTCGGTGCGGCGTGGCTCACGCCCAGGTCGCGCGCGAGTTCGCGGAGGGACAGCGCGGCCGGCCCCTTCTCCCGGAGGGTCTCCTCCGCCCGGGTGAGCAGCGCGGCGCGCAGGTCTCCGTGGTGGTAGCGACGGCGAGTGTGCATACCGGTCAGTGTATCGGCCAAGTGGTCGTCGCCTACATTGTTGTCATTGACAGCATTGTTGTCGGCGCCTACTTTGAAGGGCATGCCCAAGACACAGCACAAGTGGAATGCCGGCGACATAACCGACCAGACCGGCCGCACCGTCGTCATCACCGGCGCCAACAGCGGCATCGGCCTCGCCACCGCCGACGCCTTCGCCCGGGCCGGCGCCCATGTGGTGCTCGCCGTGCGCGATCCCCGGCGCGGCGAGGCGGCGGCCGCCGCCCTGCGCGGCGCGAAGGGCCGCCTCGAGGTGCACCGACTCGACCTGGCCGACCTGGAGTCCGTACGGGAGTTCGCCCGCGGCCGGCAGGGCGACATCGACGTGCTCGTCAACAACGCCGGGGTCATGAACGTCCCCGAGGGAACCACCAAGGACGGCTTCGAGACCCAGTTCGGCACCAACCACCTGGGGCACTTCGCCCTGACCGGCCTGCTGCTGCCGCGGGTCAGGGATCGCGTGGTCACCGTGTCCTCGGGCATGCACCGGTACCCGGGTGCGCGCATCCACTTCGAGAACCTGAACCTGACCGGCGAGTACTCCCCGATGGCGGCGTACGCCCAGTCCAAGCTCGCCAACCTGCTGTTCACCCTGGAGTTGCAGCGCCGCCTGACCGAGGCGGGTTCACGGGTGCGGGCTCTGGCCGCGCACCCGGGCTGGGCCGCGACCAACCTCCAGGGCCACGACGCCAGCGCCCTGCGCCGGATCGCGATGCGGGTCGGCAACCGCCTGTTCGCCCAGGACGACAGGGCGGGCGCGCTGCCCACCCTGTACGCCGCCACCCAGGACCTGCCCGGCGCGAGCTACGTCGGCCCCGACGGCCTGAGCGAGATGCGCGGCGCGCCGACCCTGGTGGGCCGCTCCCGAGCGGCCAGTGACCCGGAGGCGGCCCGCCGTCTGTGGACGGTCTCGGAGGAGCTGACCGGCGTCGCCTTTCCGCAGCTCCCCGAGCTCTCGCGGGCCGCGGGGGCCTGAGCGTCCTACCGCCGCGCCGCTTCCGGATGCCTGCGCACCCAGCCCTCCCACGCCGAGGTGATCATGTCCTCGACGTCGCGCTTCGCCGTCCAGCCCAGTTCCCGGGCGATGCGGTCGGCGGAGGCGACGACGCGGGCCGGGTCACCGGGGCGGCGCGGGGTGACCGTCGGCGGGATGTCGTAGCCGGTGATCGCGTTGATGCGGTCGATCATCTCGCGCACCGACACGCCCTCCCCGCGGCCGATGTTGAGGGTGAGGTCCGTGCCGGGGGCGGCCTGCAGGGCGCGGGCGGCGGCGACGTGGGCCTCCGCCAGGTCGGCCACATGGATGTAGTCGCGGATGCAGGTGCCGTCGGGTGTGGCGTAGTCGTCGCCGAAGATGCGCGGCGGCGCGCCCTCGGTCAGCTTCTCGAACACCATCGGGATCAGGTTGAAGACGCCCACGTCCGCCAGCTCGGGGCTCGCCGCGCCCGCCACGTTGAAGTAGCGCAGGGACGCCGTGGACAGACCGGTCGCCCGCCCCGTCGCCCGGACCAGCCACTCGCCGGCCAGCTTGGTCTCGCCGTACGGCGACATCGGGACGCACGGCGTCTCCTCCGTCACCAGGTCCACGTCCGGCATGCCGTACACGGCGGCGGACGAGGAGAACACGAAGGACGGAACCCCGGTCTCCGTGACCGCCTCCAGCAGGACGCGCAGCCCCTCCACGTTCTCCCGGTAGTAGTGCAGCGGCAGCTCCACCGACTCGCCCACCTGCTTCTTCGCCGCCAGGTGCACGACGCCCGTCACCGCGTGCTCCGCCAGCGTGCGGCGCAGCAGGCCGCCGTCCAGGGTGGAGCCCTCCACCAGCGGCACCTCCGCGGGCACGCGCTCGGCGATGCCCGTGGACAGGTCGTCGTACACCACGGCGCGCTCGCCCGCCTCGGTCATCGCGCGGACGACGTGCGCCCCGATGTAACCGGCACCGCCGGTGATCAGCCAGGTCATGATGCGGCCGTCTCCTTGCTCGTTGGCCTGTCGTGTTCTTGCTGCCACTTCAGTGAAGCAGGCGCGCTTCAGTGAAGCAGGCGGAGCCTTCCCGCCGTCGGTCACCTCGAGCGAAGCAGGCGACGGAGCCTGCGCCGCACGACCGACGTCACTCCCCGTACGCCCGACGCCACCCGCAGTGCCAGTGCGCCCGAGTGCGTCGCGTACGGCTGCACCAGCAGCACGCCGTGCCTCGGGCTCGGCACCGCCTGGCGGCGCAGCAGGCCGGGGCCCGCGACGGCGTGCGGCGCGGTCTCACGGCTCGTTCCGTCATCGAACCGGAGCGTCAGCTTCAGGTCCCAGGTGCCGGCGCCGAGCGCCGCGAGGTCCACGGGAGCCTCCGCCGTCCAGCCGGACGAGTCCGGGTCCTTCCCGAGGGTAGCCGTGGTGGACAGCCCCACCCGCTTCTCGTCCTCCCGGAGCACGAACTGCACGTCCACCCGGGCCGGACCCGCGTTCTCCACCCGCCCGTACAGCTCGTGCAGGCGCAGCCGCAGCCGGCCGGCCCCCGCGCGTGGGCGCAGTTCGGCGTCGACGGTGACCGGCAGACGTTCCATGGGGTGGTCCAGCAGGTGCTCGAGCCGGACCTCCCGCAGGTCGTCGGACCACACGGGCGTGCCGTCCGCCGCCCTCGCGTACGGCGGGGTCAGCCGGGCGGGACGGCCCGCGAGCTCCTTGATCCGGTTCAGGTCGCGCGGCCGGTCGGAGGCGAGCACGACCTGCGCGAGGACCCGCCCCGGCACCGAGGCCTGGGCGAAGTCGTCGGCGTCGAAGTCCTCGAGGTACGCGCGGGTGAGCCGCCACCACTCCGTGCGGTACCCCTCGTCGCGCAGCGGCAGTTCCCGCGCGTACATGCGCAGGCCCCGGTCCAGGAAGGTGGTGCGCGCCGCCCGCGCGAGCCGCTTCTCGCCGGCGCCCAGCAGGATCTCGTAGGACTGCCGGGTCGCCTCCATCCGCGACTTCCAGTTGTCGATGTCGGCGCGGGCGAGGGAGATGGACAGGCGCTGGGCGGCGCGGCGCACGTGCCAGACGTACACCGTGTCCGGGATCACGGCGATGCTCGGGCCGGCGGCCAGGACGCGCGCGCTGAAGACGAAGTCCTCGTAGTGGAAGCGGCCTTCGGGGAAGCGGATGCCGTGCTCGCGCAGGAAGTCGGTGCGGTACAGCTTGTTGACGCACAGCGTGTCATAGGCCAGGCGAGGGCGCCGGGACGGGTGGGAGACCACCGCCGCCTGCCCGTACAGCTCCGGCTGCCAGGGCACCTCGCGGCCCGAGGGCAGCTCGCGGCGCACGCACAGGCCCGCGGCGACCTGGGTGCCGTGTGCGACGGCCGCCATGAGCAGCGCGTCCACCGCGCCCGGCGGCAGCACGTCGTCGCTGTCCAGGAACATCAGGTACGGAGCGGTCGCCGCGTCGATCCCGTCGTTGCGCGGGGTGCCGCAGCCGCCGCTGTTGGTGGTCCGGGCGATCACCTTGACGCGTGGCTCCTCGGCCGCCAGGGCATGCAGCAGCTCGGCGCTGCCGTCCGACGAGCAGTCGTCGACAGCGATCACTTCGCGGACCACCCCGCCCTGCGCGAGGGCCGAACGGACCGCGTCCGCCACATGGGCCGCGTCGTCGTATCCGATGACCACGACGCTGACCTGTGCATCCTGAGGGTGACCGATCGCATCCACGAGCAGAGGATACGGGCAACCGGTAATCATCTGTTAAGAGACCATTAACCCCCCGTGGAGAAGAGGGCGGGAACACGGTTCCGGTTCCCCGCGGGAGCCTGCGGGTTCTCCTGCTGCGGGACCGCGAGCCCGGAGCGCCACAGGCGGACGAAGGACACGATCGCCGCGGTGGCGAGCAGTCCGTTGCGGGCCAGCATGAGCAGGCAGCCCGGCCAGGTGGAGCTGATCACCTCCCCGTAGAAGGCGGGGTACACCACGGCGCTGATCGCGGTCGCCGCCAGGATGAGCCAGGCCACCGGGCGCTGAGTGGTGTGCCGTGTGGTCAGGCAGACGGCGGCCAGCCCGACCAGCCAGATCATGTACTGCGGGCTGATGACCCGGCTCGTCACCGTGAACAGGAGCACGGCCGTCAGCGCCGCGTCGTACGGGGTCGCCTGCGTCCAGCGGCGGGCGCGCACCCGCCACAGCAGCAGCAGTGCGAAGGCGACGGCGGTCAGCGCGAGCGAGCAGTCGGCGACCGCGCGCACATGCGGGCCGACGTACTCCACGGCGCCGTACTGGTAGCGGGTGGTGCCCGACCAGCCGGCCCGGCGCGCCAGCATCAGCACCGTGCCGCCCAGCGACTCGATCTGCACGCCGCGGCCGCCCTGCTGGCGCAGGAAGTCGAACGGGTTGCGGAACAGGACCGCCACCACGGCGAGCAGCGTCACCGCGGTGACGACCGCCGACGTCCACGCCTGGCGGGTGCCACGGCCCCGCGGTGTGCCGATGAGCGCCAGTGCCGGCCACACCTTCACCAGGGCGCCGAGGGCCGCGAACACGCCGCCCACGCGGGGCGAGCGCGACATCGCCAGCAGCGAGACGACCGCGAAGGCGGTGACCTGGACGTCGTACCGGACGAGCGGGATGTGCCACAGCAGCGGCAGGCCGGCGATCCACAGCGCCGCGCCGCGCAGTGACCGGCCCCGGCGGGTGCCGGCGTACGCGAGGGCGAGCGCGATCACCGCGTCCGTGAACAAGGTGATGACCACGAACGCCTGAAAGTACGTCAGTCCCGGCAGGAGCCCGGGTGACAGGAGCACCGCGCCGGCACCGGGCGGGTACTGCCACAGGTGGTCGCCGGAGGGGAAGGCGCCGTGGCGGAGGATGCCGTACCAGTGGAAGTAGAGCTTCCAGACCTCGCGTGCGACCCCGCCCCGGCCGAGCAGGGCGTACTGGTCGTGGACGAGCAGCCAGAGCATCAGGGCACGGGTGGCGAGCCAGCCGGCGGCGAGCAGAAGCAACCGATGTCCCCGGCGCACCCTCTTCCAGAAGGGTGGCGGGAAAAGGGGTGCCGGTCTGGTCGCCGGGCGTTCCAGGGCAGTCTTCAAGGCACTCATCAAAGCCGGATGGTAGGCCGTCCGCATGGACCGTGGGGTGGATACGACGTCAACACAGGGCAAAAGTTAGTTAATCGTACGAAACCCGCACATGTTGAATGCGGGCATGAGCCGGTCACCGATGAGGCGCAGGGAGCGCATCACCGTCCTCGTGCCCGTTGCGGTCATGTTCACGCTCGGGCTGTGGGGACTGGACCGCGACGGCATGTGGCGCGACGAAGCGGTCACGTTCCAGGTGGCGCGCCGCTCGCTGCCGCAGATCTGGCACCTGCTGCGGAGCGTGGACGCGGTGCACGGCCTGTACTACCTGCTGATGCACCCGGTCCTCGCCCTGCACCCCGGGGAGGTGCTGCTGCGGCTGCCCTCGGTGTGCGGGGCGGCCGCGGCGGCCGGGCTGGTCGCCGCGCTGGGCGTGCGGCTCGGGCGGCCGCGGGTGGGGCTGTGGGCGGGGCTGCTGTACGCGGTCACGCCGATGGCCGGGCACTACGCGCAGGAAGGGCGCTCGTACGCGTTGGTCGCGGCCGGGGTGACGGGCGCGACCCTGCTGCTCGTGCGGGCCGTGCAGGGCGGGAGGTGGTGGCCGTACGGGGTCGTCGTCGCCGTCACGTGTCTACTGCACGAGTTCGCCGTGCTGATGCTGCCGGCCCACGCCTGCACGCTGGCGGTGGCACGGGCGCCGGGGCGGGTGTGGCGGGGATGGGGGACCGCGGCCGGGGTCGCGGTGGTGGTGCTGGTGCCGCTGGTGCTGGTGTCGCGGGGGCAGGCGGAGCAGGTGGCGTGGCTGACCGCGCCGGACGGCCGCAGCGTCGAGGAGCTGGTGCGGGAGTTCTTCGGTGAGTCGCCGCTGGTGCTGGTGCCGTGTCTGGGGCTCGCGGTGACGGCGGTGTGGGCGCCGTGGCCGCGCGGGGTCTCCCTGGCGCGGGTGGCGGTGCCGTTGCTGGTGGTTCCGCCGGCGGTGCTCATGGGGGTGTCGCAGTTCCGGCCGTTGTACGACGACCGGTACGTGCTGTATTCGCTGGCGGGGGTGCCGCTGCTGGCGGCGGCCGGTGCGGAGCGGGTGGCCGGGATGGTGGGGCGCTTGCGACCGGGTGGCCGGACCGTGCCCGGCGGTGGTGTCGCCCTGCTCGGGGTCGTCGCCGTCTGTTGTGTGTTCCTCGTGCAGTTGCCCCTGCTCCGGGAGGACCGGCGGGCCGCGCACCGGCCCGACGACCTCGGGGCCGTGTCCGCGGCCGTGGCGCGGCGGGTGCGGTCCGGGGATCCCGTGTTGTTCCTGCCCTCGCTGGAGCGGCGGTCGGCGCTCGCCTATCCGGCCGGGTTCCGGGGCGTGCGGGACGTGGCGCTGGGCGTGCCGGCCGCCGAGAGCGGGACGCTGTACGGACGGGAGGTCGGGCCCGCGGAGCTGCGGCGGCGGCTCGACGGGCTGAGCCGTGTCTGGGTGGTCACCGAGCGGTACGCGCTGGACCCTTCCTGGACCCCCTGGAACGCCACGGACCGCGCCAAACTCGCGGTCGTGAGGCGGGACTTCATCACCCGCAAGGAGTATGTGCAGCCCCACCTCACCCTTCGGCTCTACGTACGGCGCCAGGCGCAGCCGGAGTCCGGCCCCCACGCCCGCCGGTAGGCGCCGGGGCCTGCTCCGGGGCCTGGCCGCGCGCCTATCCGCAGCCGGGGGTCTCGTCCAGTGCCGCCGTGTCCAGGGTGCGGGTCAGCCGGTCGAGGCGTTCCCGCAGGTCGGTGATCTCCGCCAGGTCGAAGCCCGTCGCCGCGGCGATCCGGCGCGGCACCAGCAGCGCGCGTTCCCTGAGCGCCGTGCCCTCGTCCGTGAGGTGGATGTGCACGGACCGCTCGTCCCGGGCGCTGCGCTCCCGTCGCACCAGGCCCGCCGCCTCCAGCCGCTTCAGCAGCGGGGAGAGCGTCCCGGAGTCCAGGCGGAGGTGCTCGCCGAGCTTCTTCACCGGCAGCTCTCCGTGCTCCCACAGCACCAGCATCACCAGGTACTGCGGGTAGGTGAGGCCGAGGTCCTTCAGGACGACGCGGTAGACGCCGTTGAAGGCGCGCGACGCGGCGTGCAGCGAGAAGCAGATCTGGCGGTCGAGGCGCAGGTACTCCTCGTCCGCGGAGGTCGCCTCCGTACGGGGGGTCGGCGTGGTCGTCATGAGGACAGGGTAGCTCCTCTCCCGCCATTTAGTTGTGGGCAACTGAATTGTGTGCTCTACTTACCTGCATGAGGCGGCCCGAGCCAGCCAGGGGCCGGCCGCCGTGTGACTTCGAGAGGGATGGTTTTCCATGGACGCGCTCTACACCGCTGTCGCCACCGCCACCCACGGCCGCGACGGGCGCGCCGTCTCCTCCGACGGCAGGATCGACCTCAAGCTGGCCCCGCCGGTGGAGCTGGGCGGCAACGGCGAGGGCACCAACCCGGAGCAGCTCTTCGCCGCCGGTTACGCGGCCTGCTTCGGCAGCGCGCTCGGCCTCGTCGGCCGGGCGGCCAAGGTGGACGTCAGCGACGCCGCCGTGACCGCCGAGGTCGGCATCGGCAAGCAGGGCGAGGGCTTCGCGCTCGCGGTCACCCTGCGCGTCGAGCTGCCGGACACCGTGGACGAGGAGACCGGCCGCAAGCTGGTCGAGCAGGCCCACCAGGTCTGCCCCTACTCCAACGCCACCCGCGGCAACATCCCGGTCGAGCTCGTCATCGAGTGACACCCGTCCACCCCACGGCCTCGTACGCACCTGCCGGGCGTGCGAGGCCGTGCGCGTTCACGGCGATGTCGTCAGCGCCCCGCTGTCACCGGCCGCCGGTGCCGGGATCGACGCCCGGGTGTCCGGCTCGCCCAGCATCAGCGTGCGCACCACCCGCTCGGCCGCCCGCCCGTCGTCGAACGCGCAGAACCGCGCCCGGAACTCCGCCCGCAACCGCGTCGAGTCCTCGTCGCGCCAGCACCCGGAGGCGAACAGCCACGCCAGCTCCCGGTACGAGCGGGAGACGTGCCCCGGCGGGTCCGCCGTGACGTCGAAGTAGGCGCCCCGGCTCGCCCGGAACGCCCCCCAGTCGTCGGCGTGCACGACGATCGGCCGGTCCAGGTTGGCGTAGTCGAACATCAGAGCCGAGTAGTCGGTGACCAGGGCGTCCGAGGCGAGCATCACCTCCTCGGCATGCGGCTCGTCGGTGGCGTCGACCAGCACGCCCCGCCGGTGCAGCTCGGCCAGGCCCATCCCGCGCGCCGGACCCTCCGCGAGCGAGGGGTGCAGCCGTACGACGAGGGTGTGGCCCCCGCCCAGGTCCTCGGCGAACCGGGCCAGGTCGAAGCGGTCGATGTGGCCGCCCCGGACGTAGTCGCGGCGGGTCGGCGCGTACAGCACCACCGTGTGGTCCTCGGGGATGCCGTGCCGGAACCGGAACCCGGCCCCGTCGCCGGGCTTGGCGTCCACGAGGACGTCGTTGCGGGGGCTGCCGCTGCGCACCGAGGTGAAGTCGCACGGATAGGCGCGGTCCCACACCAGTTCGGAGTGGTGGTTGGCCACCAGGCTGTAGTCCCAGCGGTCGGCGCGCCGCAGCATCTGCGGCACGTCCAGGCCCAGACGGGCACCCGGTTTGTCCCGCAGATCGGCCCCCATGTACTTCAGCGGGGTGCCCCGGTGGGTGTGGATGTGGACGGTGCCGGGCCGTTTGACCAGGGTTCCGGGCCAGTTGACGTTGTTGACGAAGTACGTGGCCCGCGCGGTGACCCGCAGATAGCCCAGGGAGCCCGCGAGGACGTACTCGATGTCCGGCGGCAGGCGTTCCACCTGGTCCGGGCGCACCACCCACACGTTCCTGATGTGCGGGGCGAGGTCGCGTGCCGCGCGGTGGATCGCGGCCGGGTCGCCGAGGACGCCGCGGTGCGAGAACGCCGAGTAGACGGCCAGGTTCGGATCCAGGGCCCGCGTCTCGTGCGCCCGGGACCAGCCGCGCTTGACCCGCGCGGCCGCCACCGCGCGTGCCTGCCGTCGCCGCCGGCCGAGCGCGTCACCGGCGGCTGCGGCCCGCTGCCGGAGCCGGTAGGCGGCGTAGCTCCCCTCCAGCACGCGCAGCTCGGCCGGGACCGGCTCCCCCGTGCCGCGGGCGCGCAGGACATCGGCGGTACGGCGGAAGAACTCGGCCTTGTCGCACGCGGGCAGCCGGTCCGGCTTGGCGAGGATGTCCAGACAGTGCTCGCCCATCTTGCGGAGCAGGTACGGCCGCCAGGCGGCCAGCTCCGGATGGGCGTCGACATAGGCGAAGACCCGCTCGTACTGGTCGTGCACGTCGAAGTGCCTGCGGCTGGTGGTGGACAGGATGTTGCCCTGGCGGCGCTGCCGGTAGTTCACGCAGATCCGGTCGAGGGTCGCGATCCGCCGTGCGCTGAGCAGGGTGGGGAACGTCCAGGGCGTGTCCTCGTAGTAGCCCGGCGGGAAGGCGAAGCCGTGCTCGGTGACGTAGTCCCGGCGGTACGCCTTGTTCCACACCACCATCAGCAGTTCGAGGATCTCGGGGCGTTCGGCCGCGGTGAACGTGCCCTCGCCGGCCTCGGCGAGGACCCGGGCCAGCACGTTGCGGCGGGTGGCTCCCCACCAGTAGGTGCGGGCGTAGTCGAAGACCAGCACGTCCGGGTCCCGGGTCTCCTCCAGCCGGTCGGCGATCGCGCGCAGCGCGCCCGGGGTGAGCGTGTCGTCGCTGTCGAGGAAGAGCAGGAAGTCCCCGCAGGCGTACGGCAGTCCGGCGTTGCGGGCCCGGCCCAGGCCGACGTTCTCCGGCAGGTGCAGCACCCGTAGGCGCCGATCGCGGGCGGCGTACTCGTCGAGGATCGCCCCGCAGCCGTCGGGGGAGCGGTCGTCGACGGCGATCACCTCGAAGTCGGTGTACGACTGGTCGAGGACCGAGTCCAGGCACTCGCGCAGGAAGCCCTGC
Organism: Streptomyces sp. NPDC028331; assembly: GCF_055565775.1. Taxonomy (NCBI): domain Bacteria; kingdom Bacillati; phylum Actinomycetota; class Actinomycetes; order Kitasatosporales; family Streptomycetaceae; genus Streptomyces; species Streptomyces sp. NPDC028331. Next base: position 113,455 of record NZ_JBVHTR010000019.1, on the reverse strand, counting down.
ACCTTGAAGACGGGGACGATGATGCTGAAACGGGGCACGGCGGTCAGCTCCTCACCAGGGCAGGGGCCGGGGCCGGAATGCGCTCGGCGAGCGGGATGACGGGCGGGATCGAGGAGGGCGGCTCGCCCAGCAGCACCCGGCGCACGACGCGTTCGGCGGCGCGCCCGTCGTCGAACTGGCAGAAACGCTGCCGGAAGGCGCCCCGCAGAGCCCTGGCCGCCGCGTCCGCGAACGACCCGTCGCGGAAGACGGCCGCCAGCTCCTCCGGGGTGCGCACCACCCGGCCCGGCGGCGCCTGAACCAGGTCGAAGTAGACGCCCCTGATCTCCCGGTAGACGTCCCAGTCGTCGGCGTACACGACGATCGGGCGGTCCAGGTTGGCGTAGTCGAACATGATCGACGAGTAGTCGGTGATCAGCGCGTCGGCGGCCAGGCAGACGTCCTCCGAGGAGCGGTGCCGGGTGACGTCGATGACGCGGCCGGCGGCCCGGGCGGCGCCCCGGTCGTAGAAGTAGTGGGCGCGCAGCAGCACCACGAAGTCGTCGCCGATCGCGTCGCAGAACGCCTCGAGGTCGAGTCCCGCGTCGAAGCCGGTGCTGTGGTCGCGGTGCGTCGGCGCGTAGAGGACGGCCGTCCTTCCCTCCGGGACGCCGAGTTCGCGGCGGACGCGGGCCACGTCGTCGGCGGTCGCCGTGTAGTAGACGTCGTTGCGCGGATAGCCGTACTCCAGCGTCTCGTACGAGCCCGGGAACGCGCGCTCCCACATCTCGGTGGAGTGCCGGTTGGAGGACAGGTTGTAGTCCCAGCGGTCCACGCGCGTCAGCAGCCTGGCGAAGCTGCCGGTCGACGCCGCGACCACGGGGTACGGCGCCTGGTCGACGCCCATCTTCTTCAGCGGGGTGCCGTGCTGGGTCTGCAGGTGGACGCTGCCCGGGCGCTTGACCACGCCGTCGGCGAAGTTGGCGTTGTTGATCAGGTACTTGGCGCGGGCCAGGACGTCCCAGTAGGCGCGGCTGCCGATCACCGCGTACTCGACGCCCTGCGGCAGACTGCCCACCGCGTCCGGCTCGACCAGGAACACCGAGCGGATGTGCGGGGCGAGGCGGCGGGCCTCGGCGTGGATGGCCGCCGGGTTGCAGGCGTAGCCGCGGCCCCAGTACGCGCAGTACACGGCGAGGTTCTGGTCGAGCGGGCGGTGCAGCCCGAGTCTGTAGCGGGCGCGGGTGCGCGGCATGTGCGGCAGGGGTGCCTTCCTGGCCGCCCTGGCCGCGCCCTGGTTGGCTGCCCGCAGCGCCCGGAACGCGCCGTAGGCGCCGGACGCGAGCAGCCGGTGCTGCACGCCGAGACTGCCCGTGGGCGGCCGGAACCCGGCCGGGCGGTGGCGGCGGTGGAGACGGCCCGCCCGCCGGAAGAACGCCCGGTGCCGGCCCGCGGGCAGCAGCTCCGGATGCGCGGCCGTCCGCAGCACGGCGGAGAACAACTGCTCGAACAGCGGTCGCGCCCGGTCGGCGGGGAGGCGGAGTTCGGCGGCCCGTACGAGCACGCGCTCCACCTGATCGAGGAGGTCGAAGTGGTGCTCGCCGGGGCTGTGCAGCCGATCCGCCTGGCGGCGCACCAGATGCCGTACGCACACCGTGCGCAGCACCGCCAGGCGCTCGGCGGCGAGGGTGACCAGACCGCCCCAGCCGACGTCGGCGAAGTGGCCGGCGGGAAAGGCGAGCCGGTGCCCGGTGACGAACGCCCGGCGGTACACGGCACTCCACACGGGCACCGCCACCCCGGTCAGCTCCGGCGCCTGCCCGGGGGCGAACGCCCCGTCCGGCGCGCGGCCGAGCGGTGGTGTGGAGGTCTCGGGGTCCCACCAGTGCGCCCGCTCGTGGGCGAAGTAGAGGACGTCCACGTCACCGGTCGTCCTCAGGCGCGCCTCGAGCGCCGCCAGCGCGCCGGGCAGCAGGACGTCGTCGCCGTCCAGGTACAGCAGATACGTCCCCGTCGCCGCCCGCGTCCCGGCCGTGCGGGCCCCGCCCGGGCCCCCGGAGGGCGGCGCGGGCACCGGGGTCACCCTGCTGTGCCGCTCGGCGTACGCGGCGGCGACGGCCGCCGCGGGTGAGTCGGGCGCGTCGCAGACCGGGATCAGCTCGAAGTCGCCGAAGGACTGGCCGAGGACCGAGTCCAGCGCCTGGGACAGACGGCCGGCGACACCGGAGGCGGGGACGATGATGCTGAAGCGGGGCATTCTGCTCTTTCTCTCGGGCCCCGGTTCCTGCCCCGGGGCCGGTGCGTCGGGTGTGCGGGAGCGTCAGCGCCCCGGCCGTCCGGCGGGGCGCCAGGTGAACGGACGGGTGGGCGTGGGCCTGCGCGGCATCGGGACTCCGGGATCGGGGTTTCAGGGGTGTTCGGTGACCGGTACGCCCCGGCCGAACGCCGGGACCGAGGCGAGCGGCGGGGCCGGAAGCCCCGCGGCGGCGGACGGGGCCGGATGGCGGTGCGACGGCGGCACGACCGCCGGCTGCCAGGCGTTCTCCCCGAGCACCACCCGGCGCACGATCCGCTCGGCGACGCGACCGTCGTCGTACGGGCAGAACCGCTCGCGGAACGCGGCCCGCCGCTGCTCCGAGCGCGAGCCGCACCAGTGGCCCGTCGCGAAGATGTCGATCAGGTCGTCCTCGTCGCGGGCGACGGGGCCCGGCGGGAAGGCGCGCACGTCGAAGTAGGTGCCGCGGGCCGCCTCGTACGCCTCCCGGTCGTCCGCGTACACGATGATCGGCCGGTCCAGATTCGCGTAATCGAACATCAGCGCGGAGAAGTCGGTGATCAGGGCGTCCGAGGCCAGGCACACCGACTCCACGCTGGGGTGGCCGGTGACGTCGATGATGCGCCCGTCGACCGTCCGCGCCGGCGGCTCGCCGCTGGCGGGATGCGCGCGGATCAGCAGCACGAACCGCGGGCCGAGCCGGCGCAGGACCCTCTCCAGGTCCAGGGAGGGGCGGTGGCCGCGGCGGTAGTCGCGGTACGTCGGCGCGTACAGGACCGCCACCGAGCCCTCGGGGATGCCGAACGTCTGCCGCAGCCGGGCCACGTCCGCGCGGGTGGCCCGGGCGAAGACGTCGTTGCGGGGCTGCCCGTACTCCAGCGTGGTGAAGCCCGACGGGAACGCACGCTCCCAGACGAGGGTGGAGTGGCGGTTGGCGGAGACGACGTAGTCCCAGGTGTCGGCCGTGTGCAGCATCCGGGCCAGGTCCGTGTCGCGGGCCGCGGCGGGACGGTCCCGGAGGTCCAGGCCCATGCGCTTGAGCGGCGTGCCCTGCCGGGTCTGGACCAGGATCTGGCCCGGGCGCTTGACCAGCCGGGGGTCGAAGTCGGCGTTGTGCACCAGGTACTTGGAGCGGGCCAGCGCCGTCCAGTACGCGGCCGAGCCGGGCCGCAGCCGACGGGTGGCCACCGGGACGGTGTGATGGTGCTCGGGGCGGGCGATCCAGGCGGTGCGGATGTGCGGGACCAGATTGCGGAAGGCGGCCTCCAGGGCCGCCGGGTTGCAGCCGTACGGGCCGCCCGCGTCCCGGGTGAAGACGGCCCGGTCGGCGCGCAGGGGCAGGCGGCGCTGGATGCGGTAGTGCCCTTGGAGCGCGGCGGCGGCCAGGCGGCGGCCGAACGCGGCGGCCGTGCGCCGTGCCGCGCGCGCGAGGCGGGAGGCCAGGGACAGCAGGCGGTAGGTGCGGTGGCTGCCGAAACGGATCAGCAGGTGGCGCGGCCGGAGGCGGGCGCCCGGGACGCGGTGGCGGCGGTAGTGGGCGGCGGCCAGGCGCAGGAACTCGGCGCGGGAGCCGTGCGGCAGCCGGCCGCGCCGGGCGAGGATCGCGGCCAGGTGGTCGGTCATCCGGTGGAACAGCGCCGGCCGCCAGCGGGCCAGCTCCGGGTGCGCATCGAGGTACGCGAAAACCCGGTCGTACTGGGCGAAGACGTCGAAGTGCCGGCGGCCGGCGGTGCCGAGGACGCTGCCCCGGCGGCGCTGGCGGTAGTGGACGCAGACCCGGTCGAGGGTGGCGATCGTCTCGGCGGTCAGCAGCACCGGGAACGTCCACGGCGTGTCCTCGTAGTGGCCGGGCGGGAAGGCGAAGCCCCCGCGCTCGACGAACTCCCTGCGGTACGCCTTGTTCCACACCACCGTCGGCAGCGACAGCAGGCCGGGGCGGTCGTCCAGGCGGAAGGGGGCCGGGCCCTGTTCGGTGAGCAGGCCGGCGAGCTGGTTGCGGACGGTCTTCCCCGTCCAGTAGGTGCGGGCGTAGTCGAAGACCAGGACATCGGGGCCGGAGGTCTCCTTCAGCCGGTCGGCGATGTCCCTCAACGCGTGCGGGGTCAGGGTGTCGTCGCCGTCCAGGAAGAGCAGGTAGTCGCCGGTCGCCTGCCGCAGGCCCGCGTTGCGGGCGGGCCCGGGACCGACGTTCCGGGGCAGGTGCACAGGGCGGACGCGGGCGTCGCGGGCGGCGAACTCGTCGATGATCGCCCCGCAGGCGTCGGGCGAGCAGTCGTCGACGGCGATCACCTCGACGTCGCTGAACGACTGCTCCAGCACGGATGTGAGGCATTCCTCCAGGTACGCCTGAACCTTGTGCGCGGGGACGATGACACTGAACCTGGGCAAAGGGCATCCATGGGGATCGGCGCGGGCAACCTGCCCGAAAACGTCCGATGGAGTGGTTTGGTTACGCGCCGCGCGGCATGTGGGGGAACGCCGCGGGAAACCCCAGGTGAGCGACGGCAGGGTGGACCGCCGGGCCGGTCCACCCCACGAACCGCCGTACCCTTCGCCCTACTTGACGGCACCCGCCATGACGCCGGACACGAACTGCCGCTGGAACGCGAAGAACACGGCCAGCGGGATCACCATCGAGATGAACGCGCCCGGTGCCAGGACGTCGATGTTGTTGCCGAACTGGCGGACCTGGGTCTGCAGGGCGACGGTGATGGGCTGCGTGCTGGACTTGGTGAACACCAGCGCGACCAGCATGTCGTTCCACACCCACAGGAACTGGAAGATGCCGAGGCTCGCGATCGCCGGCCCGCCGAGCGGCATCACGACCCGGGCGAACAGCCGCAGCTCGCCCGCGCCGTCCAGGCGTGCCGCCTCCAGCAGTTCCCGGGGGATCTCCGCGAAGAAATTCCGCAGCAGGAACACCGCGAAGGGCAGACCGAAGCCGGTGTGGAAGAGGATCACTCCGAACACCGTGCCGAACAGGCCGATCTTCCCGAACAGTTCGGCGATCGGGATCAGCGCCACCTGCACGGGCACCACCAGCAGGCCGACCACGCCCAGGAACCACCAGTCGCGGCCCGGGAACTCCATCCAGGCGAACGCGTAGCCCGCCAGCGAGCCGATGACGACCACCAGGACCGTCGCCGGGACGGTGATCAGGACCGTGTTCAGCAGGGAGTTGGTGATGTCGCTGTTCTCCAGCAGCTTCTGGTAGCTCTCGAAGGTGAGCTGCGAGGGCTTGGCGAAGACGGTCCACCAGCCGGAGGCGCTCATGTCGGCCGGCTTGCGCAGCGAGGCGAGCAGCAGCCCGATCGTCGGCACCAGCCAGAACAGTCCGACGAGGATGAGGAAGACGCGCAGCAGCCCGCCGCCCGCCCTCTCCGCGAGCCGCGCCCCCAGGGACCGCCGGGCCTTGACGACGGTGACCGGGGCCGCCTCGGGCAGACTTCCGACCTGCGTGGTCATCGCCGGACCTCCCGCCTCAGCCTGCGGATGTTGAACAGCATCACCGGGATGACGAGCAGCAGCAGGAACACCGCGATGGCGCTCGCGATGCCCGGCTGGTCCTCCGAGAAGCCCTTGCGGTACAGCTCCAGGGCCAGGACGTTCGCGTCGTCCTGGGAGGAGCCCGGCGGGATGATGAAGACCAGGTCGAAGATCTTCAGCACGTTGATCATCAGCGTGACGGTGACCACCGCCAGCACCGGTGCCAGCAGCGGCACGGTCACCCGGCGGAACACCTGCCACTCGTTCGCGCCGTCCACGCGCGCCGCCTCCAGCAGCTCCCGCGGCACGCCCGCGAGCCCCGCCGCGATCAGCACCATCGCGAAACCGGCCCACATCCACACGTACGCCCCGATGACCGCCGGGGTGACCAGCGCCGGGCCCAGCCAGTCGACGCCGTTGTACGGCTCCCTGAAGTTGCTCGCCGGCAGGCGCAGGCGTGCTCCGTCCGCGGCCGCGGGCAGCGTGAACGTGCCGTCGCCGGCCGCCTTGGTGGAGGCGACGACCTCGCCGTTCTTCACCGCCTCGATCCGCATGCCGGCGTACCCCTGCTCGGAGGGGTCCACCGCGCCGAGCTTCCCGACGCCCCTGCCGCGCGTGAAGTCCTGCCAGGTCGTGCCGGTGACCTTGCCCGGCTCCGCCTTGGCCCGCACCGCCGGCTTCGCGCTCTTCGGCATCAGGTCGGGCGCCACACCGACCAGGGGGAGCGCGACCGGCTCGCCCGCGTGCACGGCCGTCCTCGTGATGAATCCGCCCCGGTCCGGCTGCAGCGGCGACTCGCGCCCGGGGTGCGCCTTCGGGAACGCCGACGACGGGGCGAACGTGTCGTGGACGCCCACCCACACCGCGTTCGCGACGCCCCGGTCCGGGTCCTGGTCGTACACCAGCCGGAAGATGATCCCGGCGGCCAGCATCGAGATCGCCATCGGCATGAAGACGACCAGCTTGAACGCCGTTCCCCAGCGCACCCGTTCGGTGAGCACCGCGAAGACCAGGCCGAGCGCGGTCGACACCGTCGGCGCGAACACCACCCAGATGACGTTGTTCTTCAGCGCGGTGCGGATCCCGTCGTCCGTGAACAGGGCCCGGTAGTTGTCGAATCCCGCGAAGGAGTCACCGGAGCGGTCGAGGAAGCTGCGGATCAGCGAGTACCCGATCGGGTAGACCACGAGCGCACCCAGCAGCACCAGCGCGGGCAGCAGGAACAGCGCTGCCACCGTCTTGCGGGTGCCGGTCACGCTCTTGCGATTCCTGGGCGCGGCGGGGGCCGGCGGGGCCCCTGCCGCCGTGGCCGACGTCATCGCCGGATCAGCTCCCGCTCCCGTACGCCGCCGCCGCGTCCTTCTCCAGCTTCGCCTGCGTGCCCGCCACGTCCGTCGGGTTCTTCAGGAAGTCCTGGAGGTCCTTCCACTCGCCCTTGCCGGGCGTGCCGCCGAACGCCTGCGGGGCCTGGTCCGACATGTCGAAGCGGAAGCCGTCACCGGCCGCGAGCAGCGCCTTGGCCATCTTCTGCTGCACCGCGTTCGGATACGCGGAGTCCGGGACATTCCTGTTCGGGGAGAGGAAGCCGCCGAGCCTCGCCTGGATGGTCGCCGCGTCCGGCGAGGCCAGGAAGGTGACGAGCGCCTGGGCCGCCTTGGAGTCCTTGAGGATCACGGCCGCGTCACCGCCGGTGACCACGGGTGGCTGGGCGCCCACGGCCGGGAACGGGAACACCTTCGCGTCCGTGCCGATCTTCGCCTTGGTCTCGCCGATGTTGACCTGCGCGAAGTCGCCCTCGAAGACCATGCCGGCCTTCGGCTGGTCGCCGCCGGTGAAGGTCTGGGTGACCGAGGCCGGGAACTCGGTCTGCAGGGCGCCGTTCGGGCCGCCCGCGATGTAGTCCTTCTTGCCCCAGATCTGGGCGAGCGTGGTCAGGGCCTGCTTGACCGACGGGTCCGTCCACTTGATCTTGTGCTGGGCGAGCTGGTCGTACTTCTCCGGGCCCGCCTGCGAGAGATAGACGTTCTCGAACCAGTCGGTGAGGGTCCAGCCGTCCGCGCCGCCGACGGAGAACGGGGTGACACCGGAGTCGTAGACGTTCTGCGCCGCCGTCAGCAGCTCCTGCCAGGTCTTCGGCTCCTTGCCGTTCGCGCCCTCGAAGACCTTCGCGTTGTACCAGATCAGGGACTTGTTGGCGGCCTTGTAGTAGACGCCGTACTGCTTGCCGCCGACCTTGCCGATGTCCTGCCAGCCCTGCGAGTAGTTCTTGGCGAGCTCCGCCTGCGCCTCGGGGCCGAGCGGCTTGGCCCACTTCCTGTCGACGGCCTGCTTGATGGCGCCGGGCTGGGGGAGCAGTGCGACGTCCGGCGGCTGACCACCGGCGATCTTCGACCCGATGAAGTTGATGATCGGGTCCTGGGCGGGCACGAAGGTGACCTTGGCGCCGGTGCGCTTCTCGAACTCGGCGAGGACCGCCTTGAAGTTCTTCTGCTCGCCGCCGGTCCAGACGGCGGCCACCTCGAGACTCTGCCCGTTCAGCTTCGGGAGCGTCACGGTCGTGCCGGTACCGGTCGGTGTGCTTCCGCTGCTGTTGTCGCTGCTGCCCTTGTCGTCGTCGCCTCCGCCGCACGCGGTGAGCGTGAGCGCCAGTGCTCCCGCGATGACGGCGGCCGCGGTCCTGGCGGCCCTGAGTGTCCGGATGGTGCTGCTCGCGTTGCGCATCACTGCCCCGTTCTCCGTCCCTCGTCGAACGTTCGAGCTGCTGTCCGTGCGCTCTGGTCTACGCGGGGAGGTTCGGGGCGGCAAGAGCGCCTGCACTGTCAACTGGCCGATTGTGATCACGTCGTGACGTACGGTCAGATGAGGTGCCGGTGCCGCCCGGCAGCCGCCGGGTCCGGGAGGGACGGCGACGGCGTCACAGAAGCGAAGGCACCTCCGCCGCCGAGACCGACCGCGCCGCCCGCTCCAGCGCACTCGCCAGCAGCGCCAGGTCCGTCGGCCCGTTCCCCAGCTCCCGCACGGGACGCCGGGCCGGCGGATCCCCCATGCGGTGCCACTCCAGCGGCACCACCGTCGGCCGTACGGTCGCCGTCCGGGGAATCCGCCCCGTGATCCGCCCGGCCTGGAACGGCGTCGCCCTGCCGTCGGCCCGCGTCAGCCGGCCACGCCCCGGCCCCGGTTCGTCCGCGCCCGCGGTCACCGCCTCCAGGACTATCCGCAGCGAGGCCGCCCGGGCCGGCTCCCACTGAGCCGTCCGCCCGCCGGGCCCCGCCGCCGCCACCAGGTGCACACCCAGCCGCTCCCCGTCCCGGGCCACCGCCTCCAGCGCCCGCACGACCGACCCGGCCGCCGGGCGGCCCGGCGAGCCGAGCGCCGGGGACAGCAGCGCGTCCAGATCGTCGACCAGCACCACCAGCCGCGGCAGCGGCGGGCCCGGCTCCGTCCGCTGCCGCGTCGCCGCCGGACGCAGCCGCAGCGTGACACTCGGCGGACTGTCGAGGTCGCCCGACTCCGTGCCTGCCGACCGCTGCGGCCCGATCCGCCTCGACACCTCCTGCCGCGTGTGCCACTCGGCGAAACCGAGCAGCCCGAGCAGCTCCGCCCGCCGCTTCAGCTCGGCGCTCAGCGACTGCGCGAACTCCCGCATCCGCACCGGGTCGTTGGCCGCCAGATACGTCGTCACGTGCGGCAGATCCGTGCACACCCGCAGACCGTCCCCGCCCGTGCCGCCGTGCTTGGCGCCGTCGCGGCCCTCGACGAGGACGATGCTCAGCCGGTCCGGACGCTCGGCCGACGCGAGCGAGGCGGCGACGGCGCGCAGCAGCTCCGTACGCCCGCTGCCGGGCGGCCCCTCGACCAGCAGATGCGGCCCCTCGCCGGCGAGGTCCACGCCCACCGGACCGCGCGGACCGGCGCCGAGCACCGCCCGGGCGCGCCCGCCCGGTGACGCCGTGTCGTCCGCCGCGTCCGCCCAACGGGCCATCAGCGAGGCCGGGGTGGCCCGCGCCAGCCCCAACTCGTCCAGGAGCCGCGCCGTCTGGGGCAGCGGTGCCGACACGCGTGTGTGCCGCTCTCCGGCGCCGTCCGTCCGCAGCGGGGCGAGCGCCCGCGCGAACCGCTCCGCCCACGCCGCCGACACCGCGTCCAGAGCGGCGACCGTGCCGTGCCCCACGGGCGCGGGCGCGGCGTCCGCGCCCTGCCCCGGGGCGACCCGCAGCAGCCGCAGCGCCGTGGCCACATCACCGCTCAGCAGCGCGACGGCCCCGCACTCCCGGAACACCGGCGAGGCCGCGCACGCCGCCTCGTACGTCTCCGCCACCGGCGACGCGGGCGAGGCCGCCGGCGCCTCGGCCAGACAGACGACATGGATCCCGGCCCGCGCCCCCTCCCGGGCCAGCCGTGCCACGGCCGCCCGTACGTCCGCGCCGCCGGGGTCCCCGTCCACTATCACCACGCAGTACGGCCCCGCGTGGGCGTCGCCCCGCGCCCAGGAGGGGCGGCGGGCGGCGCCCCGGGGTGCCGGGACGTCCGGTGCGGCGGGAAGAGGGGCGTCCTGGTCCGCCGACTGGTCCTCCAGGCGGCGCAGCAGCTCCTGGGTGCGCGCCGTCGCCTGTTCGCGGTCGTAGGCCAGCAGGAGGCGGCAGTCCTGGCCGTGGGCCGGACGCAGATGGGGGAGCCAGCCGAGCCAGGACCAGTCGGCGGTGCGCTCCTGGAGCGGGCGCGTGCGGTCGGCGCTGATCAGGACCAGCTCCAGGAGGTCGGGGGAGTGCAGCGCGGCGAGCTGCGCCACCACCGCGCGCGCCAGCCCGGCCAGCCGGGCGCGCGGCCCCGCGAGCCCCAGCGCGCCCACCTCGCGCAGCCCCGCGGTCACCGGCACCGCCGGCAGCAGTCCCGAACCGTCCGGCGCCGCCCGGTCCGCCGTGCCCAGCCGCACGGTGAGCGCCTCCGGGTGCCCCGGGCCGCGCTCCCACAGCCGCGGGCCCGGGCCGAGCGCGGTGAGCAGCAGCGCCGCCGGATCCGGCCACTTCTCGGGCGCCCGGGCCACGGGCGGCGCCGAGGTGCCCCCGCCGTCGTCGTACGCGTCCCGTCCGGTGCCGCCCTGCTCGCCGCGGCCCCCCGTCAGCCGACGTGCCCAGGCCGTGAACCCGCCGCGCCTGCGCAGCCCCGGCGGCACGTCCGTGCCGCGCAGCGGGGTGCCCTTGCGCGTGCTCCCGTCCGCCCCGCCCTGTCCCGGTACGGCGTGCGCCGGAAGGGGCGGCTCGGCGGAGTCGTGCTGCTGCGCCCCCGGGACCACCCCGTCGGAGGCGCCCCATCCGGTGACGCCGAAGCCGTGGTGCGTGTCGGCGGCGGGGAGGCCGCCGGGGGACGGGGTGCCGCCGGAGGAAGGGCGCCCGTCGCGGGGAGCGGGGCCCGGGCCGTGTCCGTTCGGCGATGTACCGCCGGTGCGGCCCTCCCCGGTGCGGCCGTCCTCGGTGCGGCCCTCACCGGCGGCGCTGCCCGTGTGCGGGTGCGCCGCGGTCGCCGCCCCTGCCGGACCCGTGGGCTCTCCGGGCTCCTCCGCCCGCCGCACCCGTACATGCCCCTCTCCGTCCGGCGCTGTCTCCACGGACCGCGCCCGACCGGGCGGGACCAGCCGCAGGGCCGACTCGCCGAGCCGCAGCAGCGCGCCCGGCGTGAAGCGCACCGGGTGGTCGGTCACCCGGCGGCCGTCCAGCACGGTGCCGTTGGTGGAGCCGAGGTCGGCGACCGAGACGCGGCCGTCCGGGGCGACCGTGACCGCGCAGTGCAGCCGGGAGACGTCCGGGTCGTCCAGCGGGACGTCGGCGTCGGCGGAGCGGCCGACCTGGATCACCCCGCCGTGCAGCAGATGGACCCCGCCCGCGTCCGGACCCGCGACGACGTGCAACTGGGCCGCGCCCTCGTCCGGCTCCGGGCCCGGCTCCGCGGGCGCCCCCAGGGTCAGCACCGCGCCGTCCAGCAGGGGCGGCTCGCCCAGCGTGCAGCGCTGCGGGTCGAGCCGCTCGGCGCCCGCGTACAGCACCACCGGACCGGTCCCGGGCTCCCGGCCTCGCTCGGGCTGGGCGGCGCCCGCCTCCCCGCCGACCGCCGAGGCCAGGCCCGACGCCACCGCGGCCAGCGCCGTCCCGGCGGGCGCGGTGACCAGCACGTCGCAGCCCGGGGCGCGGACCCGTGACTCCGTGTGCGGGGCCGGTGGGGCTACGACGGTCAGCCGGATCTGCATCGCCGTCAGCGGTCCCTTCTGTCTGCGTCCGCGGTTCGCCCACGGGGCGCTCGAGCCGGTGCCGGGACCGCGACCGTGCCCGGCCCATCGGGCCCGCGCGCGGTCCACCTCGACACCGACGCACCCCTTCGGCTCCCGCGCGTGCGGGCGCCCGAGGACGGGGAAGGAGCCGTGCCACGGTCCCCCACCGCGGACTCCCCCCACCGCACACGAGCACATCGGCCAGTACGGAAGGCATCCTCGCACCTGCCACCGACAGCGCGCCCGCCGTCCACCGTCAAATGATCTTGATTGGTCGGCTCTGCCCGTAAAAGTGCCTGACCAGTGTCCTGCCGGTGCTCGCTTGAGATCGGTCACGCCCGGATCGGGCAACCAACTGAACCCAAGCGAGCGTCTTGTCATCGAACAGGTGTGGGAGCCGGATACGTACCTCATCCATGCACGGCACGGGACCCACAGGCCGTCGACAGCTCGGTGCCAGGTACCTCGGCACTACAGTGGGCGGAACACCGGTAGCGCGGTGGACGACCGGAGAAGCAAGCAACAGGGAGCGCATGACGTGCGGCCGGTAGGGAGCAAGTACCTCCTTGAGGAGCCGCTGGGACGCGGCGCCACGGGCACCGTCTGGCGAGCCCGCCAGAGGGAGACCGCGGGCGCCGAGGCGGCCGTCGCCGGCCGGCCCGGCGAGACCGTGGCGATCAAGGTCCTCAAGGAGGAGCTGGCGAGCGATCCCGACATCGTGATGCGGTTCCTGCGGGAGCGGTCCGTCCTGCTCCGGCTGACCCACCCGAACATCGTGCGGGTCCGCGACCTGGTGGTCGAGGGCGACCTGCTGGCCCTGGTCATGGACCTCGTCGACGGCCCCGACCTGCACCGTTACCTGCGCGAGAACGGCCCCTTCACCCCCGTCGCCGCCGCCCTGCTCACCGCCCAGATCGCCGACGCGCTGGCCGCGAGCCACGCCGACGGCGTCGTCCACCGCGACCTGAAGCCCGCGAACGTACTGCTCGCGCAGCACGACGGCCAGATGCACCCGATGCTGACCGACTTCGGCATCGCCCGGCTGGCCGACTCGCCCGGCCTCACCCGCACCAGCGAGTTCGTGGGCACGCCCGCGTACGTCGCCCCCGAGTCGGCCGAGGGCCGGCCGCAGACCTCCGCGGTCGACGTCTACGGCGCCGGGATCCTGCTGTACGAGCTGGTCACCGGGCGTCCGCCGTTCTCCGGCGACTCCGCCCTTGAGGTGCTGCACCAGCACCTCAGCGCCGAGCCGCGCCGCCCGTCCACGGTGCCCGACCCGCTGTGGACGGTGATAGAGCGCTGCCTGCGCAAGAACCCGGGGGAGCGGCCGAGCGCCGAGAACCTGGCGCGGGCGCTGCGGGTGGTCGCCGAGGGCGTCGGCGTGCACGCGAGCGCCGCGCAGATCGCCGCCGCCGAGGGCGTGGGCGCGCTGCTCGGCCCCGACCCGGCCCCCGCGACCGTTCCCGGCTCCGCCGACCCCACGCAGGTGCTGCCGCAGGGCACGGCGGCGTCGTACGACCCGAACGCGGCGACCAGCGTTCTGCCGCACACCCCGCCCGGCGCCGCCGACCCCACCGCCGTGCTGCCCACCAACGGGGCCGCCGACCCGACGGCCGTGATGCCGCCCGTGCCGCCGCACGGACCGGGCGGACCGGGCGGGCAGCCCCGGCAGGAGGAGCCGCACCCCTGGCAGAGCCAGCTCCGCGCGGCCCGCGACCGCAACGAGCAGACCCAGGTCCAGGCGTACCTCGACCCCGGCCAGGACCCGTTGCGCCGTCGGCCGCAGCGGCAGGTGGCGCGGCCCCAGCAGCGCCCGCCGCAGGGGCAGCAGCCCGCGCCCGGGTACGGCCGTCCGCAGGGGCAGCCCCAGCAGTACGCGCCCCGGCCGCAGCAGTACGCACCCGCCCCGCAGCAGCAGCCGCAGCGCTACGCGCCGGCGCCTCAGCAGCCCCAGCAGCCGGCGCCCCGGCCGGCGCGCGAGCCCCGGCCGCCGCGGCAGCGCAGCGCGAACCCGATGAAGATCCCGGGACTCGGCTGCCTCAAGGGGTGCCTGTTCACGATCGTCATCCTGTTCGTCGCCGGGTGGCTGGTGTGGGAGTTCAGCCCGCTGCAGCACTGGATCGGCACGACCGAGTCGTACTGGCAGTTGCTGAGCGGCTGGTTCTCGAAGGTGTCCGACTGGATCGGGAAGCTGAACAACAAGTAGCGGGCTCCGGGGCGGCCCCCGTGCACCGAGCTTGGGGATTTGTCGACATCCGACGAGTGATTTCCCGCTCCTCGGTGAAGGTTGCCGCTTCGGACGCGTAGTTTTGTCGACCGGGTCCGGCGCAGGGTCGGCAACACGCGTCCCCAGTAGGAGCAGACTTGGCACGGAAGATCGGCAGCCGGTACACCGCCCACCAGATCCTGGGGCGGGGAAGCGCCGGCACGGTGTGGCTGGGCGAGGGGCCGGACGGGCCCGTCGCCATCAAGCTGCTGCGGGAGGACCTCGCCTCCGACCAGGAGCTCGTGGGCCGCTTCGTCCAGGAGCGCACGGCGCTGCTGGGGCTCGACCATCCGCACGTCGTGTCCGTACGGGACCTGGTGGTCGACGGCACCGACCTGGCCCTCGTCATGGACCTGGTCCGGGGCACGGACCTGCGTACCCGCCTGGACCGGGAGCGCCGCCTGGCGCCCGAGGCGGCGGTCGCGATCGTGGCGGACGTGGCGGAGGGGCTGGCGGCGGCGCACGCGGCGGGCATCGTGCACCGGGACGTGAAGCCGGAGAACATCCTGCTCGACATGCAGGGGCCGCTGGGCCCCGGCGGGGCGCACCCGGCGCTGCTGACGGACTTCGGCGTGGCCAAACTGATCGACTCGCCGCGGCGCAGCAAGGCCACGAAGATCATCGGCACTCCGGACTATCTGGCGCCCGAGATCGTCGAGGGCCTGCCGCCGAGGGCGGCGGTGGACATCTACGCGCTGGCCACGGTCCTGTACGAGCTGCTCGCGGGCTTCACGCCGTTCGGCGGCGGCCACCCGGGCGCGGTGCTGCGCCGCCATGTCACGGAGACGGTCGTCCCCCTGCCCGGCATCCCCGACGAGCTGTGGCAGCTCATGGTCCAGTGCCTGGCGAAGGCGCCCGCGTCGCGGCTGCGGGCCTCGGAGCTGGCGGCGCGGCTGCGGGAGCAGCTCCCGCTCCTCGCGGGGATGCCGCCGCTGGACGTGGACGAACCGGAGGCGGAGCCGGCGGAGGAGCCGTACGAGACGACGCCCGGGGAGCCGGAGGTGACGCGGACGCGGCGCGGGGCGGTGCCGCTGGTGCCCGGGGCGAAACCGGACTCGAACCGGGACACCCACACCTCGATGCGGGTGCCGGGCCCGGACGAACTGGCGGGCGGTGCCCGCGGCACGGCCCGCGCGCCGCGCACCCCCGGCAGCCCCCGCCCGGGCTCGGCCCGCCACCGCGCGGCGGCCCGTCGCCGCCGGATCACGCTGGGCGTGGCGGCCGCGCTCCTGGCGGCGGCGATCGGGGCCGGCGCATGGTGGGCGACCTCGGGTGACAACACGGGAGCCCCGTCCCCGGCGTCGGGAAACTCGGCTCCGGCGTCCCCCTGAGCCGGGGGGCCGGAGGAGCGGTGGCGCGCCCGGAAGCGGCGCGTGGAGCCGTGCGACAAGGGGGCGTGGGGAACCGCGCGACCGGCCACGGACGGCCCGCAGCCGCGCGTGTGCCGACGCCACCGCGGTGGGACCGCGTCGCCGGCCGTCGGGCCGATCGGGACCCCCGGGGCGGAGCCCCCAGGGGCGGCACCCCGGCTTCGGGCGTCCCGTGACCGTGCGGTCACCCGGCATGGCGCGCCTGGCGGAGCCGTTACGCTGGATGCGTGGCAGTCGTCGATGTATCCGAAGAGCTGAAGTCCCTCTCCTCGACCATGGAGTCGATCGAGGCCGTTCTGGACCTCGAGAAGATGAGGGCAGACATCGCCGTGCTCGAGGAGCAGGCGGCCGCGCCGTCCCTCTGGGACAACCCGGACGAGGCGCAGAAGATCACCAGCAAGCTCTCCCACCTCCAGGCCGAGGTGCGGAAGGCCGAGGCCCTGCGCGGCCGGATCGACGACCTCGGGGTGCTCTTCGAGCTCGCCGAGGCCGAGGACGACCCGGACACCCGCGTCGAGGCCGAGGCCGAGCTCGCCGCGGTGAAGAAGGCGCTGGACGAGATGGAGGTGCGGACGCTCCTCAGCGGCGAGTACGACGCCCGCGAGGCGCTCGTCAACATCCGTGCCGAGGCCGGCGGCGTCGACGCGGCCGACTTCGCCGAGAAGCTGCAGCGCATGTACCTGCGCTGGGCCGAGCGGCACGGCTACAAGACGGAGGTCTACGAGACGTCGTACGCCGAAGAGGCCGGCATCAAGTCCACGACCCTCGCCGTCCAGGCGCCGTACGCCTACGGCACCCTCTCCGTCGAGCAGGGCACCCACCGGCTCGTCCGCATCTCGCCCTACGACAACCAGGGGCGGCGCCAGACGTCCTTCGCCGGCGTCGAGGTCCTCCCCGTCGTGGAGCAGTCCGACCACGTCGAGATCGACGAGTCCGAGATCCGGGTCGACGTCTTCCGTTCCTCCGGTCCCGGCGGCCAGGGCGTGAACACGACGGACTCCGCGGTGCGCATCACGCACCTGCCCACGGGCATCGTCGTCACCTGCCAGAACGAGCGGTCCCAGATCCAGAACCGGGCCACCGCCATGAACGTCCTGCAGGCCAAGCTCCTCGAGCGGCGCCGCCAGGAGGAGCAGGCCAAGATGGACGCCCTCAAGGGCGACGGCGGCAACTCCTGGGGCAACCAGATGCGCTCGTACGTCCTGCACCCGTACCAGATGGTCAAGGACCTGCGCACCGAGTACGAGGTCGGCAACCCCGAGGCCGTCTTCAACGGCGAGATCGACGGCTTCATCGAAGCCGGAATTCGCTGGCGCAAGCAGCAGGAGAAGTAAAGCGGCGGCGGCCGCGCCGGCACCGCCGGAGAAAGGCCGCGCAAAACAGCGCTTTGTCGACAAGGCAACTGCCCATCGAGCTAGGGCAGTTGCCTTGTCTGTCTCCGGATGTCTGGGTTTTACATCACACTCACAGCTCCGCTTCTCCCGTAAAAGGCGCCTTATGGGACATCGCGCGCGCAACGACCTTGACGTTGCTTTGAAAAATCGGAAGGGTAAAGCGCGGCATGCGTATATCTGGGGCGCATGTGAACCGGGGGGCTTTCTCACACCACAGCCGTCCCCGAGTGCCGTGGCCCCGGACGCTGCTCCAATGACGATCAGCTACTGGGGGTAGCAGCCTAATGACCAAGAAGACGCGGATCCGGGTGGCGCGCATAGCGGCCGGCGCGGTGATCGCCGCCGGTGCTTCGCTGACCGCCGCGGGTGCCGCCTCGGCGCTCGACATCAAGATCGGCGCGAGCGTCGACAACACCGGTATCGGTGCCGGCGTGAGTGTCAACGACGACCCGACCGACGGGAACACCGGCATCCCGACCGCCCCGGGTCAGCCCAGCGACCCGGGCCAGCCGAGCGACCCGGGCCTGCCCAGCGACCCGGGCCTGCCCAGCGACCCCGGGCTGCCCTCCGACCCGGGTCAGCCGAGCGACCCCGGGCAGCCCTCCGACCCGGGTCAGCCGAGCGACCCCGGGCAGCCCTCCGACCCGGGTCAGCCCACCGGCAACCCGACCGAGCCGACGGACGGTCCCACCACCACCGCGCCCGGCGGCAGCGGCAGCGGTACCGGCACTGGTACCGGCACGGGCACTGGCACCGGCGACAACACCAACCCGGACGGCGGCAACAGCCCCGTCCAGCAGGACAAGGGCTCCTCGGTCCTGACCGACACGGGCTCCGACAGCGGTACCGCCACCTCCGCCCAGGGCGGCGGCAAGCAGCTTGCCGAGACGGGTGCCGGTCAGACCGCGTTCCTGCTGGTCGGCGCGGCCACCATGATCGCCGGCGGCATCGGCTTCCGGGTGCTGCCCCGCCTGGTCGGCGGGCGCGGCGGGGCCGCCGCCTGAGCGAGGGGCGCATCGCGTCACTCACAGGCGTGAGAAACACGTGAGAAGGGCCCGGGGCGGCATCGCCCCGGGCCCTTCCCGTACGTCTGTCCGGTCTGTCGTCCCGCTCCGCTACGCCGTCTGGTGCGCCAGCAGCGCCACCGCCGCGATCAGCACGGCCACCATGGCGATCAGCGCCGCCGGGCTGAGCCCCGACCAGGGGTTCTCCTGCTGAAGGCGCTCCCGGCTGGCACGGCACACGGGGCAGCGGCCCTCACTCACGGGCGCCGCGCAGTTCGCGCACACCAATCGGTCGTACGTCATGCGCCTCGCCCTCCTCGTGCCGCTTTCACGTACACAACGTTTCCGGGAACGCAACAGTTCCCACTCCACTGTGCCAGGTTCCGCGAGCCGCTGCGCGGGCTCGGCCCGTCCCGTGGTCGTGGAGGGCGTCACAGCGCCCCTCCGTACCCCGTGGGACTATGACAAAACGCGCAACTCTCACGTAATCATGACCGGCGACTGCGCTCCTGTACCCGGTTCGCGTATGGTCACGCTCACCTACCCCCAACGGCCCGTGGTGCATCCGTGATCCGATTCGACAACGTCTCCAAGGTCTACCCCAAGCAGACCCGCCCCGCACTCAGGGATGTCTCCCTCGAGGTGGAGAAGGGCGAGTTCGTCTTCCTCGTGGGGTCCTCCGGCTCCGGAAAGTCCACCTTCCTGCGACTGATCCTCCGCGAGGAGCGGTGCAGCACCGGACAGGTGCACGTCCTGGGCAAGGACCTCGCCCGTCTCTCCAACTGGAAGGTGCCGCAGATGCGCCGCCAGCTCGGGACGGTCTTCCAGGACTTCCGGCTCCTGCCCAACAAGACGGTCGCCGAGAATGTGGCCTTCGCCCAGGAGGTCATCGGCAAGTCCCGCGGCGAGATCCGCAAGTCCGTGCCCCAGGTGCTCGACCTCGTCGGGCTCGGCGGCAAGGAGGACCGGATGCCGGGCGAACTCTCCGGCGGTGAGCAGCAACGCGTGGCCATCGCGCGGGCCTTCGTCAACCGGCCCAAGCTGCTGATCGCGGACGAGCCCACCGGCAACCTCGACCCGCAGACCTCCGTCGGCATCATGAAGCTGCTCGACCGGATCAACCGGACGGGCACGACCGTGGTGATGGCGACCCACGACCAGAACATCGTGGACCAGATGCGCAAGCGCGTCATCGAGCTGGAGAAGGGCCGCCTCGTCCGCGACCAGGCGCGCGGCGTCTACGGCTACCAGCACTGAGTTCCACGGAAAGGCTTGAGCAGACGCCATGCGCGCGCAGTTCGTTCTGTCGGAGATCGGTGTCGGTCTCCGCCGCAATCTGACGATGACCTTCGCGGTGATCGTCTCGGTGGCCCTCTCCCTCGCCCTGTTCGGCGGATCGCTGCTGATGAGCGATCAGGTCAACCAGATGAAGGGCTACTGGTACGACAAGGTCAACGTCTCGATCTTCCTGTGCAACAAGAGCGACGCGGAGTCCGACCCCAACTGCTCCAAGGGCGCGGTCACCCAGGAGCAGAAGGACCAGATCCTCTCCGACCTGAAGAAGATGTCGGTCGTCGAGAAGGTCACCTACGAGTCCCAGGACGAGGCCTACAAGCACTACAAGGAACAGTTCGGCGACTCACCGCTGGCCAGCTCGCTCACCCCGGACCAGATGCAGGAGTCGTACCGCATCAAGCTGAAGAACCCGGAGCAGTACCAGGTCATCGCATCCGCCTTCAACGGCCGTGACGGCGTGCAGTCGGTGCAGGACCAGAAGGGCATCCTGGACAACCTCTTCGGCCTGCTCAACGGCATGAACTGGGCCGCCCGCGCGGTCATGGCGATGATGCTGATCGTCGCGCTGATGCTGATCGTCAACACGGTGCGGGTCTCCGCGTTCAGCCGTCGTCGTGAGACCGGCATCATGCGGCTGGTCGGCGCCTCCGGGTTCTACATCCAGGCGCCGTTCATCATGGAGGCCGCGGTCGCCGGGCTCATCGGCGGCACGGTCGCCTGCGGCTTCCTGCTGATCGCGCGGTACTTCATCATCGACCACGGCCTCGACCTGTCCCACAAGCTCAACCTGATCAACTTCATCGGCTGGGACGCCGTCCTGACGAAGCTGCCGCTGATACTCGCCACCAGCCTGCTGATGCCCGCGCTGGCCGCGTTCTTCGCGTTGCGCAAGTACCTGAAGGTGTGACGCACGCCAATGGGGGCGTACGGGCAACCGCCCGTACGCCCCCATGCGTTGTCCTAGACTCACCGGCATGTCAGGCCGTGACCTGTTCTGTCAGCCCCGCCGCATCCGCCACGGGGCGGCCCTGACGTTGGTCTTCGCGAGCGTCCTCGTCGCCGGCGCCGCGACCGGCTCGTTCGACGCGACCGGCTCGAAGAAGCCCCCCGCGGAGTCGGTGGTCCCGGTCGGCCACGACGACGTCACCGAGGCCGCCGCGCGGGCGATGGCCGACGGAAAGTCCCCGATGGAGGCCGCCGAGCGCGCGGTCAGCCGCAGCGGCGACCGGTGGAGCGCCGTCTACTCCCAGGGGGAGTACGAGGAGTTGCAGGAGGCCCTCGACGGCGAGTACACCGGCGTCGGGCTGTCGGCCAGGCGGGAGAGCGACGGGCGGATCGAGGTGACCCGGGTGCAGCCCGGCTCGCCCGCGGCCCGCGCCGGGATCCGCGCGGGCGACCTGCTGCGCAGCATCGACGGCGAGGCCGTCACCGGCAGGCCCGTCACCGAGGTCGTCTCCCTGCTGCGCGGTGACGCCGACGACGCGGGCGCCGGCTCCCGGGTGCGGCTCGGTCTGCAGCGCGGCACGCACGCCTGGAGCGAGGAGCTGCGCCGGGCCCGGCTGTCGACGGACTCGGTGACCGTGCGGCGGCTCGCCGGGAGCATCACCCTGATCAAGGTCACCGCCTTCACCAAGGGCTCCGGGGACCGCGTACGGGACGCCGTCGACCGGGCGCCCGAGGGCGGCGGGATCGTGCTCGACCTGCGGGGGAACTCCGGTGGGTTCG
The DNA here is from genome assembly GCF_055565775.1 of Streptomyces sp. NPDC028331. NCBI lineage: Bacteria > Bacillati > Actinomycetota > Actinomycetes > Kitasatosporales > Streptomycetaceae > Streptomyces > Streptomyces sp. NPDC028331. The sequence continues at coordinate 92,398 of NZ_JBVHTR010000019.1, read as the reverse complement.
TCGCCGAGGCCGTCACCGCAGCGTCCGCCTTCCTCGACGGCGGGCTGGTGGCGACGTACGACGTCCACGGCGACCAGCGTGCCCTGCGCGCCGAGCCGGGCGGCGACACCACCAGACCCCTGGTCGCGCTCGTCGACGGCGGCACGATGAGCGCGGCCGAACTGCTCACCGGTGCCCTCCAGGACCGCGGCCGCGCGGTGGTCGTGGGCACCCGCACCTTCGGCAAGGGCTCGATCCAGATGCCGAGCCGCCTGCCGGACGGCTCCGTCGCCGAGCTGACCGTCGGCCACTACCGCACCCCCGCGGGGCGCAGCGTCGACGGCCGTGGCATCACCCCCGATCTGGAGGCCGACGACGAGGCGCTCCAGCGGGCCGAGACGGTGCTCGGCGGCCTGGGCGACGTCTCGTAGCGACGCGCCGCACACCGGGTAATCGACTTCCCCGCACACCCCCCTGTAGTGCGAAAATGGGCGGCACTATGGCTAAGGAAAAAGGGCGCAAGCTGATCGCGCAGAACAAGAAGGCGCGGCACGACTACCACATCCTCGACACCTACGAGGCCGGTCTGGTCCTCATGGGCACCGAGGTGAAGTCGCTGCGCCAGGGGCGGGCGTCGCTGGTCGACGGCTTCGTGCAGCTCGACGGGCACGAGGCGTGGCTGCACAACGTGCACGTGCCGGAGTACAGCCAGGGCACCTGGACCAACCACAGCGCCCGCCGCAAGCGGAAGCTGCTGCTGCACCGCGACGAGATCGACAAGCTGGAGTCCAAGGCGCAGGAGACGGGTCACACGATCGTGCCCCTGTCCCTGTACTTCAAGGACGGCCGCGCCAAGATCGAGATTGCGCTGGCGAAGGGCAAGAAGGAGTACGACAAGCGGCAGACGCTCCGCGAGAAGCAGGACCGCCGCGAGGCGGAGCGGGCGATCTCCGCGGCACGGCGCCGGCAGCGGGGCGCGTGAGCGCGTCGCCTGCGGCGGGCATCGGCGGGGAGCACCGGGTGAGCCGGGGAACACGGGCGTGGGCTTGGGATCACGGGCGTGGGCCTGGGACCACGGGCGTGAGCCGGGAACAACGGGGCACCCGATGGTGTTGGACCGGGTACGACGGCGGGGTGACCGCCGGGAATACGCTGGCGACGGGATGCGTTGATCCCGTACGATGGCAACCGCACCGCGCAGCCGGTGCGAGTCCCTCTCCACGAGGGACGCCGATTGAAAAATCAACATGGGGATGATCGGTTTCGACAGCGGCTGTCGAAGCAGGGGAAGCGTGTCGAGGAAGCGGCCATGATCTCGTAAACCACAGGCCGAAAAAAATAATCGCCAATTCCAAGCGCGATCTCTCCCAGGGCCAGCTGGCCCTCGCTGCCTGATCAGGTAGCGAGCAGCGGCTGCCCTACTTAAAGGGAGTGTCAGCCCGGGGATGTTCCCGACCCGGATCCTGGCATCAGCTAGGGAACTAAACCTTGATCCCGGTCACGGGGTGAAGAGGGAAACCAAACAGTGACTGGGCCCGTCGGAGACTTGTCCGCGTGATCTCCGGGGCCGAGAAAAGCACAGCGGACTGCACACGGAGAAGCCCTGATTCTTCACCGTTGGACGCGGGTTCGATTCCCGCCATCTCCACGATCGGGAGGCCACCGGCTTCCTGAACCCCATGTGGGCAAGGCCCCGTCGCTCCAGAGCGGCGGGGCCTTTGTCATGCGCGGATGCGGGCGATGCGTTCTGGCCACCCTTGGGCGGTGCCATCTTGATTAAGGTCAAGCGTCACAACGGTCAGGGTTGGTACGGCTTCGTCGTCAAGACCGCCTACCCGTTGTACACCCCCCGCGTGCAGGAAAGGATTCATGCCCCAGAAGCGTCTAATGTACGTAGAACTGGGTTATTCCGGCGACTTCGGGCTTACCGGCCTGACGGAACAGTTGTGCCTCCCGGATCGCCCCGCTGGCGAGGTGAGGGCCGCGATGAAGCGGGGCCCACACAGTTCGCGGACAATGCGGGTTCCGTCTGCGGCGACGGCTGAATGAGCTGGTCCTCGGTCCCTATGGCCGATGTGAGGGCGGGTATCAATGCGCATGACCTAGGTGGAGCGGGGAGTCATCCCTGTTCCACCAGCCCTTCTACGTGAAGTGCGGCAGAGATCTCGGGCTCGGCTGACTCACCGCGGCCGAGTAAGACGAGGTTGGTCGGTCACGGTGATCAAAGAAACGTCACCTGCATGACGTAGAGCCGTTCGTGTCGGGGGACGATCAGGTAGTTGAAGAAGCCCCCGGACACGTGGGCGAAGCCTCCCTTCGGCCCTTCTCCCTGGTATGCGGTGCCGTCGAGGTAGAAGGCTGCTGCGGCGCGGACCAGTTCGTCCGCCTTCTTTTCGACCTCGGCGAGGAACGCGGGAGGGGCGCCGCCCGCGACGTGCTGTTCGTCCGGGTCGTACTCCCACTGCCAGGTCACGCGGACACCGCCCGCTGGGCCTCGGCTTCGACGGCGGCCAGCTCGTTCATGGCGGATCGGAATGCGGGGTCGTTGTTACTGCTCGTGCCGTGCACTGCGGTGAGTGCGGCGCGGTAGCGGGCGGACAGGTCAGGGCGTCGTTCGATCTCGACCTGTGCCTGCCAATAAGCGAGCCAGTGCCGGAGATGGCCGATCTTTCCATCGGCAATGGCGGCGGTGAGGGCCTGTTCCTTGTGTCGCTCCATGTCACTGATCCGGTGCGGAGCGACGCGAGCCAGCGCGACACGGACGGCCTCGGGAGTCCGTTCCGGTCGAGGGATCAGCTCTTGCCCGTGATCAGGCTGGGTGGTCACGTGAGGCTCCTTCGTCGGGTGCTCTCTGCTGCCTACGGTACTGGCGGGAGCGGACAACAGCACGGGAATCATTCTTGGCGTCGCACGGGTTCCTGCTGGTAGCTGACGTGCGGGCGCCGCCAACTCGATCCAGACCGTCTTGCCGATGCCGCCGGGGCGGGGCTCGGCGCCCCAGGCGTCCGCCAGTGCCGTCACCAGGGCCAGGCCCCGGCCCGACTCGTCGTCCGGTGACGCGTCGCGGGGGGTGGGCAGCGTGTCGTTCGCGTCCGTCACCGAGATGTGGAGGCGGCCCGCCTTCAGGACGCAGCGGGCCCGGATCTCCCGGCCCGGGGGGACCTTCGCGTGGCGGTACGCGTTCGTCATCAGCTCGCTGAGCAGGAGTACGGCCGTCTCCGTCACCTCGTCGGGGAGCTTCCAGGAGGTGGCCTGTTCGCGGAGGAGGGTGCGGGCCCGGCTCACGCTGCGGGCGTGGCGGGGGAGGCGCCACTCGATGTCCTTCGGCACGGCGGAGGGGGAGTCTGGCATGCGGTAGTGGTTCCTTGCGTGTGATTCTCCGTCATTTCGTGGGGCCAGGCTGGTGGTTGCCGCGTAGCCTCCGCGAGTGGCGGAGTGGGTACACAGCGTGGCTGTACACGCTGTGTCGGCGGGAGACCGTTGGGGGTGTCGTGGCTTCGGGGGAGTCCCAGCAGGCGCAGCAGAACTGGCGGTACTGCGGTGGGCAGGTGAAGCTGTGGCGGGAAGAGGCCGGGGTCAGCCGCCAGGCGCTGGCCGAGGAGGCCGGCTACGACTACGAGTACGTCAAGTCCATGGAGTGCGGGAGGCGGCGGCCGACGCTGCGGTTGTTGCAGGCCGCGGATCAGATGTGCAGGGCGCGGGGGAAGCTGGTGGCTGCGCACGAGTTCCTCAAGCCGGAGCCGTTTCCGCAGCGGGCGCAGCAGTACGTGTTGGTGGAGGCCGAGGCGATCACTGTGCAGTGGTACGAGCCCTTGCTGATTCCCGGCCTGTTGCAGACTCCCGAGTACGCGCGAGCGCTGATCAGCAACAACTGTCCACCGCTGGACGACGATACGGTGGAAGAGCGCGTGGCGGCGCGACTGAAACGGCAGGAGAAACTCACGCAGAAGCCTCCGACGCACTTCAGCTTTGTGGTCCATGAGGCCGCCCTGCGCTCCGTGGTCGGCAGCCAGGACGTGATGCACAGGCAGTGCCACCACCTGCTTGAGGTGGGGAAGCAGCGGCACCTCTCGATCCAGGTGCTTCCCTTCTCAACCGCTCCGACGGCCGCGCTCAGTGGTCCGATGGTGCTCGCGGAAACCACCGACCACGAGCGCTACGCCTTTGTGGACGGACAGTCGACAGGGGCCCTGTACTCCGACGGCGACAAGCTCAGTACGCTGACGCAGCGCTATGGCATGATCCGCATGCAGGCGCTTAGCGTTGAGGAGTCGGCTCGGTTCATCAGGAAGGTGGCGGGGGAGCTGTGAGCGGCGAACTGTCATGGTTCAAGTCCAGCTATAGCGACTCCGAAGGGAGCGCCTGCCTGGAAGTCGCGCACTCATGCGGGGAATCCAGCCCAACCGTCCACGTCCGCGACTCCAAGCTCGGAGATCGAAGCCCCCGCTTCGCTGTGTCTGCGGAGGTCTGGAACGTGTTCCTCGCGTACGCCTCCCGCGACGCCTGAGCGTACGGCTCCCCGCCGTAGCGCGCACACAGGCGGTGTGCCGGTTGTGGTGTGCCACCCCATATCGGCGGGACGCCTCGGTTCCTACGGTCCCGGCATGACGCACACCAGAGCCGCACGTCGCTTTCTCGTCCTGGCGAGTCTCCTGGTCGCCCTTCTCGCCGCCCTCCTCACGCCCGGCACGGCCACGGCGGCCTCCCTCGAGGAGGTCACCGGGTTCGGGAGCAACCCCGGTGCGCTGCGCATGTTCCGGTACGTCCCCGGTGGGCTTCCCGCCGGGCGGCCCGTGGTCGTCGCGCTGCACGGGTGTACGCAGGACGCCGCCGGATACGGCACCGGCAGCGGGTGGATCCAGCTCGCCGACCGGTGGGGGTTCTCCGTCGTCCTGCCGCAGCAGCAAAGCAGCAACAACCTCTCGAACTGCTTCGACTGGTTCCAGAGCGGGGACATCGAGCGCGGCCAGGGCGAGGCCGCGTCGATCGCCCAGATGGTCGACCGCCAGCTCGCCGACGTCTCCGGTGACCCGGGGCGGGTGTACGTCACCGGACTGTCGGCCGGGGGCGGCATGACCGCCGTGATGATGGCGGCGTATCCGGAGAAGTTCGCCGCGGGCGGCATCGTCGCCGGGCTGCCGTACGGGTGCGCGCAGGCCGCCGGGTCGCCGTACGTGTGCATGTACGTCGGTGCCACCCAGACCGCGAAGCAGTGGGGTGACCGGGTGCGGGCCGCACGCCCGGGATACGGCGGGCCCTGGCCGACGCTCACCGTCTTCCAGGGGACGGCCGACTACACCGTCAAGCCCGTCAACATGACCGACCTGATGAAGCAGTGGACCGACGTCCACGGCGCCGACCAGACGGCCGACGTCGGCGACACCGTCGCCGGGTACCCCCACCAGGTCTTCCGGGACCCGTCCGGGAACGCCGTCGTGGAGACGTACAGCATCACCGGCATGGGGCACGGCCAGCCCGTCGACCCCGGGAGCGGGAGCGAGCAGTGCGGGGCCACCGGCTCCTACTTCCTCGACGTGAACCTGTGCGCCGCCTACCGGCTCGGGCATACCTGGGGGCTCGGCTGAGCCGGTGCGCGGGCGGGGCGTCGGTTCGAGTGCGCCTCCCCCGAAGCCTGAGCGAAGACGGGGCGATGCCGCGTCAGCGGTGTTGCGGGCGCCATTCGAAGAGCAGGATGGTCGCGTCGTCCCGCAGTCGGTTGTTCTGGTAGTCGAGGATGGCGTGGAAGAGCAGCCGCAGGACCTCGGCGGGGCGCTGGCCGGCGGCGTTGGAGCGGATGATGAAGTCGGTGAACCGGTCGAGTCCGAACTCCGCGCCGTCCGCGTCGCGAGCCTCCACGACACCGTCGGTGTAGAGCAGGACGCAGTCGCCCGGTTCCAGTGTCGTCTCGTGGACCTGCCGGGCTGCCGGGGCGAGGAGGCCGGCCAGGCCGATCGGCGGCTGCGGTGGGCTGTCCAGCGCCCCGTCGAGCACCCGCTCGCCACGGATCAGCAGCGGCGGCGGGTGACCGCAGTTGACCCAGCGCAGCACCCCGGTGTTCGCGTCGAGCCGGCACAGCACGCCGGTGCAGAAGTGGTCGGGCAGCCACTGGGCGAGCGCCTGGTCGACGGCCCCGACGACGTCGGTCAGGTCGTGACCGCCGCGGCGGGCGTTGCGCGCCGCCGCCATGGCGACCGACGTCGTCAGGCCGGAGGCCAGATCGTGACCCATGGCGTCGAGGATCAGGGTGTGCAGCAGGTTCTTGACCACCGAGTGGTCGAAGGCGTCGCCGGCGATGTCGTACGCCGGTTCCAGGACCGCGGTCGAGACGCACTTGCTGCTGCCGATGGTGCGGGGCGGCAGGAAGGCCCGCAGCATCTCGGTGGGCAACCGCATGGTCGCGGTGCGGATGCGGGCGGCGAGCCAGTCGCTGTAGGTGCGCTTGGAGGTGATCAGCATGGCGAACAGATGGGCCAGTATCCGGCTGCGCCGCATCCGCACCCCGTCCAGCGAGGCGGTCCCCACCGCCAACACGCCGAGCCGTTCCGCACCGTCGACCAGCGGCATCCAGAGGATCAAGCCGTCGTCGGCCTCGGTCACCCGCGGGGAGAGCGTGCGGTAGGCCCAGCCGGCCGACGAGCGGTCCACCGCAAGCGGCTCCAGGGTCTCGTCGAGTGGGATGAGAAGCTGTTGTTGCAGGTCGGCGAGGTAGATCTGCGCGGTGTCCAGACCGAGGGCCGAGGCGCACCGGATCGCCAGGGCGGGCAGTTCGACGGGCAGGGCGGTCTGCGCCTCGACGATCAGCTCTTCCAGCCGCTCCTCGTCGACGGCGGTGTCGGGACCGGCGGACGCGTGCGGTGGGTCCGGCACGGGGATCACCCCTTCCGAGCCCAGTCTCACACCGATCCCGGCGTCTCTCACCTCGGGGCCGACGCGGTGCTCACGCGGCCATACCGTCGTATATCGCACATGTCTGCTGAGTGTGAAATGGCCGGCATATGACGGGAGTTGCGACGCTACGATCAGCGGGCGCGCTCAACGCGCCCTCCTTCCCCGGACGTTCCGGGCCCCACGCCTCCGGGGACTGGCCCGAGCCTGAAGGCGGCAGTCACCGGGATCTTGGCTGCCTCGTCCGGAAGGAGGGCGCCGACGGGGTGCCGCCGGAAGCCGAAGAAGCCTCTGCACAAGCGGATCTACGCAGTGATCCGGGAGTTCTGGAGGTGGCTCAACGGGCGGTGACCGGCAGTCCTCAGAAGGCTTGAGGGCTCCCGGTCGGTAACCGCCTACCGGTGAAAGGGGTCCCCGCTTGGATAACCGGTCCGGGCGGAGGCCTCCCCACCATGGAACCACACCGGTACCCCAGTGGCACGACAAGCGGGAGGAACGGTTGAACACGCTGGCACTTCTCCTCGGCACGGTCGCCTACCTGGCTCTCGGCATGGCGTTCCTCACCGCTACCGGCTGCACGCCCGGCGCCCTCCTCGGAGAACTCGGCGGGGGCGCGGACGACCTCGACCTCAACCGGCACGTCCTCGTCGCCCTGGCGATCCTGTGGGCCGCCCTGCTCGTCCTGTGGCCCTTGGCCGCCGCCCTCGACGCCGTGCGGTACGCGCACCATGTGCACTATCTCGGGCACCGGCTCGTCTACCACCCGTGGATGGACTGCACCGACGAAGACGGCTGGTACGGCTCCGACATCTGCGGACGCCGCCCCCTCGCCTGGGTCGTCCGTCGCTGACCCCGCTCGTGGATATCCCGTTGTCGGCCCGGGAGCCGGGCCGTACGGTCAGCGGCATGACCTTACGTCTCCGCCTGCGGCAAGCCCTCCCGGAAGCGATGCGCGCCCGCGACAAAGTCGCGGTGAGCGCCCTGCGCGCCACGCTCGCCGCGTTGGACAACGCCGAGGCGGTGCCGGTGGGCGAAGCCGAGTCGCGCGGCACAGCCCTCGAGGAGTCGCCGGTCGGCGTCGGCGTCGCGGAGGCACAGCGTCGTGAGCTGAGCGAGCGAAGTGTGGCGGACATCGTGCGGGCCGAGGCCGCCGAACGGCTGGAGGCCGCGGACCAGTTGGCCGCCCCAGGCCATGCGGACCGAGCCGCGCGGCTGAGGGCGGAGGCCGCTGTGCTGCTGCGGTTCCTCGAGGATCCGGCGGCCGGGTGAACCGGTGCACCGCGTACCGGCCCGGGTGAGCCGGTACGCGGTCCGGTGCGTCAGCGGAGCGTGAACGTCGAGAGCCGCAGCCCCTTGCTCAGCACCAGGTACACGTCCGCCCGACCCCGCGCTCCCGTCAGTGGAGCCGTCACCGTGTCGTACGTGTACGGCGACGCCGTCCCGTCGAAGCGCGCCGTGCCCACCAGCCTGCCCGTGGGCGAGCCGAGCCGTACCTCCAGCGTCCCGGCCGCGCCCGCCAGCCGCGCCGTGACCGCCGAGGTGCCCGAACCCAGCCGCGTGTCGGCGAACTTCAGCCACGCACCGTCCGCGGAGGCCGACACCGCCGTCCCGCTCGCCTTCGACTCGTCCACCAGGCTGATCGCGTCGTAGTCGTCGAAGTTCTCCGCCCGCGTCACCCCTGAGAGGTCCCGGGGCGGGATCGTCTCGCCGCGCACCTGCAGTGACGCACGCTCGCGGATGTCCGATGACGACGACCCGACCATCACGTCGTACGTCCCCGTCTCCACCACCCACTTGGAGCGCGTGACGTCCCAGTGCGCCAGGTCCGCATCCCGCAGCTTCAGCCGGACCGTCCTGGTCTGCCCCGGCTTCAGCGACACCCGCTCGTACGCCTTCAGCTCCTTCAGCGGCTGCTTGTCACGGGACACCCGCTGGTGGACGTACAACTGGACCACCTCGTCACCGGCCCGCCGGCCCGTGTTGGTGACCTTCACCTCGTAGCCGCCCGAGACCCGCTTCAGGCCGCCGTAGCGGAACGTCGTGTACGACAGGCCGTAGCCGAAGGGGTACAGCGGCCGGCCCCTGTAGTACAGGTACGTGCGGTCCGACTTGATGATGTCGTAGTCCAGGATCGACGGCAGGTCCGACTCCGAGCGGTACCACGTCTGGGTCAGTCGGCCCGCCGGGTTCGCGTCGCCGTACAGCACGTCGGCCAGCGCGTTGCCCGTCTCCTGCCCCGCGTGCGTCGTCCACAGCAGGGCCGGGACCTCCTTCTGCAGGGCGCCCAGTGTGGTGGGGTAGCTGTTCTCGACCACGACCACCGTCTTCGGGTTGGCCTTGCGCACCGCCCTGACCAGCGCCTCCTGTGACGGTGCCAGGCCCATGTCGGTGCGGTCGTGGGCCTCGCGGCCGTTGATCGCGGGCATCGAGCCGACCACCACCACGGCCGCGTCCTTGCCCTTCACCGCCGCCACCGCGTCGTCGACACCGCTGCGGACCACGTCCTTCGAGTAGTGCGCGGCCTTGTCCTTGGCGACCAGGCCGAGCGTGCCGTCCGCGTCCACCGGGCCCAGGTACACCGGGTTCGACCACCAGGACTCGCCGGTCTCGTAGCCCGCGTACCGCAGCAGGTACGTCCCGTCGTCCTGCCGCTCCAGCTTGAACTGCTGCTGTACAAACCAACCGTTCGGCTGCGCCTGGTCGTTGACGAAGTTCGACCAGTTGTAGCCGACGTACTTTCCGTTCGCGGCCGAGCGCAGGGTCACGATGCCCGAGCCCCAGTCGAACACGTCGAACTGCGTGCCGGCACCCGAGTCCGTCGTCTCCTTCAGCGCAGCGCCCGCATCCCCGGCCCCCGCCGTCACGTACTTCCCGGTCGCCGTGTCCTTCAGCGCGATCCGGTCCACGCCCTCGCTGCCCGCCACGGACGTGCCGAGCTTGGCCTCGACGCCGTCCTTCGGTGTCACCGCGTACGGCAGGCTCCCCGAGTACCAGTCCGTGTAGAGGGTGTCGGCGAGCGGGCCGACCACCGCCGCGCTCCCGGACTTCCGCAGCGGCAGCGCGCCGTCGTTCTTCAGCAGTACCGCCGCCTCGGTCGCCGCCTTGCGGGCCAGTGCGCGGTGCGCCGGGCTGTCGATGACGGAGGCGTCGATGGAGCCGTACTTCCCGCCGCCCGGGTCGAACTCGCCGAGCCGGACCCGGATGCTCAGGACGTGGCGTGCCGCACCGTCGACGTCCGACTCCTTCAACAGGCCCGACGACAGCGCCGACTTGATCGCCGCCGTCGTCGGCCCGGAGTCGCTGTCGTTGTCGGTGAAGCTGTCGATGCCGGCCTTCAGCGCCGCCGCGTCCGCCTCGGCCTGGGTGCCGTAGTACTTCTGGCTGCCGACCAGGTTGCCCGGCGCGGCGGCGTCCGTGACGTTCAGCAGGTCCTGCGAGGTCCAGGTGCGGACGGTGTCGTCCATGGCCGGGTTCACCGTGTTGGGGCGGCCGTTGACGAGGTTGTACGAGGACATGACGCCCGTCGCCGCGTCCGCCTCGATCGCCGGTTTGAACGCCTGCTCGTCGTACTCCTTCAGCACGCGCGGGCGCAGCTCGGAGGACGTGGTGTCGCGGTGGACCTCGTTGTTGTTGGCGAGGAAGTGCTTGATCGTGGGTGCCGTCTTGAGGTGGTCCGGGTCGCCGCCGGTCAGGCCGGTGCCGTAGGCGGTGGAGATCGAGCCGGTGAGGTACGGGTCCTCGGAGTAGCCCTCCTCGTTGCGGCCCCAGCGCGGGTCGCGCAGCAGGTTGACCACCGGCGCCCACAGGTTGAGGCCCCAGCCGGCCGGGCGCTGCTGCTGGAAGCCGCGCGCCTCGTCGCCGACCGCCGAGCCGACCTGGCGGATCAGCGCCGGGTCCCAGGTGGAGGCGAGCCCGATCGCCTGGGGGAAGACGGTCGCCTTGCCGAGCCAGGCCACGCCGTGCAGGGCCTCGGTGCCGGTGCGGAAGGACTGGATTCCCAGGCGGGGGATGGCGGGTTCGTACTGGTGGAGGAGGGAGATCTTCTCGTCGAGGGTGAGCCGGGAGAGCAGGTCGTCCACACGCTGGTCGACGGTGAGGTTCGGGTTGCGGAAGGGGTACGCGGGGTCGCCCGCGTGGGCGGGGACGGTGGCGCCGAGCCCCGCGATCAGGGCCAGGGCCACCAGCAGGGTGGTTCTGCGTCTTCCTCGCGTGCCTGTCATGTCGCGGCTCCTTCGGTAGGGCCTTGCAAGGTGACGGATTTCAGGACTTCGGGGGGTTCAGGGCGCCGAGCGCGGTGCCGTGCTCGCGCGCAGCGTGAGGTGCGGAACGAGCAGCGTCGCCTCCGGAACGGCCGCTCCGCCCAGCTTCTTCATCAGCAGCTCCACCGCCCGCTCACCCACCTCGGCGGACGGGATGGCGACGGACGTGACCGGCACCCGGGCGCCCGCGGCCTGCTCCTCCGGGCAGATCGCGGTGACGGACAGATCGCCGGGTACGCGCAGGCCGAGCGATTCGAAGGCGTCGATCAGCGGCTCGAGCACCGCCTCGTTGTGCACGACCACCCCGGTCAGCGCGGGGTGCTCGCGCAGCAGTCGCTCGGCGACCCCGCGGGCGGCGGCCGGCACGGCCTCGCAGGGGTGCACCGACGACACCAGCCGGTGCCGGTCGGCCGCCGCGGTGAATCCCTGCACGACCCGCTGCGCGAACCCGGTGCCCCGCACATACACCTCCGGCGGCGACCCGACCAGCGCGACCACCCGGTGCCCCAGCCCCGCCAGGTGCTCCACGCACAGCTCCCCCGCCGCCATGAAGTCGAGGTCGATGCAGGTCAGACCCTGCGCGGCGGCCGGGAAACCGATCAGCACGGACGGCCGGTCCAGGGCCCGCAGCAGCGGCAGGCGCGGATCGTGCAACTGGACGTCCATCACGATCAGCGCGTCCACGAGCGCCGTGTCCGCCACGCGCCGCAGGCCCTCCTCGCCCTCCTCCTGGGTGAGCAGCAGCACGTCGTGGTCGTGCCGCCGCGCGGCCGTCACCACCGACACCGCGAACTGCATCACCACGGGGACGTTGATCCCGGAGCGCAGCGGCATCACCAGCGCCAGCACGTTGGACCGGCTGCTGGCCAGCGCGCGGGCGCCGGCGTGCGGGCGGTAGCCCAGCTCGCGGATGGCCGCCTCGATGCGCTGCCGGGTCTCCTCGGAGATGGGGCGCTTGCCGCTGAGGGCGTAGGAGACGGTGCTGGGGGAGACCCCCGCGTACCGGGCCACGTCCGTGATCTTCACCATGTCAGTCCAGCTCCTGTGGGGGAAGGAACCATCACTCCGAAACCGGGTCCGCATCCGGTTCCGAGTCCGCGTCCGGATCCCGGTCCGACTCCAGCTCCAGCGACAGGAATCCGGTGCCCGCCGCCGCACGCGCGCTCCGCTCCCCGCCCGCCAGCGCCCACGGGGCCCGGGGGTCACTGCAGGAGGCCCGCAGCGTCTTCCCCTCCCGCACGACGGTGAAGGTCACGTCCCCGACCGGCACCGTCACCTGCGCGCCCTGCTCCAACCGGAACGCGCGCAGGGTGACCCCGCCGGCGTGCGGATAGTCGGGGCGGTCGTCCACCGCGCCGACCGGGATCACCGCACCCGGCCTGACCAGCAGCGGAACGCTGGAGAACCCGTGCCGCTCCCGGACCCAGCGCGGCCCGGTCACCGTCCGCCCGGTCAGGAAGTGGGTCCACTCGCCCTCGGGCACGTAGTAGGAGACGTCGCCGTCGTCGCTGAAGACCGGCGCGACCAGCAGGTCCGGGCCGAGCATGTACTGCCGCTCCAGATGCGCGCAGCCGGGGTCGTCCGGGAACTCCAGCACCATCGCCCGCATCATCGGCACGCCCTCGGCGTGGGCGGTGCGCGCGGCCTCGTACAGGTACGGCATCAGGCGGAGCTTCAGCTTGGTGAAGTGCCGCAGCACGTCCACGGACTCCTCGTCGAACAGCCACGGCACCCGGTAGGAGGAGCTGCCGTGCAGCCGGCTGTGCGAGGACAGCAGACCGAAGGCGAGCCACCGCTTGAACAGCGCCGGGGTCGGCGTGCCCTCGAAGCCGCCGATGTCGTGGCTCCAGAAACCGAAGCCCGACAGCCCGAGGCTGAGCCCGCCGCGCAGCGACTCGGCCATCGACTCGTAGGTGGCCTCGCAGTCGCCGCCCCAGTGCACGGGGAACTTCTGGCTGCCCGCGGTCGCCGAGCGGGCGAAGACCACGGCCTCCTGCTCGCCGCGGTGTTTGCGCAGCACTTCGAAGACGGTCCGGTTGTACAGGTACGTGTAGTAGTTGTGCATCCGCTCCGGGTCGGAGCCGTCCGCGTAGGCCACGTCGACCGGGATGCGCTCCCCGAAGTCGGTCTTGAAGCAGTCCACGCCCTGGGCGAGCAGCGCCTCCAGCTTGGCGGCGTACCAGTCGCGGGCGTCCGGGCTGGTGAAGTCGACCAGTGCCATGCCCGGCTGCCACAGGTCCCACTGCCACACGCTGCCGTCCGGCTTCTTCAGCAGGTGGCCGAGCGCCTTGCCCTCGGCGAACAGCGGGGAGCGCTGCGCGATGTAGGGGTTGATCCAGACGCACACCCGCAGTCCCCGCTCCTTGAGCCGGGACAGCATGCCCTCCGGGTCGGGGAAGACCCGCGGGTCCCACTGGAAGTCGCACCAGTTGAACTCGCGCATCCAGAAGCAGTCGAAGTGGAAGACGGACAGCGGGAGGTCGCGCTCCTTCATGCCGTCGATGAAGGAGGTGACGGTGGCCTCGTCGTAGGAGGTGGTGAAGGAGGTCGACAGCCACAGTCCGAACGACCAGGCGGGCGGCAGGGCCGGGCGGCCGGTGAGGGCCGTGTACTTGCGCAGGATGTCCTTCGGGGTGGGCCCGTAGATGACGTAGTACGTCAACTGCTGGCTCTCCACGCTGAACTGGACCCGCGACACGGCCTCCGAGCCGACCTCGAAGGACACCTTGCCCGGGTGGTCGACGAAGACGCCGTAGCCGGCGTCCGTGATGTAGAACGGGACGTTCTTGTAGGCCTGTTCGGTGGCGGTGCCGCCGTCCGCGTTCCAGATGTCGACGACCTGGCCGTTCTTCACCAGCGGACCGAAGCGTTCGCCGAGGCCGTAGACCGACGTGCCGACCCCCAGGTTGAGCTGTTCGCGCAGGTAGTGGGCGCCGGTCGCGTCGCGCATGATGCCCATGTTCTTGGGGCCGCTGGTGGTCAGGGTGCGGCCGTGGGCGAGGAAGCCGACGTGCCAGGGACCGGTGCGGGCGACGCGTACGGACAGGGCGCCCGCGGTGAGGGTGGCGGTCTCCTCGTCGTACTCGGCGTGCGGCGTGAAGTCGTCGTCCCGCCGGATCTCGAACCGCGGCCCCCGGGGCTGCTCGCCCTCGAAGTGGGTGAAGGTCAGGCCGATGACGTCCGGCATCGGCGCGTGCGCGCTGATCGTCACGACCGGTCCCTTCAGCAGGTCGCCGCGGTGGCGGATGGGCTGGGTCGGCGCATGGATCTCCAGGGCTCCCGGGGGCGTGGTCACGTCCAGGACCTGCACCGGATGGGCCGCGGTGACGCCCTCGCGCAGCAGCCAGTAGCCGTCGGTGAACTTCAAGCGTGCCCCCTACTTGACGGCACCCACGGCGATGCCGCGGGTGAGAGTCCGCTGGAAGACGAGGAAGAAGACGATGGCGGGCAACACGCCCAGCAGGGCGGCCGCATTGGTCATCGTGGCGTCCATCAGGCGCTGGCCCTGCAGGACGCCGAGCGCCACCGACACCGTCTGGTTGTCGTTGGAGATCAGCATGACCAGGGGCAGCAGGAACTCGTTCCACGTCCAGATGAAGAAGAAGACGAGCAGCACCCCGATCGTGGGACGGCTGACCGGGACCACGATCCGCCACAGCACCTGCCACTTGTTCGCCCCGTCGATCCGGGCCGCCTCGATGATCTCGCGCGGGAACTGCCCGAGGACCGAGGAGAGCAGATAGGTGCCGAAGGCGGCCTGGATCACCGTGAAGACGATGATCACACTCAGCCGGGTGTCGTAGAGGCCGGCCTGCTTGCTCAGGTAGTACAGCGGGTAGACCAGCGCCTCCTGCGGCAGCACGTTGGCGAGCACGAAGAAGGCCAGCACCCAGGTGCGGCCCTTGATGCGGCCGATGCCGATCGCGTACGCGTTCAGCACGGACAGCACCGCCGCCAGGACGGCCACCGAGCCGCTGATCAGCACGGAGTTGAACAGCTTCTGGCCGTAGTCGACGCGCTGCCAGAAGTCCTTCAGCCCGTCCAGGTACAGGCCCTTCGGCAGGCTGAGCGGCCCGTGCTGGGAGTACTCGGCGGGGGACTTGACCGCGTTGACGGCGACGATCAGGAACGGCAGCACCATGAACAGGGCCGCGATGCACAGGGCCACGAGAACGGGGTAGCGGCCGAGGGCCGTCCGGGGCCGGGTGCGGATCTCGGTGCGTACGGCGGTCATGCGCGGGCCCCTTCCTCGGCGTCCTCGGCGCGGGTCTGGAGCTTGAGGCCCACCATCGCCAGGACGAGGATGATCGCGGTGAGGACGGTGGAGATCGCGGCGCCGTACCCGGCCTGCGTCTTCTCGAAGAAGGTGGTGAAGGAGAAGTAGGACGGGACGTCGGTGGCACCGCCCGGGCCGCCCTTCGTCAGCACGTACACCGCCCCGAACACCTTCAGCGCCGCGACCGTGCACCAGGTCAGCACCACGTAGATCTCCGGCCTGATCTGCGGCAGCGTGATGTGCCAGAAGCGGCGCCACCAGCCGGCGCCGTCCAGTTCGGCCGCCTCGTAGAGCTGCGGGTCGACCCGCTGGAGCCCGGCCATGAAGACGACGAGCGGGAAGCCGAGCTGCACCCACACCATCACTCCCATGACGCTGTAGAGCGCGACGTCCGGGTCGCCGAGCCAGTCCTGCTGCCAGGAGCCGAGCCCGACCGCCTTCAGCAACGCGTTCAGGGAGCCGTTGTCGGGGGCGAGGATCCAGCTCCAGACGATGCCGGCGACCGCGATCGGCAGCACCTGAGGCAGGTAGAAGCAGGCCCGCAGCACGGCGGCCGTCTTGCTGCCGAAGTGCTTGCCGATGTAGTCGAACAACGCGGCGGCGAGGACCAGCCCGATCATCGTCGGCACGACCGCCATGGCGACGACCATGAACAGGCTGTGCCGGAACGACGCCCAGAACTCGCTGTCGTCCAGCAGTTGCCGGTAGTTGGCGAGCCCGGTCCACTTCGGCGAGCCGACACCGCTCCACTCGGTGAAGCTCACGCCCGTGTTCATCAGGAACGGGACGATGATCACGGCGAGGAACGCGAGGACACCCGGGAGCAGGAAGAGCGCGTACGACGTCTGGGCGCGGGGGCGGCGCGGGCCGGTGTGCGGGCGCTTGCCGACGGCCCGCGCGCCCCGTTCGACGGTGATCGTCATTGCTTCGGCGCGCCCTGGTCGTACGCCTTCTGCAGCGCGCTGAGATAGGCGTCCGGCTGTTCACTGCCGGTGATCAGCTTCTGCGTCTCGGAGACGAGGGTGTCGTAGAAGCCGGGGACGGGCCAGTCGGGGTAGAACGCCAGGCCGTCGCGCTGGGAGAGCGTGTTGAAGTTGGCGATGAGGGTCTTGGACTGCGGGTCGGTGATGGCGTTCGGGTCGGCCGCGACCGGGACGCCGCCCTTGTTGCCGAGCAGGTTCTGGATCTTCGGCGACATGGTGATGTCGATGAAGTCGTAGGCGAGGTCCTTGTTCTTGGCGCCCTTGGGCACGACCCAGAGGTTGCCGCCGGAGCCGAGGGTGAGGTTGGAGCCCGGCCAGAGCATGGTGCCCCAGTCGAACTTGTTGTCCGACTTGAAGCGGCCGTACCACCAGCTTCCGCTGAACAGGATCGGGTTCTTGCCCTGGATGAACGCGACGCCCGCGTCCTCGGCCTTGGTGCCGCTGGACGTCTTGCCGATGTAGCCCTTCTTCACCCAGTCGGCGAAGGTGGTCGCGCCGTACGTCCAGGCCGCGTCGTGGAAGTCGGTCTTGCCCTTGTACAGCTCGTAACTGTCGACCCAGGAGCGGTCGGCCTTCGACAGCGCGAGCTGGTACAGGTACTGCTGGGCCATGTACTCGGCGCCGGCGTTGGCGAGCGGGGTGATCCCCTTGGCGACGAACTTGTCCATCGCGGAGGTCAGGTCGTCGAACGTCTTCGGCTCGGCGATCCCGTACTTCTTGAACAGGTCCTTGTTGTAGAAGACCATGGTGTACTCGGCGTAGTTGGGCACTCCGTACCACTTGCCGGAGCCCATGACGCCGTTCGCGTCGTACTGACTCGTGGTCTTCACGCCCGCGCTGAGCTTCTTGTCCCAGCCGCGCTTGGTGACCTCGGCGGTCAGATCAGTGAGAAGTCCCTGCTTGGACAGCAGGCCCGCCGTCGCGTTGCCCTTGTTGTACTCCATGATGTCGGGTGCGTCGGAGGAGTTGAGCACCATGGGCGCGGTCTTCTGGATCTGTTCGAAGCCCTTCTCCTCGAACTTCACCTTCACGCCCGGGTGTTTGGCCTCGAACTCCTTGATGGCCTCGTTCCAGGCGGCGCCCATCGCGCTGTCCGGACCCTCGTAGTGCCACAGCTTGAGCGTCTTGCCGTCGGAAGAACCGCTGTCCGAGCCACCGCAGGAGGCCAGGAGCAGGGATCCGGACAGGACCGCCGCAGCCGTCGCCACCACACGTCGTCGTGCCGTCAACATCCAGTGCCTCCAGGGGAGTCGGATGGGTATCGCAGATATCACGCAGCGTCCGTCGAATCGCTTCGATGCGTGCTGTCGAAGCGCTTCGACGGGCGAAGGTATGTGGGGGCTCCGGCGGCGTCAATGGGGGGCGCAGGAATCGGTGCGGATTCTTTTGAGCAGCCTGTGGCCCAGGCTGGTCGTCAGGGCGAGGCCGGCGGCGGCCGTGGGGAGGGTGAAACCCGCGGTCGGGGAGAGGTGCTCGACCGTCCAGCCGCCGGTGGCGGAGCCGCAGGCCACACCACCCAGGAGAGCCGTCACGGCGAGGGTCATGCCCTCGTTCAGCCGGCCCTCGGGGGTGCGCCGCTGGACCAGGGTCATCGCGGTGACCATCGTCGGGGCGGTGGCCATGCCCGCGAGCAGGAGGGCGGGCGCGAGGGCGAGGAGGGAGCCGGAGGTGCGCGCCGCCAGCAGGGGCAGGGCCATGAGGGCGGTCATCGCCGCGAGGCACCACGTGTAACGGCGCTCGGCGGGACCGGCGGGCCGCAGCGTGCCGTACAGCAGACCGGCGGCGCACGATCCGGCGGCCTGCAGGGCCAGGACCGGGCCGGCGGCCGCCTTGTGACCCTGTGCGTCCGCGAACGCCACGGTGACGACCTCCATCGCGCCGAAGATCGCGCCGGTGGCGAGGAGACCGAGCAGGAGCGGCGGCATGCCGGGGGCGCGCAGCGGGGGCCGGCCGGCCGGGCGGGGGCTCGGCGGCGGTTCCGTGGCGCGCCGGCTGGTGAAGATCAGCATGCCGGTGAGCAGCAGGAAGGCACCGGTCAGGGTGCCGGCCTCCGGGAAGATCCGGGTGCAGAGGAAGGCGGCGAGCACCGGGCCGAGCAGGTAGCACAGCTCGTCGGCGGCCTGCTCGAAGGAGTTCGCCGTGTGCAGGGCCTCGGGGGCGGTGCGGAACAGGTGGGCCCAGCGGGCGCGGGACAGGCCGCCGATGTTCGGGGTGGTGGCGGTGGCGGTGTAGGCGGCGAACAGGGTCCAGTCGGGAGCGCCGTAGTGCACGCACAGGGCCAGCGCGAGGCTCCCGAGCAGCGCGAACAGGGTGGCGGGCAGGGCGATCCGGGCCTGGCCGTGACGGTCGACGAGGCGCGCGACCCAGGGCGCGGCCAGGGCCGTGGCCACGAGACCGGTGGCGGTGACCGCTCCGGCGAGGGCGTACGAGCCCCGGGACCCGGCGACCATGATGACCGCGCTCACGCTGAACATGCCCGTGGGGAGCCGGGCGATAAGGTTCCCGATCGTGAAGGCACGGGTGCCGGGGTGAGTGAACAGACGGCGGTAGGGGTTGCGCGGGGCGGGCGCCCCGCCGGCGGTGCGCGGGGTGAAGTCGGCGGCGACCAGGGCGTCCTGGACGACGGTGAGCAGGGGTGGTCTACGGGAGGAGGGGTGCGGCATGCAGGGAAGCGTCGCCCGGCCCGTGACCTGCGGTCCAACACTTACTCCGTGGCGATTGACGCATCTGGGTTGTAAGTTCGCCGGATGCCCGCCGCCGTCGACCCCCGCCTGCTCCGCGCGTTCCTCGCCGTCGCGGAGGAACTGCACTTCACCCGTGCCGCGGCCCGCCTCTACATCGCCCAGCAGGCGCTGAGCCGGGACATCCGCAGGCTGGAGCGGGAGCTGGGCACCGAGCTGTTCGTCCGTACGACGCGTCAGGTGACGCTGACCCCCGACGGCGAGCGCCTGCTGCCGTACGCGCGCCGGGTGCTGGACGCGCAGGACGACCTCCTCGCCGCCTTCGGGCAGGCGCGCCCGCTGCTGGTCGACCTGAACTCACCGGGCCTGGTCACGGGGCGCAGGGTGCTGCTGCGGGCCCGCGACCTCGCCCCCGGCCTGGAGCTGATGGCCCGCTACGAGAGCGGCCTGACCCATGCCGCGGCCGAAGTGCTCGCGGGCCGGCTGGACGCGTCGTTCGGCCGGTTCGCGGGCCTCCCCCCGGCGCTGCGGGCCGGGCTCGGCCGGCAGCCCGTGCGGTACGAACCGATGGCGCTCATCCTGCCCGAGGACCACCGTCTGGCGTCGCGTGAGGCGGTGCCGCTCGCCGCGCTGGCCGGGGAGACGGTGTACGCAGGCGCCGGCAACCCGCGCACGCCGGAGTGGACCGACCTCGCGCACCGTCTCTTCGACGGGCGGGGCATCCGGGTCGCGCCACCGGTGCCGCTGGCCGTCGGGGAGGAGGAGTTCCAGCGGATCATGGCCAGGACGCGCCACCCGATCCTCGCCGTGGTGGACTTCCCCGCCCTGCCCGGGACGGTGCGGCGCCCGCTCGTCGATCCCGTGCCGCTCTCTCCCGTCTCGCTGGTGTGGCGGCAGGGGCTGTCGCATCCGGGGCTCGATGCGCTTCGACAGGCCGCGGCCGAGATCGCCGCCGCGGAGGGATGGCTGCGGCGGCCCGGGGACGGATGGATCCCGGCCGTCGACGCCGAGAGCATGAACGCCCCGGACTGACGGCGGGGCGTAGGCGGGCGCGAGCCATCCGGGCCGGGCGGCTCGCGCCCGCCTGGTCCCACCAGACCCGGGTGGGTCGGGTGGGACCAGGGTCCGTCCGGTGAGCGGGGAGGGCACCGGACAGGCCCTGGTGTTCCCGTGGACGGCTACACCGCGAGCCAGACCGCGTGGTCCGGTGCCAGCAGGCCGCCCTCGACCGGACCGCTCGCGAGCAGCACCGAGGTGTGCTCCGGCAGCCGGTACGCCTCTGCCGAGAGGTTGACCACGCACAGGAAGCCGGGGTCGCGGTCGAAGGCGAGGACGGAGGCGGGGGCGTCCCGCCAGGTCAGAGTGCCCTCGCCGAGCGCCGGGTGCTCGCGGCGCACGCGCAGGGCCCGGCGGTACAGCTCCAGCATCGACGTCTCGTCGCCGGTCTGCGCCTCCACGCTGCGCTCGCCCCAGCCGGCGGGCTGCGGCAGCCAGGGTGCGGCCGAGGCGCCCTCGGGGCTGAAGCCGAACGGCGCCGTCCGCCCGGACCAGGGGATCGGCACCCGGCAGCCGTCACGGCCGCGCTGCGTGTGCCCGGAGCGCTCCCAGATCGGGTCCTGGAGCACCGACTCGGGCAGGTCCTCCACCTCCGGCAGGCCCAGTTCCTCACCCTGGTAGACGTAGGCGCCGCCGGGCAGGGCGAGCATCAGCAGCGCCGCCGCGCGGGCGCGCCGGGTGCCCAGCTCGACGTCCAGGGGGCCTTCGGGCTCGTAGCGTTCGTTGGCCAGCCACCGCTTGACGGTCCTGCGGCCGTAGCGGCTGACGTGGCGCATCACGTCGTGGTTGGACAGCACCCAGGTGGCGGGGGCGCCCACCGCGCCGAGCATGGCGAGCGAGTCGTCGATGACCGCGCGCAGGTCCTTCGCGTCCCAGCTCGCCATCAGGAAGTCGAAGTTGAACGCGGTGTGCAGGCCGTCGTGGCGGACGTAGGCGGCGAGCCGCTCGGGGGTGTCCGCCCAGGCCTCGGCGACGAAGGAGCGGTCGCCGGGGAACTCGTCGGCCACCTTGCGCCACGCCCGGTAGATCTCGTGGACCTCGTCACGGTCCCAGTGGGGGTGGTCGACGTGCTGCCGGACCCGGTCCTGCGCGTCGTCCCGGCGGGAGAGCGGTCCCAGCACCGCCGGTTCCTGGCGCGGCGGCAGGTCGGGCAGTTCGGGGTGCTTGACGAGTCCGTGCGCCACGTCGATCCGGAACCCGTCCACGCCCCGGCTGAACCAGAACCGCAGGATCGACTCGAACTCGGCCCTCACCTCGGGGTGTTCCCAGTTGAGGTCGGGCTGCTCGGGGGCGAACAGGTGCAGGTACCACTCGCCGTCGGGCAGCCGCGTCCAGGCCGGGCCGCCGAAGGAGGAGACCCAGTCGTTGGGCGGTTCCGCGCCGTCGGGCCCGCGGCCGGGCCGGAAGACGTAGCGCTCACGCTCGGGGCTGCCCGGCCCCGCCGCGAGCGCCGCCCGGAACCAGGCGTGCTGGTCGGAGGTGTGGTTGGGCACGATGTCGGGGATCACGCGGATCCCGTGCCGGTGCGCCTCCTCGATCAGTTCCTCCGCCTCGGCCACGGTGCCGAACAGCGGGTCGATCTCGCGGAAGTCCGCCACGTCGTAACCGTGGTCCGCCATCGGCGACTTGTACCAGGGGTTGATCCAGATGGCGTCGACCCCGAGCGACTTCAGGTACGGCAGACGGGAGCGGATGCCGGCGATGTCGCCGACGCCGTCACCGTTTCCGTCGGCGAAACTGCGGATGTAGATCTGATAGATGACGGCGCTGCGCCACCACGGTGCGGTACCGGACATACGAGTGCGTTACTCCTTGGACGTCGGGAAGGGGCGGCGCGGCGCCGGGTGCCTACTTGGCCGCGCCTGCGGTGAGTCCGGCGACGATACGGCGCTGGAAGAACAGCACCATGATCACCAGCGGGATGGTGACGATGACGCCTGCCGCCATCTGGCTGCCGAACGGCGTCTGGTACGTCGTGGCCCCGGAGAACTTCGAGATCGCGACCGTCGCCGTCTGCATGCCGGGCTTGTTGGTCATCGACAGGGCGATGAGGAACTCGTTCCAGGCGGCGATGAAGGTGATGATCGCGGTGGTGAAGATGCCGGGCGCGGCGAGCGGGATGATGATCCTGCGGAACGCCTGGCCGCGGGTGCAGCCGTCGACCATCGCGGCGTGCTCCAGCTCGTCCGGCATCTGACGGAAGAACGTGGTCAGGTTCCACACCGCCAGCGGCAGCGCGAAGGACATGCTCGGCACGATCATGGCCTGGTAGGTGTTGATCCAGCCGATGTCCGTGAACAGCTTCAGCAGCGGGACCACGATCGACACCACCGGGAACATCGAGGTGGCGATGATCAGTGTGAGGATCAGCCGCTTGAACCGGAACTCCAGCCGGGCCATCGCGTACGCGGTGAACGTGGCCAGCAGCAGCGCCAGCGCCGTGGTGATGCCGGCGACGATCAGGCTGTTGAGCAGCGCCCGTGAGAACCCCTGGGAGGGGCTGAACACCGCCCGGTAGTTCTGGAACGACAGCGGCGAGGGGAACAGCGAGGTGCTGAAGATGTCGTCGTCGCGCCGCAGGCTGGAGACCAGCATCCAGTAGAACGGGGCCAGGCAGTAGGCGACCACCGCGGCGACACCCAGGTACGGCAGCCGCTGACGCCAGGTGGCTGTGAGGGTCATGCCGTCACCTCCGCACGGCGCAGCGCCATGACGCCCCGGCGCCCGGTCCGGCGCTCGCGCCTGGCGCCGCCGTCGCCGACGAGGTCGGCGCCCAGCAGCCGGACGAAGGCGAGCGCGATGAGGAAGACATAGAGGAAGAGGAGCACCGCGTAGGCGGAGGCGGGTCCGAAGCGGACGTTGGAGGCTTCGTTCTGCGCGAGCATCGACAGGGTTTCCACCGAGTTCTTCTGGGCGCCGATGAGGATGTAGGGCAGGTCGAACATCCGCAGCGCGTCAAGGCACCGGAACAGCACCGCCACCAGCAGCGCGGGCTTCACCAGCGGCAGGGTGATGTGCCAGAACCGGCCCCAGGCGGTGGCCCCGTCGATCCGGGCCGCCTCGTAGACCTCCTTCGGGATCACCTGCAGGCCGGCCAGGACCAGCAGCCCGATGAAGGGGGCGGTCTTCCACACGTCGGCGATGACGACCGCGGCCTTGGCCGCGAAGCCGTCGGCGGTCCACAGGACCTGGTGCCCGACGAGGACGTTGGCGATTCCGTCGGCGTTGAAGATCCACCGCCACAGCAGGCCGGAGATGGCGGTGGGAATCGCCCACGGCACGAGGATGCTCGCCCGCACCACGGCCCGGCCCCGGAACGCCTTGTGCATGATCAGTGCCATGGCCACACCGATCACCGTCTCCAGCAGGACCGTGACGACGGTGAAGAGGGTGGTGTTCCAGAAGGCGTTCCAGAACCGGTCACCGGCCTGGGTGAAGATGGCGGTGTAGTTCTTCAGGCCCACGAACGGCTCGGTGTTGCTGATGAAACCGGTCTTGGGGTCCAGCCCCTTCGGCCCGTACAGCGACTCGTTGAGCGCCATGAGCGTCGGGTAGATCACGACGATCGTCAGCACCAGGAGCGTGGGGGAGACCAGCAGCGCCGCCAGCCGGCCGGTGCCCGTGGTGGCACGGGCCCCGGTGTGCCGGCGGCTGCGCAGCGCGGGGGCCCGCCCGGGGCGGTCGACCGCCCCGGGCTCCGGCACGGTGCTTCCGGAAGGGATCTCGGTGTCGGTCATGACCCGGGTCCTCACTGCGCCGTCAGCTTCTGCAGGTCCGCCTGCAGGTCCTTCAGAGCCTGCGAGCTGCTCTTGGTGCCGGACAGGGCGGCGTAGGACTCCTTCTCGATCGCCGAGGTCACGTCCCCGTACTGCACGACCCGCGGGCGCGGCACGGCATGCAGGATGGACTGCTTGAGGACGGGCAGGTACGGGTACTGCTTGTCCAGCGACGCGTCGTCGTACAGGTTCGCGTACGGCGGGGCGAGGGAGGCGGCCTTGAGGAAGTAGCTCGCGCTCTCCTCGCTGCTGAAGAACTTCATGAAGTCCACGGCCGTGGCCTTGTTCTTCGCGAAGGACGACAGGGCCAGGTTGTGACCGCCCAGGCTGGAGGAGCCGGTCCCGTTCAGGCCGGGCAGCGGAGCCACCGCGAACTTCCCCGCGATCGGGCTCTTCTCGGCCAGCGCGTACACGTACGGCCAGTTGCGCAGGAAGACCAGCTTGCCGGACTGGAACGCCTGGCGGCCGTCCTCCTCCTGGTAGGTGATGGCCTCCTTGGGGATCGTCCCGTCCTTGAAGGAGTCGACGAGGAAGTCCAGGCCCTTCTTCGCCTGCGGGGTGTCGACGTCCGGCTTGCCGTTCGCGTCGGTGACGACGCCGCCCGCCGAGTTCACGGCCTCGGAGAAGTTCACCGTCAGGCCCTCGTACTTCTGGAACTGCCCGGCGTAGCAGGACATGCCCTTGGCCTCGGGCAGCTTCTTCACCTTGGCGCAGTCGGCCGTCATCTGGGACCAGGTGGTCGGAGGGCTGGTGATGCCGGCCTTCTTCAGCAGGTCGGTGCGGTAGTACAGCATGCCGCCGTCCGAGCTGCCCGGGACGGCGTACAGACCTCCGCGGTACTTCGCGGTCTCCACCACCGGCTTCAGCATGTTCTGCAGCGGGAACCGGTTGTCGGGCAGGCGGTCGATCCACTGGTGGGCGGCGAACTCCGACGTCCACACGACGTCGAGGGAGAGCACCGTGTAGGCGTCGGACTTCGTCTCCGCGTTCTGGATCATCTGCTGCCGCTGTGAGTCCGCGTCCGTCGGCAGTTGGATGAAGGTGACCTTCTCCTTGGGGTGCAGCTTGTTCCAGCGGTCGATGATCGTCTGGACGGTGCCGGTGGTGTCCTTGCCGGCCACGTACGTGATGGGGCCACGGCCCGTGAACGACGTGCTCTGGGCGTCCTGCCCCGAGCTGCCGCTGCCGCCGGACGAGCCGCAGGCGGTGAGGAGCAGCCCGGCGGCGACGAGCGTCGCCGAACACTGAAGGGCTCTGGTGGTCCTGGTCATCACTGTCTCTCTCCTGGTCGTACGGAACCGAAGGCGCGGCTGACAGTGTTGTCACGGCGTCTTGCGCAGTAAAAACGCAGGTCAGAGAGCATGTGGAAAGTTGCGGGGCAACGTCTTGGGCTCCGCCGAGACAACGCTTGCACGCTAGGAGTGCACTCGAGGGAAGTCAATCGGTAACTTGTCGGTAATACGGACGGGTTCGAGAGAGCAAGATGGCCAATTCACGATCAAAGCGGGCAAATCACCCCGCGTGGAGATCGTGACAGCGCTTTCACGAACCTTCTCTCGGCCGTGGGGTTTTGTGCTAACTTCCGCTCATGTCACCAGCTCAACGGCACCCCACGATGGCCGATGTCGCCGAACGCGCCGGCGTCTCCGTGTCCACCGTCTCGCGCACCCTGCGCGGTCTGACCTCCGTTTCGGCGGACGTCCGCGCCCGGGTCGAACAGGCCGCCAGCGAGCTGGACTTCGCGGTCTCGCGGCAGGCGGCGAGCCTGGTCACGGGGAAGACCGGGGTCGTCGCGGTGCTCGTGCCCACGCTCAACTCGTGGTTCATGGGATCGGCGCTGTCCAGCCTGGGCCCGCTGCTGCGCGCGGCCGGCATGGGGCTGAACGTCTACGTCATCCCGGACATGGCCGAGCGCACCTCGTTCTTCGAGCACCTCCCGGCCCGGCGGAACGCCGACGCGCTCCTCGTCTTCGGCTTCGACCTCACCGACGAGGAGATGGCACGGCTGGACGACCTCGGGATGCCGGTGATCTACGTCAGCCAGCACGCCAAGGGCCGCCCCAGCGTCTACGTCGACGACGTGGCCGGAGGCTGCAAGGCCACCCGGCACCTGCTCAACCTCGGGCACCGCAGGATCGCCTTCGTGCCGACGGTGGGTGCCACCGGCTTCACCTTCAGCTCGCGCGAACGGCTGCTCGGCTACCGGCAGGCGCTCGCCGAGGCCGGCATACCCCTGGACGACGAGCTGGTGGTCACCATGTCGGTCGAGGACAAGCGCGGCCTCAGGGCGGGGATAGGCGCGCTGCTGAGCCTGCGGGAGCCGCCCACGGCGGTCTTCGCCGAGCAGGACGAGCTGGCCGTCGCCGTCGTCCACACCCTGCGCGCGGCACGGATCCAGGTGCCCGAGCGGATGTCCGTCATCGGCTTCGACGACCACCAGGTGGCCGAGTGGTTCGATCTGTCCACGATCGCCCAGTCACCCTCGGACATGGGCCGGGAGGCCGGGGAACTCGCCCTGAAGCTCATCGACGACCCCGAGGCCGACCGCACGCCCCACATCGTCCTGCCCACCCACCTGATCCCTCGCGCGACCACCGCGCCCCCCGGCGGCGCGGTGACCGAGCCAAGCGGGTGAACCCCGAGGCGGCGGGCGGGAGTCCGGCGACGGAACCTTCGTCCCGGTGCCGCGGCGGGCAGCGTTTGCCCGGCGGACGTCGCCTGCCGCGACACTACGTCCGCGCCAGCGCCGCCCGTCTGCGGTGGCGGGCCACCCGCTCCCGGTTGCCGCACACCTCGCTCGAGCACCAGCGGCGGCGCCGGCCCCGGGACGTGTCCAGGTAGACGATCGGGCAGTTGTCCCCCTCGCACCGCCGCAGGCTCGCCCTGGCCTTCGGATCGGTCAGCAGCTCTATGGCCTCGCGGGCCACCGCCGCCAGCAGGTCCTCGCAGGTCGGCAGCGCGCGCAGCCGTCGTACCAGCGCGCCGTCCTCCGTACGGACCGCGCACGGCGCGGGCGGTGCGCTCCGGGCCGCCGCGTTGACCCGGGCCAGCGCCCCGTCCGCCGGACACCCGTCCAGCTCCCCGCCCACCAACCGGCCGAGGTCCTCGCGCAGTTCGCGGAACGCCCGCAGCCAGCCGGCGTCCACCCCGGTCAGCGGGGTGCCCGGCGGCACCAGCCCGGCTCCGGTGATCCACGCCCGCAACCGGTCCACCGAGTCGAGCCGTTCCTCGGGATGGGTCGTGGCGAGCAGGTCCAGACAGATCCGCCCGGAGCCGAACCGCAACGTGTACGAGGCCGTGACCGTGCCGGATGCCATGAGCCTGTCACCGCCTTGGAGTCGCCTGCTCGCCCCCTTTACAGTGCCCGCCCGCACACGCCCCGGGAAGGCCCCGATCGCCACGGCGTCACCGACTGGGCACGAGACCGTCGCGGCACTAGTGGCCGGGATCGGATCGGATGCCAGGCCCCGGTCCGGCCGCGTATGCCAGCGGAGGGGCGATCGCCTGCGCATCCGCTCCCTCGCCGACCCACAGGGCGATGAACAGCGCGGCGGTCGCTTCCAGGAGTCCCGCACGTTCGAGACCGCCGCCGGCCACGGGTTCGCAGCCCACGTCCTGCACCAACTCGCGTACGCGCGCGAGGGCCGTCTCGTCGTCCCCGCAGACCGGCACGGCCAGCGGCCGCCCGTCGAAGACCGGCGGACGCATGCGCCACACGTCCTCGTGACAGAGGTTGAAAGCCTTGACCACGTAAGCCCCCGGTGCCGCCGCGGCCAGTCGCTGCGCGGCCGACGGGCCTCCTTCCGTCAGCAGCCGGAAGCCCGGCCCGACCGGGTTGGAGCAGTCGAGCAGCACCTTGCCCTCCAGGGCCGTGCGCAGGCCCCGTGCCACGTCTGCCCCCACCCCGAAGGGCAGCGCGGCCAGGACCACCTGACCGGACTCGGCCGCCGCGCGCAGACCGGCAGGCTTCGCGCCGCCTCCGAGGCGCGTCGCGAGCCGCTCCGCCTTGTGCGCGTCCCGTCCCCCGACGATCACCTCGTGCCCGGCCCGCACCCAGTGGGCCGCGAGCGCGTCGGCCATGTTGCCCGTTCCCAGTACGCCGATCCTCATCACAGGTTCCCTCTCCGCGCGTGCTTCGACCGTTCACACCGACGCTAGAAGGCGGTTCGGGCACCATTTGGTAGGTGACGACCGACGCCTTCATCGCCGACTGCCGCGCCCGCCTCGCCTTCGACCTGCTCTCCAACACCTGGAACGCCGTGGTGATCTGGGCGCTGCGCGACGGTCCAAGGCGCCCGGTCGAACTACGGGAGCGGATCGGGGGCATCAGCTCCAAGGTCCTCAACGAGACCCTGCGTCGGCTGCAGTTCAACGGACTGGTCGACCGGCAGGCGCCCCCCGACGCCCCGTCACGGGTCGAGTACCGGCTCACCGCTCTGGGGCGGACCTTGCTGGCGCCCATCGACGCCGTCGGCGCATGGGCCTTCGAGCACGGTGACGAGGTCATGGCCGCCCAGGAAGCAGCATGCGCTCCCGACCCGCAGTCCCCTCCCCCTCCTCGCTGACCCGGTCAACGGCGTGAGCGCAGGCGTCGCCGGCAGACGAGCGCATGCCCCAGGGTGAGGACCGCGCGTGTCGGCCGCCGTCGGGGCGAGCGCGAGGGCCGCGATCGCCCACCGTCGCGGCTCACACGTCCGCGTACTTGGAATCCGCCGCCGGGTCGAGTGCGAGCCGGTAGCCGCGCTTGACCACCGTCTGGATCAGCTTGGGCGCCCCGAGGGCCGTCCGGAGCCGGGCCATCGCCGTCTCCACGGCGTGCTCGTCGCGCCCGGAGCCCGGGAGCGCGCGCAGCAGGTCGGAGCGGGCGACCACCCAGCCGGGCCGCCGGGACAGGGCGCGCAGCAGGGACATTCCGGCGGGCGGTACGGGCCGCAGCGCCCCGTCCACCATGACCGCGTGCCCGCGGATCTCCACCCGGTGGCCGGCGATGGGCAGCGTACGGGCCCGGGCGGGCAGTTCCTGGCACAGGAGCTGGACGAGCGGGCCGAGCCGGAAGCGTTCGGGCTGGATCGTGTCGATGCCGCGGGCCTGGAGCGGCAGCGCGGTGACGGGACCGACGCAGGCGGGCAGTACGTCGTGGTTCAGGGCGGCGAGCACCTCCGGCAGCAGCCCCCGCTCCTCGGCCCGGGACAGCAGCGACGCGGCGGCGGGTGCGCTGGTGAAGGTGAGCGCTTCCAGGCCCCGGGCGACGATCGCGTCGAGGAGCCGGTCCATGGGCCCGATGTCCTCCGGCGGCATCCACCGGTACACCGGCACCCCCACGACCTCGGCGCCCCCTTCCCGCAGCGCCTCCACGAAGCCGGGCAGCGGCTCGCCGTGCAACTGGACGGCGATGCGGAGGCCCTCGACGCCCTCTTCGAGGAGCCGGTCGAGCACCTCGGCCATGGACTCGGAACTGGGCGACCACTCCTCGGTCAGCCCGGCCGCCCGTATCGCGCCCTTGACCTTCGGGCCGCGCGCGAGCAGCCGCACCCCGCGCAGCCGGGCGAGCAGGTCCTCCCCGAGCCCCCAGCCGTCGGCGGCCTCGATCCAGCCGCGGAAGCCGATCGCGGTGGTGGCGACCGCGATGTCCGGCACGTGCTCGATCAACTCCTTGGTGGCGGCGAGCAGTTCACCGTCGTCGGCGAGCGGCACGATGCGCAGGGCCGGCGCATGCAGCACGCACGCGCCGCGCCGCTGGAGCAGGGCCCCCAGCTCGTCGGCGCGCCGCGCGGCCGTCACGCCCACGGTGAACCCCGCCAGGGGGCCGTGTTCTGGTCGCTGCTGGTTGTCGTACATGGCTCTCGTCCCGCACTCGAGTCGGCGTACCGGTGGCCACATGGCTGTGAACACCGGTCGTACGCGTCGTACCTACATGCCGACCGAGCCTGTCAACGGCTCGTGACAGGCTCGGTTCGGCTTCATGTCGCCGGTGTTACGTCACACCTCGGCGTGGCTGAGCCGCCGCTTCACACTTCCGCATAGCTGAGCTGCTGCTTCGCCTCGGAGGAGGAAGCGTTGGCCCGGGCTTGGGCGGCCGGGCGGCGAAGGTATACGGCCCACGTGACCGCGAAGGCCACGGCGTAGAAGGCGAGGAAGGCGACGAAGGCGCCGGTGCCGGAGCCGTAGGAGAGGAAGGACTGCCGGAAGGCGAGGTTGATGCCGACGCCGCCGAGCGCGCCCACGGCCCCGATGAGGCCCATGGAGGCACCGGACAGCCGCCGCCCGTACGCCGCGGCCTCCTCGCCCTCGAGACCCTTGGCGACGGCCTTGGCCTGGAAGATGCCGGGGATCATCTTGTACGTCGACCCGTTGCCGAGCCCGCTGAGCACGAACAGCACCACGAACGCGGCGGTGAACAGCGGCAGCGACTTCTGCATGCTCGCGAAGACCAGGACGGCGGTGGCCGCGCCCATGGCGACGAAGTTCCACAGCGTGATCTTCGAGCCGCCGTAGCGGTCGGCGAGCCAGCCGCCCACGGGACGGATCAGCGAACCGAGCAGCGGGCCGATGAAGGTGACGTAGGCCGCCTGCAGCGGGGTGCGCCCGAACTGGTTCTGCAGCACCTGCCCGAAGGCGAAGCTGTAGCCGATGAACGAGCCGAAGGTGCCGATGTAGAGGAAGGACATGATCCAGGTGTGCGCGTCCTTCGCGGCGTCCTTGGCGGCGCCGGTGTCGTTCTTCACGGAGGCGAGGTTGTCCATGAAGAGGGCGGCGAGCACGGCGGCGACCACGATCAGCGGGATGTAGATCCCGAGCAGCACGCGCGGCCCGCCGCTCGCGCCGATGATCGCGAGGGCGACGAGCTGGATGACCGGCACGCCGATGTTGCCGCCGCCCGCGTTGAGGCCGAGGGCCCACCCCTTCTTCCGCAGCGGGAAGAAGGCGTTGATGTTGGTCATCGAGGACGCGAAGTTGCCGCCGCCGATGCCGGCGAGGAGCCCGACGACGAGGAAGGCGGAGAAGGAGGTCCCCGGCTTCATCACGGCGAAGGCGGCGATCGTCGGGATGAGCAGCAGACTCGCGGAGATGATCGTCCAGTTGCGCCCGCCGAAGATCGCGACCGCGAAGGTGTAGGGGACGCGGACGACGGCGCCGACGAGCGTGACCATGGACGTGAGCATGAACTTGTCGGCGGGGGTCAGCCCGTACTTCGGGCCCATGAAGAGCACGAGGACCGACCACATGGTCCAGATCGAGAACCCGATGTGCTCGGAGAAGACGGAGAACCAGAGGTTGCGCCGGGCGGTCTTCTCCCCGGTCTCGTTCCAGAACGTCTCGTCCTCGGGGTCCCACTGCTCGATCCAGCGGCCCCCCCTGCCGGCGGCGGGGGCTGTGCTCGGGGCTGTCATGACGCCTCCACGGTTGTGCGGTGCCCAGGTGTCGTACGCGGTGATGAGTCCCGAAGGTAGGGAGGACGCGTTTCCGTGCTGTGGCACCGAGTGACCGGAAGGGAACGTTGCTCTCACGGGGCGGGGAGGCGCGCGGTGAGGGAAAAGGTCCCGGCGGTCCGGTCGCATGACGGATGAAGGCGCTGAAACGGAAAGGAAAGCCCTGGAAAGGGAGACCATCCTCATGTGACGGAAAGGGGAAAGTTGCCGATAAATTCGGCTCAAACCGGGCAGTCCGCACCCGTCTCTCGACAATTTCTCCACCTGAGTCAAGCCAAATTTTCACACGGCGATCTTGGCCGACCCGGGAGTGAAGCGCCGACCGGTGTGACCTGGGTCTCCAGGGTGCGGCAGCCGTATGTCCCCTTGGGGGAGAAATGGGTGCCCAGGAGTAAGGGCTTCCACACCTTCTCCAAGAAATTTGTGCTGTCGCTTTGAACACAGCGGCCCCCTCACGCGTACCCGGATGTGAGCGACCGACTGGGGGAACCCCCGGACACCGGAGGTGGGCGTGCGCAAGGATTCCGCCGTGGCTGATGAACGAAAGCGGCCCAGGGCCCGACATCGCATGACCTCGTCCGCTTCCTCGGCGTCCTCGACCGAGCCGGACGAGGAGCTGATGCGTGCCCTGTATCGAGAACATGCGGGACCCCTGCTCGCCTACGTGCTGCGCCTGGTCGCGGGCGACCGGCAGCGCGCCGAGGACGTCGTGCAGGAGACGCTCATCCGTGCCTGGAAGAACGCCGGCCAGCTCAACCGAGCGACCGGTTCGGTACGCCCCTGGCTGGTGACGGTCGCCCGGCGCATCGTCATCGACGGCCACCGCAGCCGGCAGGCCCGGCCGCAGGAGGTCGACCCGTCGCCGCTGGAGGTCATCCCCGCGGAGGACGAGATCGACAAGGCGTTGTGGCTGATGACACTGTCGGACGCGCTGGAAGACCTGACCCCTGCTCACAGGGAGGTCCTGGTCGAAACGTACTTCAAAGGGCGTACGGTCAATGAGGCGGCCGAAACGCTCGGCATCCCCAGCGGAACGGTGCGCTCCAGGGTGTTCTACGCCCTGCGGTCGATGAAGCTGGCACTGGAGGAGCGGGGGGTGACGGCATGAGCAACCTGTACGGGGGATTCGGCACTGGTGGCCCCGGGGCCGTGAGAGGCGGTCCCCAGGGGCAGGGCGACATCCATGAAACCGTCGGCGCCTACGCCCTCGGCATCCTGGACGACGCGGAGGCGACCGCCTTCGAGGCGCACCTCGCCACCTGCGACTGGTGTGCCCAGCAGCTCGACGACCTGGCCGGCATGGAACCGATGCTGGCCGCGCTCGCCGACATGCCGGGCAGCCAGGGCACCCCGGCCATCGGCGAATCCCTGTCCGCCAAACCCAGCCCACGGCTGGTGGAGCGGCTCGTCGACGAGATCTCCGAGCGGCGCGCCCAGAAGCGGCGGCGCGGCTTCTACCTCGTCGCGGCCGCCGCCGCGCTGATCATCGGCGGCCCGCTCGCCGTGATGGCGGTGAACGGCGGCGGCAGCGACACCCCCGGCACGGTGGCGGCGGCCTCGCCCGCCAAGGCCGCCTTCCAGACCATGACCGACAAGGTCTCGGCGACCGACCCGACCACCGGGGTCAGCGCCACGGTCGCGATGGCGGCCAAGGACTGGGGCACCAGCGGCGTCGTGGAGCTGAAGGGCGTCAAGGGCCCGCTCAAGTGCTCCCTGATCGCCGTCGGCAAGAACGGCGAGCGCGAGACGCTCTCCACCTGGTCCGTCCCGACGTGGGGCTACGGCATCCCCGACGGCAAGACGGAGGAGGCGAAGAACCCGCTCTACGTGAGCGGCGCCGCCGCGTTCACACCCAACCAGATCGACCACTTCGAGGTCATGACGCTGGACGGGAAGAAGCTGGTGGAGGTGAAGGCGTAGGCGCCCCCCACCGCCCTGAGCGCTTCCCCGCGGCGTGCGTCCCGGCCACGCCGCGGACCGACGTGTGCGGGGGCCGGGGCGAGCCGTAGCCTCCCGGGGTCCCCTTCGCGTACGGTGGACGGCTGCTCAGCACGTCAGAAGGGGGCCCGGTGGCCGCTCAGGTTCAACAGGAAACCGCGCTCGGCCCGGTCGGCAGGTCCGCGCACGACTCGCTCCGCGACCGGGAGATCAGCGTCGAACAGGAACACCTGGACCGGGTGTACCGGCGCCTCGAGGAGAAGATCCACGAGGCGGAGTTCCTGATGAACGACGCCGCGCAGCGCGGCCAGGTCGGCACCCCCGGGGCGCTCGCCGAGCGCGACGCCCAGGTGTTCCGGGCGGGCGTCCACCTCAACCGGCTCAACAACGAGTTCGAGGACTTCCTCTTCGGCCGGATCGACCTGCTGCTCGGCAAGGACGGCAAGAAGGGGCCCGACGGCGCGTACACGGCCGTCGAGCCCGCCGAGGGCGCGGTGCGCCCCGACAACACCGCCGACATCGCCGAGACCCTGCACATCGGCCGGATCGGCGTCCTCGACGAGGAGTACGCGCCCCTGGTCATCGACTGGCGGGCACCCGCCGCGGCCCCCTTCTACCGCTCCACCCCGGTCGATCCCGGACGGGTCGTGCGCCGCCGGGTCATCCGCTCCAAGGGACGCAGGGTGCTCGGCGTCGAGGACGACCTGATGCGCCCCGAGCTGAAGGCGACCCTGGACGGCCGCGAGCTGCCCGTGATCGGCGACGGCGCCCTGATGGCCGCGCTCGGCCAGGCCCGCACCCACACCATGCGGGACATCGTGGCCTCCATCCAGGCGGAGCAGGACCTGGTCATCCGCGCCCCCGCCGCCTCCGTGACCTACGTCGAGGGCGGCCCCGGCACCGGCAAGACCGCCGTCGCCCTGCACCGGGCCGCCTACCTGCTCTACCAGGACCGGCGCCGCTACGCGGGCGGCATCCTGATCGTCTCGCCCACCCCGCTGCTGGTCGCCTACACCGAGGGCGTCCTGCCGTCGCTCGGCGAGGAGGGCCAGGTCGCCATCCGCGCCATCGGCTCGCTCGTCGACGGCGTCGAGGCCACGCTCTACGACTCCCCCTCCACGGCCCGCGCCAAGGGCTCCTCCCGCATGCTCAAGGTGCTGCGGAAGGCCGCCCGCGGCGCCCTGGAGAGCGGTGACGCGCCGGACCGGCTGCGGGTCGTCGCCTTCGGCCGCCGGCTGGAGCTGGAGGCGGAGGAACTGGAGCGGATCCGGCGCACGGCCCTCACCGGCACGGCACCCGTCAACCTGCTGCGCCCGCGCGCCCGCCGACTGCTCCTGGACGCCCTGTGGGCGCAGTCCGGCGCGGCGAACCGGCACGCCGACCCCGAGCTGGCCGCCGAGCTGCGGTCCTCCTTCGACGAGGACATCACCTCCGAGGACTCCTTCACCGCGTTCCTGGACGCCTGGTGGCCGGAGCTGACCCCCGGGACCGTCCTCGCGGCCATGGCCGACGAGAGGCGGCTCGGCCGCTGGGCGCGGCGCGTCCTGACCCCCGGCGAGGTGCGCAGGGTCGCGCGCTCGCTGCGGCGGGAGGGGTACTCCGTGCACGACATCGCCCTGCTCGACGAGTTGCAGGCCATCCTCGGCCTGCCGGCCCGGCCGAGGAAGAGGCGCGAACTGGACCCGCTCGACCAGCTCACCGGGCTCGAGGAACTGATGCCGGTGCGCGAGGAGTCGCAGCGGGAGCGCGCCGAGCGGCTGGCGCAGGAACGCACCGAGTACGCGCACGTGATCGTCGACGAGGCGCAGGACCTCACGCCGATGCAGTGGCGGATGGTCGGGCGCCGCGGCCGGCACGCGACCTGGACCGTCGTGGGCGATCCGGCCCAGTCGTCCTGGTCCGATCCGGACGAGGCGGCCGAGGCCCGCGACGAGGCCCTCGGCACCCGCCCGCGGCGCCGCTTCACCCTCACGGTCAACTACCGCAACCCCGCCGAGATCGCCGACCTGGCCTCCAGGGTCCTCGCGCTCGCCATGCCGGGCTCCACCGCCCCCACGGCCGTGCGCTCCACCGGCGTCGAGCCGCGCTTCACCGTGATACGGGACGCGATGGCGCGGACCGTCCGCGAGGAGGCCGCCCGGCTCCTCGGCCTGGTCGACGGCACGGTCGGCGTCGTCGTCGCCATGAACCGGCGCGAGGAGGCGGCCCGCTGGCTGGACGGGCTCGGCGACCGGGTGGTGGCCCTCGGCAGCCTGGAGGCCAAGGGGCTGGAGTACGACGCCACGGTCGTCGTCTCGCCCGCGGAGATCGCCGACGAGAGCCCCGCGGGGCTGCGCGTGCTGTACGTGGCGCTCACCCGGGCGACGCAGCAGCTCACGGTGGTCTCCGGGGACCGGGACGAGCCGGACGCCGCCGGGGTGCCGGACCTGCTGCGGGACTGAGCGCCGGGGGCGGGAGCACCGCGGGCCGACCCGTACGGAAGATGAACTCTCGGCGCGGGAATGGCCATACGGGATCTGTTTGTTAGCCTGGATGTGGCACCGGCCCGATCCAAGCCCCCGGGCCCAACCTTAGTCGCTACGAGCGACCACTTGCCGCGAGGCGAGCATGGCGGGTCGGTGTCGCTGACGTGCCGAGAGGCCCGCGTCCTTCCGTGACGCGGGCCTCTCGTGCGTTGTGCGGCGCGCCTCTGCCACCACCCGAACGCCTCTCGTATCGTGGAAGTCGGTTTCCGGAATTGACCCGGGATGACGAACAAAACGTTCGCAAATCCGGGGCGACTACCAGGTACTCCCCGGTAGGTGCGACGATCGGACGGCATATCCGCGACACAACCGCGACCCGGTGAAAGCAGAGGAAGTCGGCCATGGCAACGGCGCCCAGCGTCTCCTACTCGATGACTATCAGGCTGGAGGTGCCCGCGAGCGGAACCGCCGTCTCGCAGCTCACCACCGCCGTGGAGTCCTCCGGGGGCTCGGTGACCGGCCTCGACGTCACCGCGTCCGGCCACGAGAAGCTCCGTATCGACGTCACGATCGCCGCCACCTCCACGGCGCACGCGCAGGAGATCGTCGAGCAGCTCCGCGGCATCGAGGGCGTCACGCTGGGCAAGGTCTCCGACCGTACGTTCCTGATGCACCTCGGCGGCAAGATCGAGATGGCGTCGAAGCACCCCATCCGCAACCGTGACGACCTGTCCATGGTCTACACGCCGGGTGTGGCGCGCGTGTGCATGGCGATCGCCGAGAACCCCGAGGACGCCCGCCGCCTCACCATCAAGCGCAACTCCGTTGCGGTCGTGACGGACGGCTCCGCCGTGCTGGGCCTCGGCAACATCGGCCCCAAGGCCGCGCTGCCCGTCATGGAGGGCAAGGCGGCCCTCTTCAAGCGCTTCGCCGGCATCGACGCCTGGCCGATCTGCCTCGACACCCAGGACACCGACGCGATCGTCGAGATCGTCAAGGCGATCGCCCCCGGGTTCGCCGGCATCAACCTCGAGGACATCTCCGCGCCGCGCTGCTTCGAGATCGAGGCGCGGCTGCGCGAGGCGCTCGACATCCCCGTCTTCCACGACGACCAGCACGGCACGGCGATCGTCGTCCTCGCCGCCCTGACCAACGCACTTCGCGTGGTGGGCAAGGAGATCGAGAACGTCCGCGTCGTGATGTCGGGTGCCGGCGCGGCCGGCACGGCGATCCTCAAACTGCTGCTCGCGGCGGGCGTGAAGAACGCGGTGGTGGCCGACATCCACGGTGTCGTGCACGCCGGCCGTGAGGACCTCGTGGACGCGGCGCCGGGCTCGGCGCTGCGCTGGATCGCCGACAACACCAACCAGGAGGGCCTGACCGGCACGCTGAGGGAAGCGGTGCGCGGAGCCGACGTCTTCATCGGCGTCTCGGCGCCCAACGTGCTCGACGGCGACGACGTGGCCGCCATGGCCGACGGCGCCATCGTGTTCGCGC
This sequence comes from Streptomyces sp. NPDC028331, assembly GCF_055565775.1. NCBI lineage: Bacteria > Bacillati > Actinomycetota > Actinomycetes > Kitasatosporales > Streptomycetaceae > Streptomyces > Streptomyces sp. NPDC028331. Next base: position 55,173 of record NZ_JBVHTR010000019.1, on the reverse strand, counting down.
TCGCGAACCCGGACCCCGAGGTGGACCCCGCAATCGCCCGTCAGACGGCGGCCGTTGTGGCCACCGGGCGCTCCGACTTCCCGAACCAGATCAACAACGTGCTGGTGTTCCCGGGCGTCTTCCGCGGTCTGCTCGACGCGCAGTCCCGCACGGTCAACACGGAGATGATGCTGGCGGCCGCGCAGGCGCTCGCGGACGTGGTGACCGAGGACGAGCTGAACCCGAACTACATCATCCCGAGCGTGTTCAACGACAAGGTCGCGGGCGCGGTCGCCGGAGCGGTGCGGGAGGCCGCGAAGGCGGCGGGCGAGTCGGCGACGGCGATCGACTAGTCCCGCACGGCTGTGACCATTGCCACGGTCGCGCCGACCGGCGCGTCGTGGAACCGGAGGCACCCGGCCGCCCTCTATGGTGGCGGCCGGGCTCGGACCCCCACGACCTGCGATCTGTCGCGGGAAACGGACGGCGCGTCACCGTGGCAAGGCGGTGGCGCCCTTCGTGTGACTCCCAAGGGTGTTCCTACGACTCCTACGGGTGCCGGATTGGCTTTCCCGCCGCAGGTGGGGGCAGGATGCGTCTTCGGGCGCGATGGGTCTGACGACGGACCCGGGTCCGGGGACTCACCGAGGACCCTGGCAGCATCGGCTTCGCCGTGCCCGACATGCGGCTCCGCCGCGTGGCACGCCTCAACGGCAAGAAGAACACGGGAGTAACAACATGAACCGCAGTGAGCTGGTGGCCGCGCTGGCCGACCGCGCCGAGGTGACCCGCAAGGACGCCGACGCCGTGCTGGCAGCGTTCGCCGAGACCGTCGGCGAGGTCGTCGCCAAGGGCGACGAGAAGGTCACCATCCCTGGCTTCCTCACCTTCGAGCGCACCCACCGTGCCGCTCGCACCGCGCGCAACCCGCAGACCGGCGACCCCATCCAGATCCCGGCCGGCTACAGCGTGAAGGTCTCCGCGGGCTCCAAGCTCAAGGAAGCCGCCAAGGGCAAGTGATCTTGCCGTTCGTACGCCACGGGACGGCGTACGACGCCGTGACGCCACGGGACGGCGCAGCAAGGCCGCCGCACCGCCACAGAGCGGCGCAGTGAGGCCCCACCTGCCGTACGGCGGCGTACGAGGCCTCACCGCCACGGGACGGCGTGACGAGGCCCTACCCGCCGTGGGACGGCGCGACCAGGCCGCGCCCGTCGCAGGACGGCGCGATGAGGCCGTACCGCCACGGGACGGCGAGTGACGAGGCCCGGCGAGCTCCTCGCGACGGCGTACGGGCCCAGCAAGGCCAAAGGGGCGGTCACCCGGATCGGGGTGACCGCCCCTTCGCATACGCGGAACGCCTCGCAAGGCCGCGTGACGGTACTCATCCGGGGGCAACCCCCGGACCCCCGGCCGCCGGTGCGTCGCCCTGGAGCGTCGCCCGCCGGCCGGGGAGGTGGCCGTCAGCCGAGTGCCTTGCCCGGCAGTTCCACCTTGGCACCCAGCTCCACCAGCTTCTCCATGAAGTTCTCGTAGCCCCGGTTGATCAGGTCGATGCCGTGGACGCGGGACGTGCCCTCGGCCGCCAGGGCCGCGATCAGGTAGGAGAAGCCGCCGCGCAGGTCGGGGATGACCAGGTCCGAGCCCTGCAGCTTCGTCGGGCCCGAAACCACCGCGGAGTGCAGGAAGTTGCGCTGCCCGAAGCGGCAGTCGGAGCCGCCGAGGCACTCGCGGTAGAGCTGGATGTGCGCGCCCATCTGGTTCAGCGCGGAGGTGAAGCCGAGGCGGGACTCGTACACCGTCTCGTGGATGATCGACAGTCCCGTCGCCTGGGTGAGGGCCACAACGAGCGGCTGCTGCCAGTCCGTCTGGAAGCCGGGGTGCACGTCCGTCTCCAGCGCGATCGACTTGAGCTGCCCGCCGGGGTGCCAGAACCGGATGCCCTCGTCGTCGATCTCGAACGCACCGCCCACCTTGCGGTAGGTGTTCAGGAACGTCATCATCGACCGCTGCTGCGCGCCGCGGACGTAGATGTTGCCGTTGGTCGCCAGTGCCGCCGACGCCCAGGACGCGGCCTCCAGCCGGTCCGGGAGGGCGCGGTGGGTGTAGCCGCCGAGCTTCTCCACACCGGTGATGCGGATCGTGCGGTCCGTGTCCATCGCGATGATCGCGCCCATCTTCTGCAGCACGCAGATCAGGTCCTCGATCTCCGGCTCCACGGCCGCGTTGGACAGCTCGGTGACACCCTCGGCGAGCACCGCCGTCAGCAGCACCTGCTCGGTCGCGCCGACCGACGGGTACGGCAGCCGGATCTTCGTGCCGCGCAGCCCCTTGGGCGCCTCCAGGTACTGGCCGTCCGCGCGCTTCTCGATGACCGCGCCGAACTGCCGCAGCACGTCGAAGTGGAAGTCGATCGGCCGGCCGCCGATGTCGCAGCCGCCCAGACCGGGGATGAACGCGTGGCCCAGGCGGTGCAGCAGCGGGCCGCAGAACAGGATGGGGATGCGCGACGAGCCCGCGTGGGCGTCGATGTCGGCGACGTTCGCGCTCTCGACGTACGTCGGGTCGAGCACCAGCTCACCCGGCTCCTCGCCCGGACGGACCGTCACACCGTGCAACTGCAGCAGCCCCCGCACGACGCGTACGTCGCGGATGTCGGGCACGTTGCGCAGCCTGCTCGGGGCACTGCCCAGCAGGGCGGCGACCATGGCCTTCGGTACGAGGTTCTTCGCACCGCGGACACGGATCTCGCCCTCGAGCGGGGTGCCGCCGTGGACAAGGAGGACATCGTCGTTGACGGTCATGAATCTCGCGTTCCGTGGAGTGGGGCAGGGGCCGAAGACGTAAGCGTAATGGCCGCGTACCCCCCTTCAGTAAGCCCAAGTGGCCTCAAGGAAGGTCATAGCTTTGCCACAACACGAGCCGTGCGTGACCGGACGCGAGCGGTTACCGGGGCGGCCCGTGCGCCCGCGCCGCGCCTTCGCGCCCCCCCGGTCCCCCGCCACCACCCTCGAAGGAGGCCCCACCAGGCCGCCTGTCCGATTCACGGCCGCATTCACCCGCGTACCCGCATAGCCTCCCCATCCGAAGGCAAGATGCGGGATCATGTCTGGCATGACCGAGGTGTCCTCGCTCACAGGGCGGCTGCTCGTGGCCACCCCCGCCCTGGCGGACCCGAACTTCGACCGTGCTGTGGTGCTGCTCCTCGACCACGACGAGGAGGGCTCGCTCGGCGTGGTCCTCAACCGCCCCACCCCCGTGGACGTGGGGGACATCCTGGAGGGCTGGGCGGCGCTCGCGGGCGAGCCCGGCGTCGTCTTCCAGGGCGGCCCCGTGTCGCTGGACTCGGCGCTCGGTGTCGCGGTGATCCCCGGCGGCGCCTCTCCGGACCACGCGCCGCTCGGCTGGCGGCGGGTGCACGGCGCGATCGGCCTGGTGGACCTGGAGGCCCCTCCGGAACTGCTCGCCAAGGCCCTGGGCTCGCTGCGCATCTTCGCGGGATACGCCGGCTGGGGACCGGGCCAGCTCGAGGACGAGCTGGTGGACGGGGCGTGGTACGTCGTCGAGTCGGAACCCGGCGACGTGTCGTCCCCGGCCCCGGAGAAACTCTGGCGCGAAGTGCTGCGACGCCAGCGCAGCGAGCTGGCGATGGTGGCGACGTACCCGGACGACCCTACGCTCAACTGATATCCGCGAGCTTCAGTACGCTTGGCCCTATGAGCACTCTTGAGCCCGAGCGCGGTACCGGTACGGGGACCCTCGTAGAGCCGACGCCGCAGGTATCGCACGGTGACGGCGACCACGAGCGCTTCGCCCACTACGTCCAGAAGGACAAGATCATGGCGAGCGCCCTGGACGGCACCCCCGTGGTGGCGCTGTGCGGCAAGGTGTGGGTCCCGGGACGTGACCCGAAGAAGTACCCCGTCTGCCCGATGTGCAAGGAGATCTACGACTCCATGGGCAGCGGCGGCGACGACAAGGGCGGGGACAAGTAGCCGGCCGGGCCGTGGCCTGATCTCCGCCGGGCCTCCGGGGCGCGTCCTGGCGCGTCCCGGAGGTCTTTGTGCCCGCGCACGGCATCCGGTCGGCGAAGCCCCGCCCGTGCACTCTCGCCAACGCCGCGGCCCGCCCGTACGGTGCCCTGGCCGGGATCCGCTTCCGTTTCCGGCGCCCGGTCGACCGGAAGGGCTGGATGCCATGGGCTTCGAGGATCTGATCCCGGCACCTCGCGAGGGCCGGTGGGGGCCGCCGCCGGGGCTGTTCGTGCTCGACGAGGAGACGGTGCTGTCCGCCGGGCCCGGCACCGAGGGCGTCGCACGCTGGATGCGCGCCGTCCTGGGCGCGGCCACCGGGCTGCCCTTCCGGGAGGGCCGCGAGGGCGGCGGCATCGTGCTGCGCGTCGACCCGGGCCTGGAACCGGAGGCGTACCGCATCGCCGTGGACGGACACGCCGTCCGCGTCGACGGCGGCAGCGCGGCCGGTGTCTTCTGGGGCGCGCAGACGTTCCGCCAGTTGCTGGGCCCGGAGGCCTTCCGGCGGGCGCCGGTGGATCCCGGCCGCCGTGAGTGGAAGGTGCCCGGCGTCGTCGTCGAGGACGCCCCCCGCTTCGGCTGGCGCGGCCTCCTGCTCGACGTCGCCCGGCACTTCATGCCCAAGGACGGCGTCCTGCGCTACCTGGACCTGATGGCCGCGCACAAGCTCAACGTCCTCCATCTGCACCTCACCGACGACCAGGGCTGGCGGCTGGAGATCAAGCGCCGTCCGAGGCTCACCGAGGTCGGGTCCTGGCGGGCGCGCACCAGATTCGGCCATCGCGCCTCGCCGCTGTGGGAGGAGAAGCCGCACGGCGGTTTCTACACCCAGGACGACATCCGCGAGATCGTCGCGTACGCGGCCGAGCGGCACATCACCGTCGTCCCCGAGATCGACGTCCCCGGGCACAGCCAGGCGGCCATCGCCGCGTACCCGGAACTCGGCAACCGCGACGTCATCGACACGGCCTCCCTCACGGTCTGGGACGACTGGGGCATCAACCCCAACGTACTCGCCCCCACCGACACCACCCTGCGGTTCTACGAGGGCGTGTTCGAGGAGGTCCTGGAACTCTTCCCGTCACCGTTCATCCACATCGGCGGCGACGAGTGCCCCAAGGACCAGTGGCGGCGCTCCCCGGCCGCGCAGGCGCGCATCGAGGAGCTGGGGCTCGCGGACGAGGACGAGCTCCAGGCGTGGTTCGTCCGGCACTTCGACACCTGGCTCACCGCGCGCGGCCGCCGGCTCGTCGGCTGGGACGAGATCCTCGAAGGGGGCCTCGCGGAGGGCGCGACCGTCTCCTCCTGGCGCGGCTACGCCGGCGGGATCACGGCGGCGCGCGCCGGCCACGACGTCGTCATGTGCCCCGAGCAGCAGGTGTATCTGGACCACCGTCAGGACGGCGGCGCCGACGAGCCGGTGCCCATCGGGTACGTGCGCACCCTGGAGGACGTCTACCGTTTCGAGCCGGTTCCGCCGCAGCTCACGCGCGAGGAGGCGCGGCACGTCCTCGGCACCCAGGCCAACGTCTGGACCGAGGTGACGGAGGATCAAGGGCGGGTCGACTACCAGGCGTTTCCCCGGCTCGCGGCGTTCGCCGAGGTCGCCTGGAGCGCGCTGCCCGCCCCGGCCGAGCGCGACTTCGCGGACTTCGAGCAGCGGATGACCGCCCACTACCGCCGCCTGGACGCCCTGGGGGTCGGCTACCGGCCGCCCACGGGGCCGCTGCCGTGGCAGCGGCGACCCGGGGTGCTCGGACGCCCGATCGAGGGTGCGCCCCCGAACGTGTGAGGTGGCGGCCGCAGGGCAGGCGAGGCGCCGGGTCGGCTGGAAACGTACCCCGGCATGGGAAAAGCAGTGCAAGGGGCGTCGAAAAGCTGCAATGGGCCCTGATCGGGGATGCCGTGGCAAAACGGGCGATCTCCCTGGTGAGAGGGGCGAATGCCTCCTAGCGGACCCCCGCGTCGGAGGCCGTGAAAGATGTGCCAGAGTTGCCACGTCCGCCCTGTCAGCACGTACGGTACGGCAACACAGGTGGGACCAGGTGGGCAGCGGGAAGGGGCAGCCGGTTTGACCACGCACGCACCGCAGGCGGCGCAGGCCGTGACGCTGCCCGCCTCACTGGACGAGGCCGTGGCGGCCCTCGCCGCCCATCCGGCCGCCGTTCCCGTGGCGGGCGGCACCGACCTCATGGCAGCGGTGAACTCCGGGCAGCTCCGGCCCGCCGCGCTGGTCGGTCTCGGCCGCATCAGCGAGATCCGCGGCTGGCAGTACCAGGACGGCCACGCGCTGCTCGGCGCCGGCCTCACCCACGCGCGCATGGGCCGCCCCGACTTCGCGGCCCTCATCCCCGCCCTCGCGGCGGCGGCGCGCGCGGCCGGACCGCCGCACATCCGCAACGCGGGCACCCTGGGCGGCAACATCGCGTCGGCCGCCCCCACCGGGGACGCGCTGCCCGTGCTCGCCGCCCTGGAGGCCACGCTGATCATCGCCGGCCCCGGCGGGGCGCGCCGGGAGATCCCGGTCTCGCACCTGCTGGCCGGCGTGGAGATGCTGCGCGCCGGTGAACTCATCGGCTACGTGCGCGTGCCGCTGCTGCACGCCCCCCAGGTCTTCCTGAAGGCGACCGGCCGCACCGGACCCGGGCGGGCGATGGCGTCGGTGGCGCTGGTGCTCGACCCGGCCCGGCGCGGGGTGCGCTGCGCCGTCGGCGCCATAGCGCCGATGCCGCTGCGCCCGCTGGAGGCCGAGCAGTGGGTCGCGCAGCTCATCGACTGGGACAACAACCGCGCGATCGTCCCGGAGGCCCTGAACGCGTTCGGGGAGTACGTCGCCGCGGCCTGCATCCCCGACCCGGTCCCCGCGGCGGACGGCACCGTGGAGCCGCTTCCGCCCGCCGTACTGCACCTGCGGCGCACCGTCGCCGCGCTGGCCCGACGAGCACTGGGGAGGGCACTGTCGTGACGGACGACCAGCACCCGGAGGACGCCCGCCGGCAGGGCACCAACGGCTCCTGGGAGCGGCTGCCGCAAGGGGACTACGACGACGGCGCCACCGCCTTCGTCCAGCTCCCGGAGGGCGGGATCGACGCCCTCCTCGCCTCCGACAGCCCGCTGGCCGCGCCGGGCCACGGCTATGTGCCGCCGACGTTCACCCCGCACGAGGACGCGGGCGCCGAGGGGCACGGCGGGACCTGGGGCGCGCCCGACGAGGGCGCCCACTGGCCGGCCGCGGCGCAGGACGCTGCGGGGGACCGGTTCACGTACAACCCGGGCGCGACCGGGCAGTGGAGCTTCGAGGAGGCCCAGGCCGCGCGGGAGCCCGCGCCCGGGCACGACGTCACCGGACAGTGGTCGATCCCGGTCGCGGGCGGCGATCTCCCGGACGAGTCGGGGGAGTTCACCACCTCGTCGCTCATCGAGCAGTGGGGCGGCACCCCGCCCGCGACGCTGCCGGGCGGTGCGCCCGCTCCCTGGGCGACGGAGACGGCCGGGCAGTCGCCCGAACAGGCGTGGCCGGGGCAGGAGACCGCCGCGGAGACGTCCGAGGAGGCCCCTGAGGAGCCGTCCGACGGGTCGTACGAGGCGACCGCGGCCGACGGGACTCCGGAGGCGCCCGAGGCGGCCCAGGAGCCGTCGGAGGCTTCCGATGCCGCCGACGCCTCCGGCCCCGAGGAGCCACCGGCTCCCGAAGCGGCCCAGGACCCCGGGTCCGACCCGGCGCCGGAGCCCGTCGGCGCCCAGGACCCGGCCCAGGACCCGCCGCAGGAGCAGGCCCCCGAGCCCGCGCCCCCGCACGACGAGCACCCCATGGCCTCGTACGTGCTGCGGGTGAACGGCGCCGACCGGCCCGTCACCGAGGCGTGGATCGGCGAGTCGCTGCTGTACGTGCTGCGCGAACGGCTCGGCCTCGCCGGTGCCAAGGACGGCTGCTCGCAGGGCGAGTGCGGCGCCTGCAACGTGCAGGTCGACGGACGGCTCGTCGCCTCCTGCCTGGTGCCCGCGGTCACCGCGGCCGGCAGCGAGGTCCGGACGGTCGAGGGACTCGCCGTCGACGGACAGCCCTCCGACGTGCAGCGCGCGCTCGCCCGGTGCGGCGCCGTGCAGTGCGGCTTCTGCGTGCCCGGCATGGCGATGACGGTGCACGACCTGCTGGAGGGCAACCCCGCCCCGACCGAACTCGAGGCCCGCCAGGCGCTGTGCGGCAACCTGTGCCGCTGCTCCGGCTACCGCGGCGTGCTGCAGGCCGTCCAGGAGGTCGTCGCCGAGCGGGAGGCGCACCGCACCGAGGGCGAGCCGGCAGCGGACGGCGACGAACCGCGCATCCCGCACCAGGCGGGCCCCGGAGAGGGCGGCGTCCACCTCGACGCGTTCGGCAACGTGGCCCACAGCGACCACCCCTACGGCCAGGACGGAGGCCAGGCGTGAGCAACGAAGCCGCCACCGCGACCACCGCCGCGGCGGCACCGGCCCCCGAGCCGCTGCCGCACGGCATCGGAGCCTCCCTGCCGTCCGCCGACGCCCGCGCCAAGACCGAGGGCACCTTCCCGTACGCGGCCGACCTGTGGGCGGAGGGCCTGCTGTGGGCCGCCGTCCTGCGCTCCCCGCACCCGCACGCGCGCATTCTGTCCATCGACACCCGGCACGCGCGCGAGATGCCCGGCGTGCGGGCCGTCGTCACCCACGAGGACGTGCCCGCGGGCGCGTTGCACGGACGCGGCACCGCCGACCGCCCCGTCTTCGCCTCCGACGTCGTACGCCACCACGGCGAGCCCATCGCGGCCGTCGCCGCCGACCACCCCGACACCGCCCGCATGGCGGCCGCCGCGGTCATCGTCGAGTACGAGGTGCTGGACCCGGTCACCGACCCCGAGCAGGCGTTCGAGGCCGAGCCGCTGCACCCCGACGGCAACCTGATCCGCCACATCCCGCTGCGCCACGGCGACCCGGACGCGGTCGGCGAGGTCGTCGTCGAGGGCCTGTACCGCATCGGCCGCCAGGACCCCGCGCCGATCGGTGCCGAGGCCGGGCTCGCCGTCCCCCGGCCCGACGGCGGCGTCGAGCTGTACGTCGCCTCCACCGACCCGCACACCGACCGGGACCGGGCCGCCGCGGTCTACGGCCTGGAACCGGAACGGGTCAAGGTCGTCGTCACCGGCGTGCCCGGCGCCACCGCCGACCGCGAGGACCAGGGCTTCCAGCTCCCGCTCGGACTCCTCGCGCTGCGGACCGGCTGCCCGGTGAAGCTGACCGCGACCCGGGAGGAGTCCTTCCTGGGCCACGTCCACCGCCACCCCACGCTGCTGCGCTACCGCCACCACGCGGACGCCGAGGGCAGGCTGGTGAAGGTAGAGGCGCAGATCCTGCTGGACGCGGGCGCGTACGCGGACACCTCCTCCGACGCGCTGGCCGCCGCGGTCTCCTTCGCCTGCGGCCCGTACGTCGTCCCGAACGCCTTCATCGAGGGCTGGGCCGTGCGCACCAACAACCCGCCGTCGGGCCATGTGCGCGGCGAGGGCGCGATGCAGGTGTGCGCCGCGTACGAGGCGCAGATGGACAAGCTCGCCAAGAAGCTGGGCCTGGACCCGGCGGAGCTGCGGATGCGCAACGTCATGGCGACCGGCGACGTCCTGCCGACCGGCCAGACGGTGACGTGTCCCGCGCCGGTGGCCGAACTGCTCGAGGCGGTCCGGGACTTCCCGCTGCCGCCGCTGCCCAAGGACACCCCCGAGGAGGAGTGGCTGCTGCCGGGCGGCCCGGAGGGGGCCGGCGAACCGGGCGCGGTCCGGCGGGGTGTCGGCTACGGCCTCGGCATGGTGCACATGCTCGGCGCGGAGGGCGCGGACGAGGTCTCCACGGCGACGGTGAAGGTGCAGGACGGCGTCGCCACGGTGCTGTGCGCGGCGGTGGAGACCGGCCAGGGCTTCGCGACGCTCGCCCGGCAGATCGTCCAGGAGACCCTGGGCATCGACGAGGTGCACGTGGCGCCGGTCGACACCGACCAGCCGCCGGCGGGCGCGGGCTGCCGGGGCCGCCACACCTGGGTGTCGGGCGGCGCGGTGGAACGCGCGGCGAAGATGGTCCGCACCCAGCTCCTCCAGCCCCTGGCGCACAAGTTCGGCATGTCCACGGAGCTGCTCCAGATCACGGACGGCAAGATCACGTCGTACGACGGGGTCCTGTCCACGACCGTGACGGAGGCCATGGACGGCAAGGAACTGTGGGCCACCGCGCAGTGCCGCCCGCACCCGACCGAGCCGCTGAACGAGACGGGCCAGGGCGACGCCTTCGTGGGGCTCGCGTTCTGCGCGGTCCGCGCGGTGGTGGACGTGGACATCGAGATCGGCTCGGTGCGGGTCGTGGAACTCGCGCTGGCCCAGGACGTGGGCCGCGTGCTGAACCCCGCGCAACTGGCGGCGCGGCTCGAGGCGGGGGTCACCCAGGGCGTGGGCATCGCGCTCACGGAGAACCTGCGCACGGCCCGCGGCGTGATCCGCCACCCCGACCTCACGGGCTACTCCCTGCCGACGGCCCTGGACGCCCCCGACATCAAGATCGTCAAGCTGGTCGAGGAACGGGACGTGGTCGCCCCCTTCGGTGCGAAGGCGGTCAGCGCGGTGCCCGTGGTCACCTCCCCGGCGGCGATCGCGTCGGCGGTCCGCGCGGCGACGGGCCGCCCGGTCAACCGCCTGCCGATCCGGCCGCAGGCGGCGGTGGTGACGACGCAGTGAGCTCGCCGCGAACCTGACCGTGGACGAGACGGTGGTGTCGATCCCGGCCGGGCGGGCGGGTGCGCGGATCGGGTGAGGCGCGGACGGACGGGTTATTGCCGCGGCGTTGTCAGTGGTGCCGCGTAAGGTTCTCGGCGTTGGGGGAGAGCTGCCCGGCAGGACGATGTGTCCTGCCCTGCGGTCGCTCTGGGCCAGGCACGAAACACCCGGGGGATGACGATGGGCACGACTGACGCCTGTGGCGTGATCACGCCGACTGGGACGGATCCGTACGCACAGGGGTCGGGGACACCGTGCGGACAGTCGTTGCTGCGGCGGGCGGCCGAGCTGGTCGACGACGCGGAGAGGCTCGCCGAGGAACTGCGCGACCAGATGGTCATCGGGACGCTGCGCACCGTCGACCGTGACCTGGAGTCCCTCCTGCTGGCCGGCGCCACCGGGCGGGTACCCACGACGTACGTCTCCCGGCGCACCCCTGGCCCGATGGACCTCTCGCCGCTCGCGCCCGCCCTGGAGGCGCTGCTGCGGCTCGCGGCGGTGACGGACGAACTGACCGCCCCTGCGGGCGGGCTCGCCGCGCACGCCCTGATCCGTCCTCTGGCCCGGATCGCCCGCCCCGGCACGGGCCTCGCCCTGGACCTGCCGCCGCGGCTGCTGGACGAGGAGTTCGGCTCCGCCGCGATCGTGCGCTTCGAGGACGTCGACTTCCCCCGCACACTCACGCACGAACCGACCCGCCGTTTCCTGCGCGAGGTGGGCCTGCCGGAGACCGGCTACTGGTTCGAACTGGACACGGACCTGCCGCTGCCGACGCTGGCCGAGTACCACGCGGACGACGAGGGGGTCCCGGAGGACGACCTCCCTGACCGGGCGGACCGTCTGATACGCCTCGGCAGCCTGCTGGAGGACACGAGCCTGCTCCTCGACGGCGCCACCGGAGCGGTCCTGTGCTGGAGCGAGCCGGACGCGACCCTGCGTCCGCTCGACGCGGACATCTCCACCCTGGCCTTCACGGTCTGGCTGGCCCACCGCGACAAGAGAGTGAGGAAGCGACCGACCTGAGGCAGGCGCCGGTGCGGAAACGGAACTCCGGAGCCCGTGGCGGGAATCGAACCCGCGTAACTCCCCGCGGGCGGAGCCCGCTGATGCATGCCGTGCAGGCGAGTTCTTGGGGCGCTTGCGCGTTGGGAGGCCGTGGCGGGAATCGAACCCGCGTAACCCGCTTTGCAGGCGAGTCCCTGAACCACTCGGGCACACGGCCGTTCACCCCGGGCCGTACCACTCGGGCACACGGCCGGGATCCGGTGCGGAGCGAGTTGCTCGTTCCGACCCGGTGCACCGACCGTACGAGTGGGCAGCTCACCCGCTCAAGAGGATCGGCGGCCCTGCAACGGGACTGCCATACGCCGTTCACGAAACCCCGTGAGGGGGGACCCGAGTCCTACGACCGACGTCCCAGCCGATCACCGTCTCCTGACAGGAGCCAATCCGCTTCGAGCCCCTTACGCTGACCTGTATGACCGCCCTGGACCCCCGCGACACCGACGTCGCCGACGCCCCTGCCGCCCCTTCCGACGCCACCGGAGGGGTGCTGAGCCGGCCCTACCGGGCCCTGAGCATCGGGATCGTCTCCGTGGTGCTGCTCATCGCCTTCGAGGCCACGGCCGTCGGTACGGCGATGCCGGTGGCCGCGCGGGAGCTGGACGGGCTGTCCCTGTACGCGTTCGCGTTCTCGGGCTACTTCACGACCAGCCTGTTCGGCATGGTGCTCGCCGGCCAGTGGTCGGACCGCAACGGTCCCCTCTCCTCGCTGACCTGGGGCATCGCCGCCTTCGCGGCCGGGCTGCTGCTCTCCGGGACGGCGAGCGCGATGTGGCTGTTCATCCTGGGCCGGGCCGTGCAGGGGTTCGGCGGCGGACTGGTGATCGTCGCGCTGTACGTCCTCGTCGGCCGGGCGTACCCGGAGCGGCTGCGCCCGGCGATCATGGCGGCGTTCGCGGCGAGCTGGGTGGTCCCCTCGGTGGTCGGCCCGCTGGCGTCGGGCGCGGTGACCGAACAGCTCGGCTGGCGTTGGGTGTTCATCGGGATCCCCGTACTGGTGGTGTTCCCGCTGGCGCTCGCCCTCCCGCAGATACGGCGGCGGGCGGGCGGCCCCGCCACGGAGGCCGCCGCCCCCTTCGACGTCCGCCGCATCCGGCTGGCGTTCGGCATCTCCCTGGGCGCAGGACTCCTCCAGTACGCCGCCCAGAACGCGTCCGGCTCAAGTAATCACTGGCTCTCCGTCGTCCCCGGTGTGGCGGGCGCCGCCCTGCTCGTCCCGGCGGTGCTCGGGCTGCTGCCCCGCGGCACCTACCGGGCGGCGCGCGGCCTGCCGTCCGTGGTGCTGCTGCGCGGCGTGGCGGCGGGTGCCTTCGTCTCGGCGGAGAGTTTCATCCCGCTCATGCTCGTCACCGAGCGCGGGCTGTCGCCGACCCTGGCCGGGTTCTCACTCGCGCCGGCCGGCGCGACCTGGGCGCTGGGCTCGTACCTCCAGTCCAGGCCGCGCCTGGAGGCGTACCGGGAGCGGCTGATGATGCTCGGCATGGTCGTCGTCGCCGCCGCGATCGCCGCCGCGCCCAGCGTGCTGATCCACGCCGTGCCCCCGTGGATCGTCGCCGTCGCCTGGGGTTTCGGCTGCTTCGGGATGGGCCTGGTCATCTCCTCGACGAGCGTCCTGCTGCTGAAGCTGTCCGCCCCCGAGGAGGCGGGGGCGAACTCGGCCGCGCTGCAGATCTCCGACGGTCTGACCAACGTGGTGCTCCTGTCGGCGGGCGGTGCAGCGTTCGCCGCGCTCGGCGGCGGAGCCGTGGCCCACACGGCCACCGGGGCGACCGCCCACGGCTCCCATCCGGCCGCGTTCGCCGCGGTGTTCCTGCCGATGGCGGGTGTGGCGCTGGTGGGGGCGTGGGTGACGACCCGGTTGCGGACGGAATCCCGCTGACACCGAGTGGTACCACGTAGTACCGTCGAAGCATGGCTGGACTGAACCTGCGGTTTACGGACGAAGAGCTCGAGGCGCTGCGCGAGCGTGCGGCGGCGGAAGGGCGCAGCATGCAGGCGTTCGCCCACGATGCCGTGATGTCGGCCATAAACGAGCACTCGCGTCTGTTCAACGAGGCGGCGGAACACGTTCTGAAGGTCAGCGCGGAGCTGAACCGGAGACTCGCCTGATGCACTACCTCACACTTCCCGAGCTGCTGAACCTGACGAAGCGGCTCGGGGTGGACGACGTGCGCGACTACGGGCTTCTGGACTCGGCCCTCTCGCGTCCTCAGTCGAGTGTGTTCGGTCAGGACGCCTATCCCGACGTGTGGCAGAAGGCTGCCGCGCTGATGGAGTCCCTTGCCCGCAACCACGCCCTCGTCGACGGGAACAAGCGCATCGCCTGGTATGCGACCTGGGTGTTCCTGCACGTGAACGGGCATCCCCTGGATGCGGACTTCGACGTGGACGAGGCTGAGCGATTCGTGCTGGACGTGTGCCAGGGCGCCCTGGACGTACCGAAGATCGCCGCCCAGTTGCCGCGTTTCGCGCGCTGAGCCAGGTGCGTGCGCGGCGCGGTGTGAGCTGAATCCCATCCCCGGCCGACCCGGCGCTGTCCGGGCGTTGACCCCACCGGGTCGCCGATAGGGTGGCCCGGTTGTCATACGCAGCCGAGCCGTCCTACCCACACGGAGACCGTGTCTACCACCGCCGCCAGCTCCAGCTCCTCGCACTCCCACCATCTCTCGCCCGCCTTCCCCGGCCGCGCCCCCTGGGGCACCGCCGGCAAGCTGCGTGCCTGGCAGCAGGGGGCGATGGAGAAGTACATCCAGGAGCAGCCGCGTGACTTCCTCGCCGTCGCCACCCCCGGCGCCGGCAAGACGACGTTCGCGCTGACGCTCGCGTCCTGGTTGCTGCACCACCACGTGGTGCAGCAGGTGACCGTGGTCGCGCCGACCGAGCACCTGAAGAAGCAGTGGGCGGAGGCCGCCGCGCGGATAGGGATCAGACTCGACCCCGAGTACAGCGCCGGGCCGCTCGGCCGGGAGTACCACGGCGTCGCCGTCACCTACGCCGGTGTCGGCGTGCGGCCCATGCTGCACCGCAACCGGGTCGAGCAGCGCAAGACCCTCGTCATCCTGGACGAGATCCACCACGCGGGCGACTCCAAGTCCTGGGGCGAGGCGTGTCTGGAGGCGTTCGAGCCGGCGACCCGCCGACTCGCCCTGACGGGTACGCCGTTCCGGTCCGACACCAACCCCATCCCGTTCGTGACGTACGAGGAGGGACCGGACGGGATCCGGCGCTCGGCCGCCGACTACACCTACGGATACGGCTCCGCGCTCGCCGACGGGGTCGTGCGGCCGGTCATCTTCCTCTCCTACAGCGGCAACATGCGCTGGCGCACCAAGGCGGGCGACGAGATCGCCGCCCGGCTGGGCGAGCCCATGACCAAGGACGCCGTCAGCCAGGCGTGGCGCACGGCGCTCGACCCGCGCGGCGAGTGGATGCCGAGCGTGCTGCGCGCCGCGGACCAGCGGCTGACCGAGGTCCGCAAGTCCATCCCGGACGCGGGCGCCCTCGTCATCGCCTCCGACCAGGACTCGGCCCGCGCCTACGCCAAGCTGATCCGCGAGATCACCGGCGACAAGGCGACCCTCGTGCTGTCCGACGACGCGGGCGCCTCCGACCGGATCGACGAGTTCAGCAACAACGACGACCGGTGGATGGTCGCGGTCAGGATGGTGTCCGAGGGCGTGGACGTGCCCCGGCTCGCGGTCGGCGTGTACGCGACCACGATCTCGACGCCTCTCTTCTTCGCGCAGGCCGTCGGCCGTTTCGTACGGTCCAGGCGGCGCGGCGAGACCGCGTCCGTGTTCCTGCCGACCGTGCCGGACCTGCTCTCCTTCGCGAACGAGATGGAGCGGGAGCGCGACCACGTCCTCGACAAGCCGAAGAAGGCCGGCGAGGAGGACCCGTACGCCGAGTCCGAGAAGGAGATGGAGGACGCCAACCGGGAGAAGGACGAGGACACCGGCGAGCAGGACATGCTGCCGTTCGAGGCGCTGGAGTCCGACGCCGTCTTCGACCGGGTGATGTACAACGGCGCCGAGTTCGGCATGCAGGCCCACCCGGGCAGCGAGGAGGAACAGGACTATCTGGGCATTCCTGGCCTTCTCGAGCCGGAGCAGGTGCAGTTGCTGCTCCAGAAGCGGCAGGCCAGGCAGATCGCGCACAGCCGCAAGAAGCCGGACGCGGAGGCGGACCTGCTGGAACTGCCCGCGGAACGGCGGCCCGTGGTCACCCACAAGGAACTGATGGAGCTGCGCCGGCAACTGAACACGATGGTCGGCGCGTACGTCCATCAGAGCGGCAAGCCGCACGGCGTGATCCACAACGAGCTGCGGCGGGTGTGCGGGGGGCCGCCGAGCGCGGAGTGCACGGCCGGGCAACTCCGGCAGCGGATCGCGAAGGTCCAGGAGTGGGCCACGCGGATGAAGTGATCCGCCCCGAGGCCCGCCGCGCCGGACTACGGGACGTATCTCCGCAAAACGAACCACTCCCAACCGGCCACTGACCGGATTCTGGACGGAGCCTTCCGCTGAGCGAACCGGCTCGCTACTGTCCCGCTACGCACACGCCCCGTGGCAGCGCCGCCGCGGAGCGCAGCCGTGAAGCGACTGAGTCCGGGAGCCGCCCGGGCCGCCAGCCGATCGGCGGCCTCTGAAGCGCGTCGCCGACGGGACTCGGCGCCGCACCCGCCGCGAGGGGGCCGCCGACCTCACCACTAAGGAGTGGGCGTCGTGACCGCGGAGACTTCCCAGACGCTCGACCGGGGACTCAGGGTCCTCAAGCTGCTCGCCGACACCGACCACGGGCTGACCGTCACCGAGCTCTCCCACAAACTGGGCGTGAACCGGACCGTGGTGTACCGGTTGTTGGCCACGCTGGAGCAGCACTGCCTCGTACGCCGCGACCTGGGTGGCCGCGCCCGGGTCGGGCTCGGCGTACTGCGCCTGGGCCGCCAGGTGCATCCGCTGGTACGCGAGGCCGCGCTGCCCGCGCTGCGGTCGCTGGCCGAGGACATAGGCGCGACCGCGCACCTCACGCTCGTCGACGGCTCGGAGGCGCTGGCCGTCGCGGTGGTCGAGCCGTCGTGGACCGACTACCACGTGGCGTACCGCGCCGGGTTCCGGCACCCGCTCGACCGGGGGGCCGCGGGCCGCGCGATCCTCGCCGCCCGTCAGCAGCCGGTGGCCGAACCCGGGTACACGCTCACCCACGGCGAGCTGGAGGCGGGCGCCTGCGGGGCGGCCGCACCGCTGATCGGCGTGACGGGGGTCGAGGGCAGCGTGGGCGTCGTGATGCTGGCGGACTCGGTACCGGAGAGGGTGGGCCCCCGGGTGCTGGACGCCGCGAGGGAGGTGGCGGAGGCGCTGCGCTGACCCCCGGCGCCGGCCCTCAGCCCCTCAGCACCCTCAACTGCAGCCACAGAGCCAGCCGTTCGTCCGCGTCGTCCAGGTCCACCCCGAGCTGCCGCCGCACCTGACGCAACCGGTACCGGCAGGTGTTCGGATGCACGGCGAGCCGCTGCGCCGCACCCCCCACATCACACCCCGCCTCCAGCCACGCGAGCAGCGTCGCCGCGTATTCCGTGCCGTGCCCGGCGTCGTACGCCACGACCTCCTCCCACGCGCCCGCGGCCAACTCCCGGCGCCCCCGCATCACTTCGGCGAGCCGCAGCAGCGTGATCCGGGCCCGCACCTGGCGTACGGACGCCACCGGCAGCTCCGGCCCGAGCACCCGCAGCACCAGGTCCGCGTCCTGCCGGGAGGCGGCCGCCCCGGCGAGGGAGGGCACCACCTCGCCGAGCCCCGCCCGCACCGGCACCCGCAGTGCCCGTCCCGCCCGCCGCACGATGTCCTCCGCCAACCGCACGTGCCGCTCACCCCCACGCGTCCCGGAAGCGGGCAGCAACGCGTACACCACCCCGTCGGCCAGCACGCACGCGTGCCGCCCGTACCGCGCCTCGCACTGCAGCCGTACGAGATCCAGCAGCCGCAGCGTGGTCTGCTCGCCGTCCGGCGCGGACGGAGCGGACGGCCCGGACGGCGCGGACACCGTGGAGTCCAGGACGAACGCGGCGACCCGTACGGCCTGGAGCCCGAGCCGGTGCCCGGCGGCGGCCGGGTCCGCGGTGCCGTCGAGGACGCGGCGCAGCAGGGCGCCGTCCTGATGCCGGGCCAGTTCCTGCGCGGCGCGCGCCCGCAGCAGGAGCAGGGCCGCCGTGGACGCTCCCCGCGCCAGCGCCTCCTCGGCGTCGGGTGCGAGCCGGCCGTCGTCCACCACCCACAGGGAGCCGAGGGTCTCGCCGCCGGCGCGGACGGCCACGGCGAGCCGGGGCAGCGCCCCGGCGAGGGCCGGCAGCCGCACCGGGCCGGGGGCCGCGAGGACGGTCCGGTACTGCTCGGCGTTGTCCGGGATCTCGGGCACCTTCAGGCCGAGGATGCCCTGGCGGCGGTCCTCGTCCGTGGCCTGCCCCGGAACCGTCGAGTAGGCGAGGATCCGCTGCCCCGGGTCCTCGATCGCGGTGGCCCCGCCGACGGCCGCCGCGACCGCGTCGGCCAGCGCGAACAACTCCCCGCGGGTGTCCCCGCCGCCCCCGGCCGCCGGGCGCGCCGCGATCGCGGACGCCAGCAGCAGGTGCACCTGGTGCCAGGCCGCGTCCTCGTCCACGGAGAGCAGGGCGACGCCGGCCGCCTCCGCCTCGGCGACCGGCCCGTCCGTGCCCCGCACGACGACACCGGCCACCCCCGCCTCCGCCGCGGCCCGCACCAGCGGCCCGGCGGCCCGGGCGGCCACGCCCACCGCCAGCAGCAGGGCGCCCGGGGCACGGGGGAGCGGGGCGTGGGCGTCGTACAGCAGCACCTCGGTGACGGGCGCGGTCAGCCCACCGGGAGCGGTGCACAGACGCAGCGAGGGTTCGCCGACGACGTCCAGCAGGTCGCCGAGTGTGCGGACGTCCATGGTGTGTCCCCGGGTTGTTTGGCCGATCCCCTCAGCAACGTACGCAGACGTTGTCCGTCTCCACAACGCCGCCGGCCGTCCGTCCTTCGACACTCGTGACATGACTGCAGAGACGGACCGACCACCCGTCCGCACCCCCGCGGACGACGCCGACCATGCCGCCCGTGCGGCCGGGGTCACCGTGCGCACCGTGCACGACGTCACCGGGATCGCCGCCGTGGCCGACTTCTTCAGCGACGTCTGGAAGACCCCGCGGCAGGCGCCGCCGCTGCCCGCGGAGGTGATGCACAGCCTGGTGCACGCGGGCGGCGCCGTGCACGCCGCCCACACCCTGGACGGGGGCCGGCTCGCCGGGGCCTGCGTCGCCGTCTTCGGGCCGCCGGCGTCCGCGGACGCGTACTCCCTGGTGGCGGCGGCCGACCGGGGTGTCGGGTACGCCGTGAAACAGGCGCAGCGCGGCTGGCTGCTGGAGCGCGGCGCCCGCACCCTGCGCTGGACCTTCGACCCGCTGGTGGGCCGCAACGCCCGTTTCAACCTGGTCAAGCTGGGCGCGACGGGCACCGAGTACCTGGTCGACTTCTACGGCCCGATGGCCGACGGCGTCAACGAGGGCGACGAGAGCGACCGGCTCACGGTGACCTGGGACCTGGCGGCGCCGCGTGAGGGAGGCGAGAGCGGCGACCGCGCCGCCGCGCCCGTCACGCACCTCGCGCCCGACGGCGCCCCGCTCGCCCGCCGCTCCCACGACGGCCGGCAGGTGTGGTGCAGGGTGCCGGACGACATCGTCGCCCTGCGCGCCGCCGACCCCGCTCTCGCCCTGCGCTGGCGGCACGCCGTCCGTGACGTCTTCACCGGGGCCTTCGCCGAGGGTTTCGCGGCGACGGGCATGTCCCGGGACGGCTGGTACACGCTCACGCGCGAGGAGGACCCCAGGGCATGAAACTCGAACGCGTCGAGATCGTCCATGTGGCGATCCCGCTCGTGACCCCCTTCCGCACCTCCTTCGGGACGATGACCACGAAGGACACCTTCCTGCTGCACGTCGTCACGGACGCCGCCGAGGGCTGGTCGGAGTTCGCGGCCGACCCCGAGCCGCGCTACTGCTCGGAGTTCGTCGCCGGGGCCGAGATCGTCCTGCGGGACTTCCTGCTGCCGCGCGCCGCCGCACTGCCGCGGCTGACGACGGCCGCGCTCGCCCCGGCCATGGCGAAGGTCAAGGGGCACGAGCTGGCGAAGGCGGCGCTGGAGACGGCGGTCCTGGACGCCGAGCTGCGCGCCCACGGCATGCCGCTCGCGACCTACCTGGGAGCGGTACGGGACCGGGTGCCGGCCGGTGTGTCGGTCGGCATCAAGGACTCCGTGCCCGAGCTGCTGGACGACGTCGAGCGCTACCTGGCCGAGGGGTACGTCCGCATCAAGCTGAAGATCGAGCCGGGCTGGGACCTCGAGCCCGTACGGGCCGTGCGCGAACGGTTCGGGGACGCGCTGCCGCTCCAGGTCGACGCGAACACGGCGTACACGCTCGCCGACGCCGAACACCTGCGGCGGCTGGACGAGTTCGGGCTGCTGCTGATCGAGGAGCCGCTGGACGAGAACAACCTGCACGCCCACGCCCGGCTCCAGCAGCGCCTGGCGACCCCCGTCTGCCTGGACGAGTCCCTGCACAACGCCCGCGACACCGCCTCCGCGATCGCCATGGACGCCTGCCGCGTGGTGAACGTCAAGCCCGCGCGGGTGGGCGGCTACCTGGAGGCCCGGCGCGTGCACGACGTGGCGCACGCGCACGGGGTGCCGGTGTGGTGCGGCGGCATGCTGGAGACGGGCATCGGCCGCGCGCCGAACCTCGCCCTGGCCGCCCTGCCCGGCTTCACGCTCCCGGGCGACACCTCGGCGTCGGCCCGCTACTTCGCGGAGGACATCACCGAGCCGTTCGTCCTGAAGGACGGCCATCTGCCGGTCCCGACCGCCCCCGGGATCGGCGTGGCACCGCTGCCGGACGCCCTACGTCGCTTCACGACGCGAAGGACGGACCTGCACCCGGCGTGACCCCGCCCGGGCCGGGCCGGCCCCCGCCCCCGCCTGGGCCGGCCTCCCCGCCCGGGCCGGACCCCGACCCGACCGGGGCCAGATCCCGACCCGCCCGGGGCCAGATCCTGACCCACCCGGGCCACACCGGGCCCTGGCCGGGGCCGGTCCGGGTTTTGGCAGGCCCGGCCGGGACGGGACCGGGCCCGGCTGCGGTCCGGGCCGCGGTGCGGCGGGGAGCCGGCCGGGGCGCGCCGGGACCCGGCCGGTGCGCGGCCGGTGCGGGGCCGGGACCGGGCTGTGGTCCGGCGCGGAGTCGGCCGGTGCTGAACCGGGGCCCGGCTGGGGTGGGACCGGACCGGGATGCGGTCCGGGGGACAGCCGACCGGGGCTGAACCGACGTTCGGCCGTGGGCGGCCCGGCTCGGGCCCGGACAGACCCGCGGGCGGCCAGCCTTGGGCCTGGCAGACCCGGCCGGGGCGGGACCGGACCCGGCTGCGGTCCGGGGCGCGGTGCGGCGGGGAGCCGGCCGGGGCGCGGCCGGTGCGGGCCCGGGACCGTGCTGCGGTCCGGCGGGGAGCGGGCCGGGCCGGAGCGAGGTCCGGTCGGGACGGGACCGACCCGACCGGCACCTGGCCGGAAGCCGCCGTCGCGTTAGATTGATCCCGTGCTCTCTCGTCTCTCCCGTCCCAAGGCCGTCGCCGTCTGCGCCCTGCCCGTCGCGGCTCTGCTCGCCGCGGCGCTGTTCGCGCCGCTGCCGTTCACCGTGGCGCAGCCCGGCGACACGGCGAACGTGCTGGGCGAGAACAAGGGCACCCCGGTGATCACGATCAGCGGGACGCCCACCCGCACGACGACCGGCCAGCTACGGATGACGACGATCGAGGCGACGGGCCCCGACGCACGCGTCTCGCTCGGCGACGTGGTCGACGGCTGGTTCCGCACCGACCGGGCGGTCCTGCCGCGCGACGCGGTCTACAGCGGCAACTCCGACAAGGAGATCGAGCAGCACAACGTCGCGCAGATGCAGCAGTCCCAGGACGCGGCGACCCGCGCGGCCCTGTCGTATCTGCACCTCAGCGAGAGGAACGTCAAGGTCACGCTGAAGCTCGCGGGCATCGGCGGCCCCAGCGCGGGGCTGCTGTTCACCCTCGGCATCATCGACAAGCTCAACGGCGACGGCACCGGCGGCGACCTCACGGGCGGCCGCACGATCGCCGGTACGGGCACGATCGACGCCTCGGGCCAGGTCGGCCCGGTGGGCGGCGTGGCCCTCAAGACCCAGGCCGCCAGGCGCGACGGCGCGACGGTGTTCCTGGTCCCGAGGGCGGAGTGCGCCGACGCGAAGGCCGAACTGCCCGACGGGCTGCGGCTGGTCCCGGTGACCACCCTCAAGGGCGCGGTCGACGCCCTCAAGTCCCTGGAGAAGGGCAACGGCTCGGTCCCGAGCTGCTAGTGCTGTGACCGGAAAGGTTCACCGGCTCGCGACGCCCGGCACGGCACCTCGCCGCGTTGTCGCATCACCCGAGTACATCCAGTACGCGGGCGATGCTCCGCCTTGCGATGTACCGCACCGGACGCCGCGAGCTTCCCGGCAAACCTTTCCGGTCACAGCACTAGCCGACGGAACCCAACTCGGGGGCTCTGCGGGAGCGATCTCTTCCGCTATCTTGTTACCGCGTCGTAGTTAAGGGCTCAACCAGGCCTGCCGACGCGGTTTTTCCTGTCTCGACTCCCGTTTCCGAGCGGAGTTCCACGTGACCCAGTGTTGTGTCATGCCCATGGCCGAAATGTCCGAAGTCCCCTCGTCCGCGTGAGCGGCGGAGAACGCTCCGGCCGTCCGTCCGTGCCCCCGCTCACCGAAAGTCCCCTCTCTTCGTGACCGTCTCCCTGTACGAGGTCCCACCGGCCGGCCGGCACGCCGCAGTGCCCACGGGCGGCCTGTTCCGACGGGTCTACGCACCGCGCGCCTGCGACGCGCTCGCCTACTCCATGGCGACCTACGCCATGCCGCTGGTCGTGCTGGCCACCACCGGCTCCGCCTCCCTGACCGGCCTGGCCTTCGCCCTGGAGTGGATTCCCCGGGTGGCCGCCTTCGGCTTCGCCGGCGACCTGGTGGACCGCAGCGGCGCGGCGATCGTGTGCTTCCTCGCCTCGCTCGCGCGCGCCCTGCTGGTGGCGGGCGCCGCCGTCGTGCTGGTGATGGTGCCGCGGGGAACGGCCGAGACCGTCACCGTCATGGCACTGGCCGCCGTGACCGGTGCCCTCACCCAGTTCAGCTTCATCGCCAACGAGGCGGTGGGCGCCATCGTCGGCCGCCGCGCCGAGGGGCGGTCCCACAAGGTGCAGCCGGTGCTGATCGGCATCGACCAGACGGCCACCCTCGTCGGTCCGGCCCTGGGCGGCGTTCTGCTCCTGACCGGGCCCACCCGCATGCTCGTGTGCCTGAGCGTGCTGTCCTTCCTGTCCGCCGGCCTCGCCCTGCAGACCCCGCCCACACCCCTGCGCGCCGCGGGCGGCCAGGGCGGAACGGGGCGCCGCGGAGGCATGCGCCAAGGCTGGCAGACCCTGCGCTCGCTGCCCTCCCTGCGGCGGCTCGTGGTCGGCCTCGCCTGCTCCAACCTCGCACTCGGCCTGCTGCAGTCGGCCGGCCCCGTCCTCGTGGAGGACCGCTTCGGCCGGTCCCCGGCCGCCGTCGGCACGCTCTGGTCGGTCGCCGCCGCGGCCACGCTGGTCGCGGTGACCTGCTGCCGGTTCGCCCTCGGCCGGCTGGGCCTGTGGGGGGTGGGCGTGATCAGTGCGACCGTGGCGTCCGCCGCCTGCCTCGCCGTGCCGCAGGCGCCGTCCTACACCGGCTACACGGCCCTCGTGGCCCTCTTCATGGCCGCCGACGGAGGGCTCACCGTGGTCCTGCGCACCCTGCGCTCGCTGATCATCCCGCCTGCGGCCTTCGGTACGACCCTGTCCCTGACCATCCTGCTCCTGCTGCTGCCCTTCCCGGTGGCGGGCGTCCTGCTCGCCGTCACCCCGCCGCCGTACCTGACCGACGTCATAGCGGCGTGCGCCGTGCTGCAGGCCCTGACCCTGCTCGTCACCTTCGTACGACTGCGCAAGGACCCGGTGCTCCGTGCCACCGCGGACCCGGCCACCTCCGCGGCCTGACCGCGCCGGTCAGCCCCGCTCAGACCCTTCGGGGTCCTGTGCCGCCTGCTCCACCAGCGGGATGATCCGCAGCGGCACCGCGTTCTCCATCACGATCGCCGTCGAGGCGCGGACGATGCCCTCGAAGCCGACCACCCGGTCGATGACCCGTTGCAGGTCCGCGTTCGAACGGGCCACCAGGCGGCACAGCATGTCGCCGCTGCCCGTCGTCGTGTGCAGCTCCAGGACCTCCGGGACCGTCGCCAGATGGGCCCGTACGTCCGCGCCCTGGCCCTGGCGGATCTGCAGGGTCGCGAACGCCGTGACCGGGTAGCCGAGCGCCGCCGGGTCCACCTCCGGGCCGAAGCCGCGGATCACGCCGTTCGCCTGCAGACGGTCCAGCCGCGCCTGGACCGTGCCGCGCGCCACCCCCAGCCGCCGGGACATCTCCAGCACCCCGATGCGCGGCTCCCGGGCCAGCAGCACGATGAGCCGGGCGTCCAGATGATCGATCGCCATGACGCGCTCCTCGATGGTCATCCTGTACAGAACGCCCGGCGCGACGGGGCATTCACTGAGCAGATTGCCCAGTCTGAAAGCAAACTATTGCGCACCTTGCAGAGCCGGGCGACGCTTCCGCTATGACGCAGACCACACACCACGCCCCTGACACCGCGCGCGAGGCCGACCCCTTCCCGGTGAAGGGAATGGACGCGGTCGTCTTCGCGGTCGGCAACGCCAAGCAGGCCGCGCACTACTACTCGACCGCCTTCGGCATGCGGCTCGTGGCGTACTCCGGACCGGAGAACGGCAGCCGCGAGACCGCGAGCTACGTCCTGGAGAACGGCTCCGCCCGTTTCGTCCTCACCTCCGTCATCAAGCCCGCCACCGCCTGGGGCCACTTCCTCGCCCAGCACGTGGCCGAGCACGGCGACGGCGTGGTCGACCTCGCCATCGAGGTGCCCGACGCCCGCGCCGCCCACGCCTACGCCCTCGAGCACGGCGCCCGCTCCGTCGCCGAGCCGTACGAGCTGAAGGACGAGCACGGCACCGTCGTCCTCGCCGCGATCGCCACCTACGGCGAGACCCGCCACACCCTGGTCGAACGCTCCGGCTACGACGGCCCCTACCTGCCCGGCTACGTCGCCGCCGACCCGATCGTCGAGCCGCCCGCCCACCGCACCTTCCAGGCGATCGACCACTGCGTCGGCAACGTGGAACTCGGCCGCATGAACGAATGGGTCGAGTTCTACAACAAGGTCATGGGCTTCACGAACATGAAGGAGTTCGTGGGCGACGACATCGCCACCGAGTACAGCGCCCTGATGTCCAAGGTCGTCGCCGACGGCACGCTCAAGGTCAAGTTCCCGATCAACGAGCCCGCCATCGCGAAGAAGAAGTCACAGATCGACGAGTACCTCGAGTTCTACGGCGGCCCCGGCGTCCAGCACATCGCGCTCAACACCAACGACATCGTGCGCACGGTCCGCACCATGCGGGCGGCCGGCGTGGAGTTTCTCAGCACCCCGGACTCGTACTACGACACCCTCGGCGAGTGGGTCGGCGACACCCGCGTGCCCATCGAGACCCTGCGCGAGCTGAAGATCCTCGCCGACCGCGACGAGGACGGCTATCTGCTGCAGATCTTCACCAAGCCGGTCCAGGACCGCCCGACGGTCTTCTTCGAGATCATCGAGCGCCACGGCTCCATGGGCTTCGGCAAGGGCAACTTCAAGGCCCTGTTCGAGGCGATCGAGCGCGAGCAGGCCAAGCGCGGCAACCTGTAGGGCCCCGCCCCCGGAGGAGCACCCACCCTCACCGCTCCTCCGGGGGGAGCTCCGGGCTTCCCACCGGCGTCCCCCGGTGCAACGCTGTGATCATGAGCCGTATCGAAGCCCCGCGCGACGAAGTCACCGGCAACCTCCTCGACCGCCTCCTGGCCGGCCTGCCGGCCGAGGCCGTCCTGACCGACCCCGACGTCACGGCCTCGTACGCGAACGACATGGCGAGCTTCTGCGCGGCCGGCACCCCGGCCGTGGTCGTGCTGCCCCGCACCGTCGAACAGGTCCAGCACGTCATGCGGACCGCCACCGAACTGCGCGTCCCGGTCGTCCCGCAGGGCGCCCGCACCGGCCTGTCCGGCGCGGCCAACGCCTCCGACGGCTGCATCGTGCTCTCGCTGACCAGGATGGACCGCATCCTGGAGATCGACCCGGTCGACCGCATCGCCGTCGTCGAGCCCGGCGTCGTCAACGCCGCGCTCTCCCGTGCGGTGAACGAACACGGCCTGTACTACCCGCCGGACCCCTCGAGCTGGGAGATGTGCACCATCGGCGGCAACATCGGCACCGCCTCCGGCGGCCTGTGCTGCGTGAAGTACGGGGTGACGGCGGAGTACGTCCTCGGCCTCGACGTGGTCCTCGCCGACGGACGCCTGATGTCCACCGGCCGCCGTACCGCCAAGGGCGTCGCCGGATACGACCTCACCCGGCTCTTCGTCGGCTCCGAGGGCTCCCTCGGCATCGTCGTACGGGCGATCCTCGCGCTGCGGCCGCAGCCGCCCCGGCAGCTCGTCCTGGCGGCCGAGTTCGCCTCCGCGGCCGCCGCCTGCGACGCCGTGTGCCGGATCATGGCCGGGGGGCACGTGCCCTCGCTGCTGGAACTCATGGACCGTACGACGGTGAAGGCCGTCAACGCCCTGGCCCACATGGGCCTCCCGGAGAGCACCGAAGCCCTGCTCCTCGCCGCCTTCGACACCCCGGAGCCGGCCGCCGACCTCGCCGCCGTCGGCGCGCTGTGCGAGGCGGCGGGCGCCACCCAGGTCGTACCGGCCGACGACGCGGCCGAGTCGGAACTGCTGCTGCAGGCGCGCCGGTTGTCGCTCCCGGCGCTGGAGGCGGTCACCGGCACGACGATGATCGACGACGTGTGCGTACCGCGCTCCCGGCTCGGCGAGATGATCGAGGGCACCGAGCGCATCGCCGAGAAGTACCAGCTCACCATCGGGCTCTGCGCACACGCCGGCGACGGCAACACCCATCCCGTCGTCTGCTTCGACGCACAGGACCCCGACCAGTCCCGGCGCGCCCGCGAGTCCTTCGACGAGATCATGGCCCTCGGTCTGCGGCTCGGCGGCACGATCACCGGCGAGCACGGCGTGGGCGTCCTGAAGAAGGAGTGGCTGGCGCGCGAGATCGGGCCGGTCGGCGTGGAGATGCAGCGGGCCATCAAACACGTCTTCGACCCGCTGGGCATCCTCAACCCCGGCAAGCTCTTCTGACCGGTTCGGCCGCCGGGGGCTCACTCGTCATCGGCAGGGGCCGGGGCGAGCAGGGCGGTGAGGCCGTCCTCGAGGCCGAGCCGCCCGGACTCGGAACCCGGCGGAACCAGCCGCAGGGTGCGCTCCAGCCAGGCCGACACCGGGGCGGCGGGCGCCTCCAGCAGGGCGTCCCCGCCCGGGGAACTCAGCGCCATCAGCACCACACTGCGGCCGCCCGACTTCGCCGGCCACACCCGCACGTCCCCCTGCCCGCAGGCCCTGAACACGCCCTCCACCAGCAGCTCGCGGGCGAAGGTCCAGCTCACCGGCTGGTCGGAGTCTATGTGGAAGGTGATGTGGACGGCGTACGGGTCGTCGGTGCGGTAGGCGAGCCTGGCCGGCACGGGGACGCTGCGCTCGCGGGACAGCACGAGTCCGAGCTGCAGTTCGCGTTCCACCACGGTGTGCATGACGTGAGGTTCCTCTCCGGTACGGGGGGCCTGGGAGCGGCCCGTACGAGTGAGAGCACGGCGGCGCGGGACCATTACGCGGGTTTCCCGGGATTTTTTCGACCGGCGGGGGTCCGGGGGTCATCCCCGGGAAAACACAGCCGGAACCGTGCGGGAGTGCGGCTCGACCATGACCGGAAAGTGGGCCTTGTGGCCGGAGCCGCCCGGGCTCGGGCGCGGGTCTGATAGATGTGGATCCCCACACGACCCCCCGAGCAGATACGGGACGACGGACATGAGCGCCCCAACCCCGGCACCCGGTGACGACAGGCCCCGCGAAGGCTACTACCCGGACCCGTCCATTCCTGGATATGTCCGGTACTGGAACGGCGCCGCCTGGGTGCCCGGCACCAGCCGGCCGGCGCCCACCGACGGCGAGCCGCTCCCCCCGCCGGCCGGCGCGCGCCCCGCGCAGCCCTCGGTGGAGGAGACCGGGCCCCACTTCTTCGACGAGGACCCGGTCGGCGAACCCGATCGGGGCGCCCCAGCCGACGGCGGTCCGCAGCCCGCCCCGGCCTGGGGTGCCGACCGCTCCCAGCAGTCCGGCTTCGGCGGCGACCAGGACCGCCGGGTGTCGTGGGGCGCGGACCCGCGGCGGCCGGCCGCCGAGACGGGGGCCACCGACGAACCCGCCCCCGCCGAGGGCACCATGACGATCCGTGCGGCCGCCCCGCGCACGGGGGAGCAGGGCGGAGGAGCCGCGGCGGCCGGTGCGGACGCCGGTTCCGGCTCGGGACGGCCCGGCGCCGCGCGCCCGACGAGCACGCAGGCCGCGGCCCGTCAGGCCCTGGGCCTGGACCCGGAGGCCCCCGCCCCCGTCCCGCAGCAGCAGCCGTCGGCCCCCGCCCCCGCCCCCGTCCCGCCCCAGCAGCAGCCTTCGGCCCCCGCGCCCTCGGCACCCGCGGCGGGGCTGCCCCCGCAGCAGCCCGCCGCGCCCGTCGCCACGCCCCTGACCAGTGGCCCCGGCGGCGGCCAGCCCTCCTGGGCGCAGCAGGTGCACCAGTTGGCGAGCCCGGGGGCCGAGGGCGGGCCCGTCGCACCCTGGAAGCCGCCGGTGGAGGACCCGTTCCAGGCGGCCGCCCGGGCGCAGGCGGCGGCCCGCCCCGCGGGCCTCGGCAAGCGGCTGGCCGCGCGGCTGCTGGACACCCTGGTCCTGGCGGCGGTCACGGGCGCGGCCGCGGTCCCGCTGAGCGCGAAGGCGATCGACCACGTCAACGCGAAGATCGAGGCGGCCAAGCTGTCCGGGCAGACCGTCACGGTGTGGCTGCTCGACGGCACGACGTCGGTCTACCTCGCGATCGTGCTGGCCGTGCTCCTGGGCTTCGGGGTCCTCTACGAGGTGCTGCCGACCGCCAAGTGGGGGCGCACGCTGGGCAAGAAGGTGTGCGGTCTGGAGGTGCGGGACATCGAGGCCCACGACCCTCCGACCTTCGGCCCGTCCCTGCGCCGCTGGCTGGTCTACAGCATCCCCGGCGTGCTCGTCGTGGGTGTGGTGGGCGTGCTGTGGTGCGTGTTCGACCGACCGTGGCGCCAGTGCTGGCACGACAAGGCCGCCCATACGTTCGTGGCGGCCTGACCCGTACGGACCTGTAGGGATGCGGAGCCGGAGGGTTCGCGGTCGACTCGGGCCATGAGCACCGAACCGCCACCCCCCGGCCGAGGGGGCGCCCCGGCCGCCGACCGGCCACCGCCCGGCCGCGGTGCCGTGCCCCACGGCGGACCCACGCCTGCGGGTGCACGGTCCGGCGGCCGGCCGACGCATGCGCGCAGGCCCTGGTCCCACGGATCGCACTGGTCCGACGGATCGCCCGGGCCCGGTGGCTCACCCGGGCCCGGTGACTCCGGCGCGCGGTCCGGCGGCCGGCCGCTGCGCGGCGAGTCGGCGTCCGGCGGTGAGCCGCCCGGCGGCGAGCCCCCGCCCGGCGGCCGGCCGCCCCACGGACAGCCCCCTTCGGGCGGTGAACCACCCGGCGGCCAACCCCCCGGCGGCAGCCCTCCGTACGGCACGCCCCCGCCCCACCCCGGCGGCCCCCACGACGGCGAAGGCGCTCACGGCGGCGGTCCGTACGACGGCGGCCCCTACGGTGCAGGCGGCCCCCACGGCGGCGGGGGCCCGGCCGGCCCCTACGACGGCACCGACCCCCTCGCCGGTATGCCCCCGCTCGCCGACAGCGGCAAACGCGTCCTGGCGAGGATCATCGACATGATCCTCGTCGGCGTCTTCGTCTGGCTGCTGTCCTGGGCGTTCCACACGGTCGAGTACAACGTCGAGGCCACCAAGGTCGACACCGGCAAGTCCCTCGGCCAGTCCGTGATCGCCGCCGTGCTCTACATGGCCTACGACACGATCCTGATCAGCAGGACCGGGCAGACGTTCGGCAAGAGGCTGCTGAACATGCGCGTGGCCAACCTCGACGACGGCTCGAACCCCTCCCTGCAGGCCTCCCTGATCCGCGCCGCCGTGCTGTGGCTGCCGTTCGCGTTCTGCTGTGCCTGCGTGTGGACCGCGATCTGCGGCGGCTGGAGCTTCTTCGACCGGCCCTACAAGCAGGGGCTGCACGACAAGGCGGCCAGGACGGTGGAGGTCAGCACGGTGGGCTGACCGGGAGGGCGGTGGCGCACGCAGGAGCCGACGGGCCCGTGCAGCACGGGCCCGGCGACTCCTGCGTTCCGTGTGAAGTCGTGTGTTCGAGCGCCCGGTTCAGGGATTCGCCGGCTCGTGGACGGGCTCGGCCGCCGCGGAGGATCCGACCGACGCCGTCGGGCGCCCGGCCGGTGCCTGCTGCCGCGCGGTGGCACGCCCCGCGACGGCCGGTCCGGACTTCGGCAGCGGTACCGTCACGGCGACCAGCAGCCCCAGTGCGAGGGCCGCCAGGGCGATCACGGCGATCCCCAGACCCGAACTCGTCTGTGACAGCAGCAGCATGGCGAGGGTGGAGAAGATCACGGTGCAGGAACCGTAGGCGAGCTGTGCGGCGTTCGGACGAGGCATGGCCATTCCTCGGGGTGGGGGACTCCCCCCGTGCCTCTCGTGATGGGGGAGGATGCGGACAACTCTGGACAGGATCGGTGAACTTGTACGTGCAACCACGGAATCGCGGCAATGACAACGGTGTCGGCAGGGCAAACCGCCGCCATTCCGGCGCTCCGCCCCTCGACTCTATTCGCCACCATGCCCGAGGGGAACGGCTGGTAAGCGTGACCTAACCCACGGTGCCGAAGCACAAGGGGCGCACGGAGTCATGCGTTCCAGCAACTGGACACGTGCGCGCGCCGGTTGACGGGGGATTATGCCGTTCGTGTCCGTTCGTATAGCGGACGTCCGGGTCCGTTAATGTATTTGACCTGTCCAAGTCAAGATCTGTCTTTTCTCGTAAACCTCCGGTCAAATGTCGTCACTTGACTACACGCGTTGATCAGGTGCGCGCGGGCCCCTCCATGACCAGGACCCCCTTCCGCGCGCCCGGGCGCGGGGGAGGAACTCAAGTGACGAGCAGACCCTGGACGTTCAGAGTCGCCGCGATCGGCGTCGCGCTGGCGGCGGCCTCCGCGACGTTCTCCACCTTCGCGGTCGCGGAGGCGAGCACGGGTGCCGGGCCGGCGGCCGTGAACCGGCACGACCCGGCGCCGGTGCGGCAGAAGGCCCACGACCTCGACGGCCCGCTGAGCAAGACCCAGAAGGCCCAGCGCCAAGAGGCCCTGGACCAGGTCATATCCGGCGATGCCCAGGTCAAGGACCGGGGCGGCTCGAAGGTCGTCCAGCTCAAGAGCGGGAAGGGCGAGGGCAAGTACGTCGAGCTCGGCCGCGAGAAGACGGACAAGATCTTCACCATCCTGGTCGAGTTCGGCGACAAGACCGACCCGAAGTACGGCGGGACCGCGGGCCCCCTGCACAACCAGATAGCCGCGCCGGACCGCACGCAGGACAACTCGACGGCCTGGCAGAAGGACTACGACCAGAAGCACTTCCAGGACCTCTACTTCGGCACCGGCAAGAAGACCGAGTCGCTGAAGAAGTACTACGAGAAGCAGTCCTCGGGCCGCTATTCGGTCGACGGCGAGGTCACCGACTGGGTCAAGGTCCCCTACAACGAGGCCCGTTACGGCAACAACGCCTGCGGTTCCACCACCTGCTCCAGCGTCTGGAACCTGGTGCGCGACGGACTGAACGCCTGGGTCGCCGACCAGAAGGCGGCCGGCAAGTCCGACGCCGACATCAAGGCGGACCTCGCCCAGTACGACCAGTGGGACCGCTACGACTACGACGGCGACGGCGACTTCAACGAGCCCGACGGCTACGTCGACCACTTCCAGATCGTGCACGCCGGCGAGGACGAGTCCGCGGGCGGGGGCGCCCAGGGCACCGACGCGATCTGGGCGCACCGCTGGTACGCCTTCGGCACGGATGCCGGCGCCGCCGGCCCCGACCACAACAAGCTCGGCGGCACCCAGGTCGGCGACACCGGCATCTGGGTCGGCGACTACACCATGCAGCCGGAGAACGGCGGCCTCGGCGTCTACGCGCACGAGTACGGCCACGACCTGGGCCTGCCCGACGAGTACGACACCACCGGCGGCGACAACTCGACCGGCTTCTGGACGCTGATGTCCTCGGGCTCCTGGCTCGGCACGGGCAAGGAGGCCATCGGCGACCTGCCCGGCGACATGAACGCCTGGGACAAGCTCCAGCTCGGCTGGCTCAACTACGACACCGCCAAGGCCGGCAAGCAGTCCACGCACAAGCTGGGCGTCGCCGAGTACAACACCTGGGACAAGCAGGCCCTCGTGGTCTCCCTGCCGGACAAGCCGGTCACCACCACCGTCGTGACCCCGGCGCAGGGCTCGACGCAGTGGTGGAGCGGCAGCGGTGACAACCTCAAGAACACGCTGACCCGTTCCGTGGACCTCACCGGCAAGTCCTCCGCCGCGCTGAGCCTGGACGGCTACTACGACATCGAGGCGGGCTACGACTACCTGTACGCGGAGGTCTCGACCGACGGCGGCGCCAACTGGACCGCCGTCGACGGCACCGTGGACGGCCGGCCCATCCCGCGCGACGCCAGCGACAAGCCCGCCCTGACCGGCACGGTCGACGGCTACAAGAAGCTGTCGTACTCGCTGGACGCCTACGCGGGCAAGAAGATCCAGCTCCGCTTCCGCTACCAGACCGACGGCGGCGTGGCCCAGAAGGGCTTCGCGGCCGACGAGATCACTCTGACCGCGGACGGCACGCCGGTGTTCTCCGACAACGCCGAGAGCGCGGACGCCGCTTGGACCGCGAACGGCTTCTCCCGTATCGGCGCGTCCTTCACCAAGACCTACGCGCAGTACTACATCGCCGAGAACCGCCAGTACGTGTCGTACGACAGGACCCTGAAGGTCGGCCCGTACAACTTCGGTTTCACGACGACCCGTCCGGGCTGGGTGGAGCACTACCCGTACCAGAACGGCCTGCTGATCTGGAAGTGGGACACCTCCCAGGCCGACAACAACACCAGCGTCCACCCCGGCACCGGCCTGATCCTGCCGGTCGACTCGCACCCGACGGCGCTGAAGTGGTCCGACGGCACGCTGATGCGCAACCGCATCCAGGCCTACGACTCTCCGTTCAGCCTGTACCGCACCGACGGCATCACGCTGCACAACGCGGACGTCGCGACGAAGATCAAGTCGTCGAAGGGCGTCCCGGTCTTCGACGACCACACCAGCACCTACTACGACCCGTCGAACCCGACCGGCGGTGTCAAGATCACTGACACCAACACCAAGATCAAGATCGTCAAGGAGGCCCAGGACGGCTCCACGATCTTGCTCCAGGTCGGACCCGCGGTGAAGTAGTCAGCGTTTTCGCAGGTCAGACGCGGATCGGCGGCAGCCCCTTGGCGGGCGGCCGCCGATCGTGTTTAGGTGCGTGCTGTGGCTCTCTTATTGACACCAGGTCTCACGGGGGTATGACGCACATGGCCGCAGGAGGTTTCTGCAAGCTGCCGAACGGCAGTGTGGTGGTGGCACTGAACCTGCCCAGCCCCGGTTCGGGCGCCGGTTCGGTCCGCGTCCTGGTCCACGCCCACAACCGGGCCCGCGCCCTGACGCGGCTGCGCAACCTGGGCCTGCGCGCGGTCTACCTGCGCGGCAACGCGGCTCCGCCGTCCCCGGACGAGGTCACGGCGGTCCTCCACCACCCCGACGGCCTGATATGGCGCACGGCCCCGGACAACGCGGCCCAGGACCTGTCGGTCGAGCTGTGGCACCCGATCAGGTCCCTGCTCAGACGGACGGCCCAGCCATGAGCCGCTGACGCCCACCGGGGCCCAGGAGACCCCCGGCCCGTACCGGCGCCCAGGACACCCCCGGCCCGCACCGGGGCCCAAGACAGCCCCGGCCCGTACCGGGGCTAGGACACCACCGGCTTGCCGGACAGCTCCACGCCCGCCTCCCGGAGCTCCTCCAGGGCGCGCTCCGTGGTCTCCTCGGCGACCCCGGCGGTCAGGTCCAGCAGCACCTGCGTGCGGAAGCCCTGGCGCACCGCGTCCAGCGCGGTGGCGCGTACGCAGTGGTCCGTGGCGATCCCCACCACGTCCACCTCGTCGACCTCGCGCTCCCGCAGCCAGTCCCCGAGCGCGACCCCGTTCTCGTCGACGCCCTCGAAGCCGCTGTACGCCGCCGAGTACGCCCCCTTGTCGAACACGGCGTCGACCGCGCCGGAGGCGACCGCCGGGGCGAAGTTCGGGTGGAAGCCCACGCCCTCCGTGCCCGCCACGCAGTGCGCGGGCCAGGAGTGGACGTAGTCGGGGTTGTCGGCGAAGTGGCCCCCGGGGGCGATGTGGTGGTCCCGGGTGGCCACCACATGCCGGTACCCGGCGGGCGCCTGCCCGATCAGCTCGGTGATCGCGGCGGCCACATCGGCGCCCCCGGCCACCCCGAGGCTGCCACCCTCACAGAAGTCGTTCTGCACGTCTACGACGATCAAGGCGCGGCGCATGGTCGGTGTCCTTCGGCTTGGCAGCGGTTCGGGTGGGGAGGGTGCGGGCCCGGCCGTCCGTGGAACTACATGACCTACCGAGCCTAGAGACTTCGGGGACCGGGCGGGAGGGGGCATCGGGCGGTCGGCCGGGTGCGCGGGGTGCGTGGCCGTTGCATTCCCGCCCACCGTCCGTTCATGCGCCCTGCGGGACCAGCCGAAACCGGCCCCGCCTCACCTCCATGGTCCTCCCGGGCGCGTCAACGAGGACGCGTCAGACGTACTCGGTCGGGATCACCGGCTCCCCGCGGGAGAGCTGCGTCGCGGACATCGGCAGGTTGGCGCGCGCGGCCGCGTGCCGGTCGCGGACGACGTCCAGCGGCTCCCGGGCGACCACCTCGCCGCCCTTGACGAGCTGCACGAGAAGCTGCCGGTCGGCCAGCTCGTCCGGCACCGGCCCGGTGCCGATCACCTCCGCCTCGGCGACCCCGTGCTCGTCCAGCCGCCGCGCCGCCCACTTGCGACCGCCGACGGACGTCTTGCCGCCGGTCGACTTCTTCGCCACCGGCACCAGTGGCGCCCTGGTGTCCGCCGACTCGGCGCGGGCGACCAGCTTGTAGACCATCGAGCAGGTCGGGTGCCCGGAGCCCGTCACGAGCTGGGTGCCCACGCCGTACGCGTCCACAGGCGCGGCCGCCAGTGAGGCGATGGCGTACTCGTCCAGGTCCGAGGTCACGATGATCTTCGTGTGGGAGGCGCCCAGCGCGTCGAGCTGCTGCCGCACCCGGTGTGCGACCAGCAGCAGGTCCCCGGAGTCGATGCGCACGGCACCCAGCTCCGGCCCGGCGACCTCGACGGCCACGCGGACGGCCTCCGTGACGTCGTAGGTGTCCACGAGCAGTGTGGTGCCCCGGCCAAGGGACTCCACCTGGGCCCGGAAGGCGTCCCGCTCGCTGTCGTGCAGCAGCGTGAAGGCGTGCGCGGCCGTCCCGACCGTCGGAATGCCGTACCGGAAGCCGGCCGCCAGGTCGGAGGTGGTGGCGAAGCCGCCGACGTACGCGGCGCGCGAGGCGGCCACGGCGGCCAGTTCGTGGGTGCGCCGGGCGCCCATCTCGATCAGCGGCCGGTCCCCGGCGGCGGAGGCCATGCGGGAGGCGGCGGCCGCGACGGCCGAGTCGTGGTTGAGGATCGACAGGATCACGGTCTCGAGGAGCACGCACTCGGCGAAGGAGCCCTCGACCCGCATGATCGGCGAGCCGGGGAAGTAGACCTCCCCCTCGGGATAGCCCCAGATGTCGCCGCTGAAGCGGTAGCCGGCGAGCCAGTCCAGCGTCTCCTCGTCGACGACCCGGCGCTCGCGCAGGAAGCCGAGGACGCCCGCGTCGAAGCGGAAGTTCTCGACCGCGTCCAGGACGCGCCCGGTGCCGGCCACCACGCCGTAGCGGCGGCCCCCGGGCAGCCGTCGGCTGAAGACCTCGAAGACGGAGCGCCGCTCGGCCGTGCCCGCCTTCAGGGCGGCCTGCACCATCGTCAGCTCGTAGTGGTCGGTGAAGAGCGCCGTGGACGGAACGTCCACCGGCAGCCCAAGGTCCGCTACGCCCACCAAACCTCTCCTCACACCTGACTCTTCGGATCCACCCGTCGGTGTTTCCAGTGCCTGCGACGGCCGATCGTACTCCTCATCTCGTCAGTTTGACGATTTGCGGGCCGGGCGGGGGTGTCCGTTTGTGCGACCACCCCCCTCGGGTGGCAGCATGGGGCTTGTGACGTCACCCGCTCCCGTAGAGATCGAACGAACACAGCCGGCGGAGGAAGAGTTCGCCGTACCCGAGCCCGACGTCCCCTGGGTCACGATCGTCCACAACGACCCGGTCAACCTCATGAGCTACGTGACGTACGTCTTCCAGACGTACTTCGGCTATTCCAAGGACAAGGCCACCAAGCTCATGCTCGACGTCCACCACAAGGGCCGGGCGGTCGTCTCCAGCGGTACCCGCGAGGAGATGGAACGCGACGTGCAGGCGATGCACGGCTACGGCTTGTGGGCCACCCTCCAGCAGGACCGGAAGTAGCGATCCCCTTTCATGTCAGGACACTTCGAACCGCTCCCCGGCGGCGGTGCGGCCGTCGCCCTCGACGACGTCGAGATCTCCATCATCCGGTCGCTGGCCGTGCAGCTACTGGAACTCATCGGGCCGGGTCCCGCCGAGAACGCCCCCGAGGACCCGCTCGCCGAGCTGTTCGCCGAGGGCCCGAGCGAGCCGCCCGCCGACCCGGTGCTGCGCCGGCTCTTCCCGGACGCCTACGGCGAACCGGGCGCCGAGCCCGTCTCGCCCGGCCGGGCCGAGGAGCTGCGCGCGTACTCCGCCGAGTTCCGCCGCTTCACCGAGAACGACCTGCGTGCCGGAAAACGCGAGAACGCCCTGGCGGTGATCCGCACCCTGGACTCGCTGACCTCGGCGAGCCGGGAGGGCGGGGTGCTCAAGCTGTCGCGCGAGGAGTGCGAGCGGTGGCTCGGCGCCCTGAACGACCTGCGCCTTGCGATCGGATCCCGGCTCGAGGTCACCGACGAGGACGACACCGACGAGCTGTACCGGCTGCCGGACGAGGACCCGCGCAAGCCGATGGTGATGGCGTACCTGTGGCTCGGCGGCCTCCAGGAGACCCTCGTCACCACCCTCATGCCGTGACATGCGCGGACCTTGTGTCCTGATCTGTGCGGGTTTCGTGTTCGCTCAGCGGACGCTCAAATCCGGATAACGATCCCGTCACCGTTGCGGCCTGCTATGAGCCCTTCGGGTGTGTTTTGTCCGCTTCTCTGTGTGCGGTGCGCCACATGACGCCCGGTGATCAGTGGTGCCGGCGTGATAAATCTTCACGACCGCCCGGCGAACACCACCCCTGTTGCGCCGGGTGCGCCACCGAGCCGACGACCGTCGGCCAGGCATGAGCGGACTCGGGAAGCCCGGGCCGCTCACTCCATCAATCCGGGGGGATCGAGACGATCCGAGGCCGACGAGAGGCCCGGTTCGGCATGGAGAAAGGCGCACCACACATGACCTCAGCGCAGGTCGAGAACGAGAACACCCCTGAGGAGGGGTACGAGCGCGGGCTCGGCAGCCGTCAGGTCCAGATGATCGCGATCGGCGGCGCCATCGGCGTCGGCCTGTTCCTGGGCGCGGGGGCGAACATCGCCAAGGCCGGGCCCAGCCTGATCCTCATGTACGCCCTGGCCGGCGTGATCATCTTCTTCATCATGCGGGCGCTCGGCGAACTGCTTCTGTACCGCCCGGTCTCGGGTTCCTTCGCGGAGTACTCCCGTGAGTTCCTCGGCCCGTTCTTCGGCTACTTCACCGGCTGGACGTACTGGCTGATGTGGGTCGTGACCGGCATGGCCGAGCTGACGGCCGCCGCGATCTACGTCCACTACTGGTTCCCGTCGATCCCGCAGTGGGTGACGGCGCTGGTCTTCCTGGTGGTCCTGTTCGTGGCCAACCTGATCTCGGTGAAGCTGTTCGGCGAGATCGAGTTCTGGTTCTCGATGGTCAAGGTCACCGCACTGGTCGGCATGATCGTCATCGGTCTCGGCGTGCTGACCTTCGGCTTCAGCGCGGCCGGTGACACCGCCGCGGTCTCCAACCTGTGGCAGTTCGACGGCTTCTTCCCCAAGGGCATCGGCTCGTCCCTGATGACCCTGCAGGGCGTCATGTTCGCCTACCTCGCCGTCGAGCTGGTCGGCGTCACCGCCGGCGAGTCCGAGGACCCGGAGAAGACCCTCCCCAAGGCGATCAACACCCTGCCCTGGCGCATCGCCCTGTTCTACGTCGGCGCCCTCACCGTGATCCTGTGCGTGGTGAAGTGGACCGAGTTCGCGGCGGGCGTCAGCCCCTTCGTGAAGGCGTTCGCCGAAATCGGCATCCCGGCCGGCGCCGGCATCGTCAACTTCGTGGTGCTCACCGCGGCCCTGTCGTCGTGCAACTCCGGCATGTACTCCACCGGCCGCATGCTGCGCACCCTCGCGGACAACGGCGAGGCCCCGAAGGCGTTCAGCAGGCTGTCGGCGTCCAAGACCCCGGCCCTGGGCATCACGGTCTCGGTCGCCTTCATGGGCATCGGCGTGGTCCTCAACTACGTCGTCCCGGAGAAGGCGTTCGGCTACGTCACCTCGGTGGCCACCGCGGCCGGCATCTGGACCTGGCTGATGATCCTGGTCAGCCACGTGCTCTACCGCCGGGCGGTGGACGCGGGCCGGCTGCCCGCCTCCTCCTTCCCGGCGCCGGGCGGCGCGGTGTGCAGCTGGATCGCCATCGCCTTCCTGCTCTTCGTCACGTGCCTGATCGCCTACGACGCCGACTCCCGCGTCTGCCTGTACGTGATGGCCGTGTGGGCGGCCGCCCTGGCCATCGGCTGGGCGGTGCTGAAGGTCCGCAACCCGCAGGTCACCCAGCGCCGCGAGGAGGAGCTGGAGAAGGTCGGCTGAGTCTCCCGTGAGCCCTCCGGCTCACGCGTGGCTCACCATGTGGGCCGGTCCGTACCACCCCTCGGTACGGGCCGGTCCTTCTGCTTATGCTGGCCGTCATGCTGACCATCACCCAGGCCCTCGTCGACCAGATCGTCGCGCACGCGCGCCAGGACCACCCCGACGAGGCGTGCGGCGTCGTCGCCGGCCCGGCCGGCTCGGACCGCCCCGAGCGCTTCGTCCCGATGCTGAACGCGGCCCGCTCGCCGACGTTCTACGAGTTCGACTCCGGCGACCTGCTCAAGCTGTACCGCGACCTGGACGACCGCGACGAGGACCCGGTGGTGATCTACCACTCCCACACCGCGACCGAGGCCTACCCGTCCCGCACGGACATCTCCTACGCCAACGAGCCCGGCGCCCACTACGTCCTGGTCTCCACCGCCGACACCGACGGCGCGGGCCCGTTCCAGTTCCGCTCGTTCCGGATCGTGGAGGGCGAGGTCACGGAGGAAGAAGTCAAGATCGTGGAGTCGTACTGATCCGGCGGTCAGCCCGTAACGGTCCCGGCGGCCGCTCTCCCGTCTCGCGCCTCGGATGAAATCTGTCCGAACAGCGAGATCACACTCCGGGGGCGGGGCCGGGAATCGTTACGATGAGCGCATGGTTCTGAACGACGTGAGCGACAAGACGCCGGGCATGCTGCTCGTGGCGCGGCTGCACGTCGACCTGTGCAGGCTCGCCAGCGCCATCTGTTGACGCTGTCCCTGCCGCCGTACGGCCGTGAGCCGCGGCGCCCGACCCGCGTGCCGCCACGCACGCTCCCGCGCCGCCGCGCGCTCTCCGACCCGCCATCCTCCCGACAGGAGCCCGCAACCATGGCCATCGAGGTCCGCATCCCGACCATCCTCCGCCAGTACACCGACGGTCAGAAGGCGGTGGAAGGCACCGGGGAGACCCTCGCCGACCTGTTCGCCGACCTCGAGACCCGCCACGCGGGCATCCAGGCCCGCATCGTGGACGGCGGCGAGCTGCGCCGCTTCGTGAACGTCTACCTGAACGACGAGGACGTGCGCTTCCTCGACGGCATCAACACCAAGGTCGCCGACGGCGACAA
Organism: Streptomyces sp. NPDC028331; assembly: GCF_055565775.1. Classification (NCBI taxonomy): domain Bacteria; kingdom Bacillati; phylum Actinomycetota; class Actinomycetes; order Kitasatosporales; family Streptomycetaceae; genus Streptomyces; species Streptomyces sp. NPDC028331. The sequence continues at coordinate 14,912 of NZ_JBVHTR010000019.1, read as the reverse complement.
CGTGACGATCCTGCCGGCCGTCGCCGGTGGTATGGCCTGATCACGATGCGCTACGACTCCCCGCTGGCCGCGGTGGGCAACACCCCCCTGGTGTGCCTGCCGCGGCTGTCGCCGTCCCCCGACGTCCGGATCTGGGCCAAGCTGGAGGACCGCAACCCGACCGGCTCGATCAAGGACCGCCCCGCGCTGCACATGATCGAGCAGGCGGAGAAGGACGGCCGGCTCACCCCCGGCTGCACGATCCTCGAGCCGACCTCGGGCAACACCGGCATCTCCCTGGCCATGGCGGCCAAGCTCAAGGGCTACCGCATGGTGTGCGTGATGCCCGAGAACACCTCGCAGGAGCGCCGGGAGCTGCTCGGAATGTGGGGCGCCGAGATCATCTCCAGCCCGGCCGCGGGCGGCTCCAACACCGCCGTGCGCGTCGCGAAGGAACTGGCGGCCGAGCACCCGGACTGGGTGATGCTCTACCAGTACGGCAACCCGGACAACGCGGGCGCCCACTACGCGACCACCGGTCCCGAGATCCTCGCCGACCTGCCCTCCATCACGCACTTCGTGGCCGGACTGGGCACCACCGGCACCCTGATGGGCGTGGGCCGCTATCTGCGCGAGCACAGGCCGGGCGTGCAGATCGTCGCCGCCGAACCACGCTACGACGACCTCGTGTACGGCCTGCGGAACCTCGACGAGGGCTTCGTGCCGGAGCTGTACGACGCCTCCGTCCTCACCAGCCGCTTCTCCGTCGGCTCGGCGGACGCGGTGACCCGTACCCGTGAACTCCTCCAGCAGGAGGGCATCTTCGCGGGCGTCTCCACCGGCGCCGCGCTGCATGCCGCGATCGGGGTCGGCAAGAAGGCGGTCAAGGCGGGCGAGAGCGCCGACATCGTCTTCGTCGTGGCCGACGGCGGCTGGAAGTACCTGTCGACCGGCGTCTACACGGCGGCCACGACGGAAGAGGCCATCGAGACCCTCCAGGGCCAGCTCTGGGCCTGAGCCTCCAGGGGCCGGCTCCGGGCCCGAGCCCGGGGCACATCCCGCCATCAACGCCCCAACCCCCTCCTATGAGGGGGCTAAGCGTTGCCTACGGCGGGGCAAAGATCTTCGTCCGGGGGAGCCTTCGGCTGCCGGACGGAGCTACGGTCTGCCCGTCCTGTCATGTCACGCTCATCGGCATCTCAGGGTGTTCGGAAGTGTCATGCCCATGACTCGCGTCCCACCGCCGCTACGCGCGTCACGGTCTGTCACTCGGCTCGTGAATCCCCACTTCCGGCTGTGGTTCCGCGTCCGGGTCCCACCCAGGCCCGCGCGGTGCCGGCCTCGACCGATGGAGGCAACACCCCCATGCGTGAGTCACGCCCGAACAAGCGGCGCCGGAGTCTGCGAAGACTCCTGATCGCCGCCGTCCCGGCCCTCACCCTCACCGTCGCCGGGCTTCTGGCGGCCCCGTCCGCGGGTGCGCAGACCGCGCCCGCCGCCACCGCGCACACCACCCGCGCGGCCCAGAACACCAAGGCCCTCACCGACCCCCAGCGGCAGACCGTCCACCCGACCGGCAAGGCCGGCCAGAAGGTGCCGACCCAGCACCTGTGCGCCACCGCGAAGCCCGGCCAGGCGTCCTGCTTCGCCCAGCGCCGCACCGACATCAGGCAGCGCCTGGCCTCGGCGGTCGCGGCCGCCGCGCCCTCCGGCCTCAGCCCGGCCAACCTGCACAGCGCCTACAACCTGCCCTCGACCGGCGGCTCCGGCCTGACCGTCGCCGTGGTCGACGCCTACAACGACCCGAACGCCGAGTCGGACCTGGCCACGTACCGCTCGACGTACGGCCTGTCGGCGTGCACCAAGGCCAACGGCTGCTTCAAGCAGGTCAGCCAGACCGGTTCGACCACCTCGCTGCCCACGAACGACTCCGGGTGGGCCGGTGAGGAGGCGCTCGACATCGACATGGTCAGCGCCGTCTGCCCCAACTGCAACATCATCCTGGTCGAGGCCAACTCCGCCAACGACACCGACCTCGGCATCGCCGAGAACGAGGCCGTCTCGCTGGGCGCCAAGTTCGTCTCCAACAGCTGGGGCGGCTCCGAGTCCTCCTCCCAGACCAGCGAGGACACCTCGTACTTCAAGCACCCGGGCGTCGCGATCACCGTCTCGGCGGGCGACTCCGGCTACGGCGCCGAGTACCCGGCGACCTCCCAGTACGTCACCGCCGTCGGCGGCACCGCGCTGAGCACGTCGTCCAACTCCCGCGGCTGGACCGAGTCCGTCTGGAACACCAGCTCCACCGAGGGCACCGGCTCCGGCTGCTCCGCCTACGACCCCAAGCCGAGCTGGCAGACCGACACCGGCTGCTCCAAGCGCATGGAGGCCGACGTCTCCGCGGTCGCCGACCCGGCCACCGGCGTCGCGGTCTACGACACCTACGGCGGCTCCGGCTGGGCCGTCTACGGCGGTACCAGCGCCTCCGCCCCGATCATCGCCGGCGTCTACGCTCTCGCGGGCACCCCGGGCTCCACCGACTACCCGGCGAAGTACCCCTACTCCCACACGAGCAACCTGTACGACGTCACCAGCGGCAGCAACGGCTCCTGCTCGACCTCGTACTTCTGCACCGCGCGCACCGGCTACGACGGCCCGACCGGCTGGGGCACCCCCAACGGCACCACCGCCTTCACCGCGGGTGGCGGCACCGGCGGCAACACGGTGACCGTCACCAACCCCGGCAGCCAGTCCACGACCACCGGCAGCTCGGTCAGCCTGCAGATATCGGCCAGTGACAGCGGGGGCGCGGCCCTCACCTACAGCGCCTCCGGCCTGCCGGCCGGCCTGTCGATCAACAGCTCCACCGGCCTGATCTCCGGTACGGCGTCCACCGCGGGCACCTACCAGGTGACGGTCACCGCGACCGACTCCACGGGCGCCTCCGGCTCGACCTCCTTCACCTGGACCGTCGGCTCCTCCGGCGGCGGCTGCACCTCGGCGCAGCTCCTCGGCAACCCGGGCTTCGAGTCGGGCAACACCGTCTGGACCGCCTCCAGCGGCGTCATCACCAACGACAGCGGTGAGGCGGCGCACAGCGGCTCCTACAAGGCATGGCTCGACGGGTACGGCTCCTCGCACACCGACACGCTGTCCCAGTCGGTGACCATCCCCGCCGGCTGCAAGGCCACGCTCACCTTCTACCTGCACATCGACACCGCCGAGTCCGGCAGCACCGCGTACGACAAGCTGACCGTGACCGCCGGTTCCACCACCCTGGCGACGTACTCGAACGTCAACGCCGCCTCCGGGTACGCGCAGAAGACCTTCGACCTGTCCTCGTTCGCGGGCAAGTCGGTCACCCTGAAGTTCAGCGGAGTGGAGGACTCCTCGCTCCAGACCAGCTTCGTCGTCGACGACACCGCCCTGACGACGAGCTGACGCACCCGTGCGGAAAGGGCCCCGGCCGGGCGTGTGGGCCGGGGCCCGTTTGCGGGCGCGTGGGGATCCTGATGCGCTGGAGAAACGTCACATCGGCACACCCGGGCACGAGCAACGAGAGGCGGCCCCCATGCGCCGTACGACCGATCAGCGGACCACTGTCCTCGCCGTCGCGGCAGCGGCGCTCCTCCTCGCGGGCTGCGGCACGCACAGCGGCGCAGGAGCGCCCGGGAGCGGCTCGGTGACGCCGTCGGCGTCGGCCTCCGGGTCGGCCTCGGGACCGGCGTCCCCGTCGGCCTCCCCCTCGGCCCCCTCCTCCGGCGCGCCGTCCCCCACGGCCACCGCCACCGGGTGCACCCCCCAGGTCCAGCTCACCGCCGCCGACACCGGCCGCACCGTGTGCCTGACCACCGGCGGACAGATCCGTCTCACCCTGGACGGCACCAAGGACCGCCCCTGGACGCCCGTCGCCGCCACCGGCTCCGCGCTCAAGGCCGCCAACGCCGGTCTCGTCATCCAGCCGGGCGACGCGGTGGCCGCCTTCGACGCCGTCGCGCCCGGCACCGCACAGCTCAGCGCCACCCGACCGCTGTGCGCCAAGCGCCCCGGCCAGACGTCCTGCCTGGGCATCCAGCGCTGGACCGTCACGGTCACGGTGACCAGGCCCTGAAAAGCAGCCACCGAAGCCGCCATGGGAGCCGCCGTGAAAGCCGCCCCGGACCGGCTCACCCCGCCAGGTACCGCACCTGGTCCCACAGAGCGGGGTCCACCACCCCCACCCGGCGCCGGAAGTCCCACAGCGGCACGTCCCGCAGCTCGTCCGTCTCCAGGAAACCGGGCCGCCCCTCGGCGTCGCCGACCGCGCCCGGCGGGAGCGGGATCACACCCGTCCGCCCGTCGTGGTACCGGCTGGTGATGCGCGCGACGGTCGCACTGTCCCCGCGTACCGTCAGCACGAGGCACGGCCGCTCCTTGCCGCCGGGCCGGTCCCCGTAGGGCACGCTCGCCCACCAGATCTCGGCCGGCCGCGGATGCACCCGGGCACGCCCCGGCGGACGCGCGGCCGCGGCACGGTGACGCCGCCCGCGCCCCCATCCGTCCACCAGCGTCGCGACCAGCGCGAGCAGCACCACCGCCGCCAGCGCGAGCCACCACGACGTGTCCATACGGATGACGGTACCGGCGCGTCCGCATGACTGCGCGCTCTTCGCAACTCCGTGCGCCGCGTGATGCGCCCCGCGCGCCGTTGTTCCAGCCGAACCGGTGACACCACAGGTGAGTTCCCCCACAACGGCCCCTGGCGGAGGAGCGACCCGCCCTTTTGCGCCTTACGCTCGACGGACCGCACGACCCCCGTCACCGTCCCTGCCTTCCGCACGTCCTGCCACGGAGGTTCCAGCTCTATGAAGCTCACCGTCGTCGGCTGCTCGGGGTCGTTTCCGTCCGCGGAATCGGCCTGCTCGAGCTACCTCGTCGAGGCCGACGGCTTCCGGCTGCTGCTCGACATGGGCAATGGCGCCCTGGGCGAGTTGCAGCGCCACTGCGGTCTCTACGACCTTGACGCGATCTTCCTCAGCCATCTGCACGCCGACCACTGCATCGACATGCTCGCGTACTTCGTCGCGCGCTACTACCGCCACGACGGCGGCCGCTGCGACCCCATCCCGGTCTACGGCCCGGAGGGCACCGAGCAGCGCCTGACCACCGCCTACGGCGACACGCCGTCCGCCTCCTCGATGAGCGAGGTCTTCGACTTCCACACGGTCAAGCCGGGCACGTTCGAGATCGGTCCCTTCACCGTCCACACCGAACGCGTGCGCCACCCGGTGGAGGCGTACGGCATCCGGATCGAACACGGCGACAAGTCGCTCACCTACTCGGGCGACACCGGCGTGAGCGAGGCCCTGGACGAACTCGCGCACGACACCGACCTGTTCCTGTGCGAGGCCGCGTTCACCCACGGCAAGGAGGACATTCCCAACCTCCACCTCAACGGCCGCGAGGCGGGCGAGACCGCCACCCGCGCCGGGGCCCGCCGCCTCGTCCTCACCCACATCCCGCCGTGGACGGACCCCCAGGTCAACCTCACCGACGCCCGCGCGGTCTACGCGGGCCCGGTGGAACTCGCGGCGCCCCGGGCGACGTACGAGATCTAGCGTCCTCCCGGGACCTCGAACGGCAGGACCTCGCAGGGCAGAAGCTCGCAGGGCAGAACCTCGCACGACGCGCCGATGACCCCGACGACGCGCCGAGGACTTCGAACAACGCGCAAGGACCGCCGCCTCCCAGGAAGCGGCGGTCTTTGCGTGTCATGCCCCCGGGCGCCTTCTCAGCGCCTTCTCAGAGCCCTCTCAGCGTCCTCTCAGCAACGTCCGCACAGGCTGGAGGAGTCACCGGGGACGAGCGAGAACCCCACGAGCCGGAAGGAGAGCCCCGATGGCCTCCGACGCCTGCGCCCGACATGCCGTCAGGACCAGAGGCCACACCGGACCGAGGACCGCGGATTCCCCCGGCCGGCTGCACCACTTCTTCGAATCCGCCTGTGACCACAGCCCGTCGGCCGTGGCACTGCACTGCGCGGGGCAGCGCCTGACGTACGCCGGCCTCGACGCGCGCGCCAACCAGGTCGCCCACCACCTGCGACGTCTGGGCATCGGCCCGGGAGCGCGCGTGGCGCTCATGGTGCCGCGCTCGGTGGAGATGTACGCGTGCCTGCTCGGCGTCTGCAAGGCCGGGGCGGCGTTCGTGCCGGTCGCCCCGGACGCACCGCCGGACCGGGCCGCCTTCGTCCTGGGCGACGCCGGCGCCGCCGCCCTGCTCACCACCTCCGCCCTCAGGCCGCCCGGGACACCGCGGCCGTGCCGCGTCATCGAGACCGACACCTGCGCCCGCGACCTGGCCGCCGAGCCCACCGTCCGCCCGGCCGCCGCCCGGCCGGACGAGGACGATCCCGTCGCCTACGTCATCTACACCTCGGGATCCAGCGGAAGACCCAAGGGCGTGGAGATCGCCCAGTCCAGCATCTGCAACTTCCTCCGCGTCGTGACCCCCGTCTACGGCGTGCGCCGCGACGACCGGGTGTACCAGGGCATGACCCTCTCGTTCGACTTCTCCATCGAGGAGATCTGGCCGACGTGGACGGCGGGCGCCACACTCGTCGCCGGACCCACCGGCCCCGGACGGCTCGGCGACGAACTCGCCGACTTCCTCCGCGAGCACGCCGTCACCGTGCTCTACTGCGTGCCGACGCTGCTGGCCACCCTCCCGCGGGACCTGCCGCGGATCCGCGCCGTCCTGGTGGGCGGCGAGGCCTGCCCGGCACCGCTCGTCGAGCGGTGGAGCCGGCCCGGCCGCCGCATCCTCAACACCTACGGCCCCACCGAGGCCACCGTCACCGCGACCTGGACGGAACTGCTCCCTGGCCGTCCCGTCACCATCGGGCGGCCCCTGCCGACGTACTCGGTGGTGCTGCTCGACGAACGCCGCCGGCCCGTGCCCCGCGGCGCGACCGGTGAGATCTGCCTGGGCGGCCCCGGCCTGGCCCGCGGCTACGTGGGCCGGCCCGACCTGACCGCCGACCGTTTCATCCGGCACCCGCTGGCACCCCGCGGCGGCCGCCTCTACCGCACCGGGGACCTCGGCCGGATGACCGACGACGGGGACATCGAGTACCTGGGCCGGGCCGACGCCGAGGTCAAGATCCGCGGCTACCGGGTCGCCCTCGACGAGATCGACAACGTACTGCTGGAGGACCCCGCCGTCGCCGCGGCGGTCACCGCGCTCGTCCCCCTGCCCGGCACCGGCGGCGAGAGCCGCGCACCGGACGGGCAGAGCCCGAACGGCGAGGTCCTCGCCGCCTACGTCGTCCGCGCCGACGGCACGCCCGAACCGGACGCCGCCCGCGCCGACGACGCCCTCGCCCGCCGCCTCCACGAGCGCCTGCGCCGCACCCTGCCCGCCTACATGGTGCCCTCGTTCCTGGACGTCCTCGACCGGCTGCCCGCCCTGCCCAGCGGCAAGGCCGACCGCACCCGGCTGCCCGCCCCGACCGGCAGACGGCTCGCGGGCACGGGCCCGGTGGTGCCCGCCCGCGACGCCTGGGAGACCCGCGTCCGCGACGCCTGGTCCCAGGCCCTCGGCATCCCACCGGACCACCTCTCCGCCGAAGCCGACTTCTTCACCGACCTCGGCGGCCACTCCCTGCTCGCCGCCCGGGCCGTCTCCCTGCTGCGGGGCCGGGACGGCGAACCCGGCCCCACCCTGCGCGACCTCTACGAACACCCGACCGTCCGCACGCTGGCGGCCCGCCTGCGCACCGCGGCGGCCACCCCCGCCGCCACCGAACCGCCCCGCCCGGCACCGATCCGCCACGGCCGCGCCCGGATCGCGCTCGCCGGGCTCGCCCAGGCCACGGCGATCTACACCCTGCTGCTCCTGTTCACCCTGCCCCTGGCCGTCACGTTCGCCGCCCGGCACGGCCAGATCTCCGACCGGGCCATGGCCGGGCCGGCGATCGCCGTGGCGGCCGGCTACACCGCCCTGCGCTGGCTCCTGCCCCCCGCCCTCGCCCGCCCCCTCGCCGCGGGCATCACCCCCGGCCGGCACCCGCTGTGGGGCGCGACCTACCTGCGCCTGTGGGCACTGGACCTGCTCCTGGCCGTCAGCCCGCTCCGGGTACTCAGCGGCTCGCCCCTCATGGCCCCCTACCTGCGGCTCCTCGGCGCCCGCATCGGGGCCCGCGCCACCATCGCCACCAGCATGATCGCCCTGCCGGCCCTGCTGCGCATCGGCAGCGACACCGCCATCGGCTACGGCGCCTGCCTGCGCCCCTGGCAGGTCGCCGACGGCTGGGTCACCGTCGCCCCGATCACCGTCGGCGAGCGGGCCTACGTCGGCGCGGGCGCGGTCCTCGAACCCGGCGCCCGCATGGGCCACCGCTCGGCACTCGGCGAGCAGTCCCTCCTCGGCCAGGGCGACCCGGTCCCCGCCGGGGCGCGCCGAGCCGGATCACCGGCGCGCCCGGTCGACGCCCTCGGCCCGGCCGTGGAGACCATGCTCGCCGGGCCCGGCCGCACCGACCGCTGGCGGCCACGCCACCTCGCCGCCGCGCTGCTCGCCCTGCTCTGCCTGGAAGCGGTCCCGTTCGCGGTGATCGTGCCGGGCATGGCCCTGGTTCGGTACGCCTGGCTGCACTGGGGCCCGGGGGCCGGGCTGGCCGCCTCCGCGCTGTCCGGACCGCTGCTGGTGGGCACGGTGTGCACGCTGGTCGCCGTCGGCAAACGCCTGGTCCTGCCCCGGGTGCCCACCGGCGTCCACCCGGCCCGCTCCTTCCTCGGCGTGCGCAAGTGGGTCGCGGACAAGCTGCTGGAGTACAGCCTCGCCTTCACCAACCCGCTCTACGCCACCCTCTACACCGCGCCGTGGCTGCGGCTGCTCGGCGCCCGCGTCGGCCGGGGCGCCGAGGTGTCCACCGCCGCGTACATCGACCCCGACCTGCTGACGCTGAAGGACGGCAGCTTCGTCGCGGACATGGCGAGCGTGGGGGCCGCCGCCTTCGCCGCGGACCGGGTGGCGTTCGGGCCCACCGAGGTCGGCGGCCGTGCGTTCGTCGGCAACGCGGCGCTCGTACCGGCCGGCACGGAACTGGGAGCGGAGTCCCTGGTGGGCGTGGCCACCGTCCCGCCGCCGGACGGCGTCCCCGAGGGCACCACCTGGCTGGGCTCGCCCGCGCTGCGGCTGCCGGTGCGGCAGAGCAGCGGCGACTACCCCGAGGAGCTCACCTACCGGCCGTCCCGCAGGGCCGTGCTCGGGCGCCTGGGCATCGAGTTCCTCCGCGCCACCCTGCCCGCCTCCCTGCTGGCGTCCGGCGCCTGCCTGTTCCTGCTGGCCCTGACCGCCCTCACCCGCCGCGCGGACGGCACGCCGACGGCGGTGCTCGTCGCACCGCCGGCGGCGATGGGCGCGATGGGCACCGTCATCGGCTGCTGCGTGCTGATCAAGCTCGTCGTCGTCGGGCGGTACCGGCCGCGCGTGGAACCGCTGTGGAGCCTGTTCGTCCGGCGCACCGAGTTCGTCACCGGCCTGTTCGAGGCCGCCGCGGTCCCGGCCGGCGTGGGTACGCTGGCGGGGACGCCCTTCCTGCCGCCGGTGCTCCGCCTGTTCGGCGCCCGCATCGGCCGGCGCACCTGGATCGGCACCACCTTCCTCACCGAGTTCGACCTGGTGGAGGTGGGCGACGACGCCGCGATCGGCAGATTCGTCTCGCTGCAGACCCACCTGTTCGAAGACCGGGTCATGAAGATGTCGAAGGTGACCGTCCGTTCCGGCGCCTGCGTCGGCACCCGCGCGATCGTGCTGTACGACGCGGTGGTGGGCGAGGGCGTCCGGCTCGGGGCACTGTCCCTGGTCATGAAGGGGGAGCACCTGACGCCGGGGACGAGCTGGCGGGGGCTCCCCGCCGAGGGGGCCGGGCACACGGGGCGGTGAGGAAGGCATGGCACACGCCGAGGAGCCGGGGGCGGGGCGGCGCCCGCTCGCGCTCGTCTACCGGGGGCCGGCCACGCTCCCCGGGTGCCCGGAGGCGGTGGCGGACCTGCTCGCCGCCGGCCCCTGGAACCTGGACGTCCGCTTCACCGGTCCGCGCGAGGCGCTGCCGCTGACGGCCGAGTCGCTGGCCCGGGCCCTCGTGTACGCGCAGCCCGGCGGCGGCACGCTCTCCCGCGCCTACCGCAAGCTGCGGCGGCAGCGCGACGCGATCCGCGACTTCGTCCGGGACGGCGGGCGGTACCTGGGCTTCTGCCTGGGCGGCTATCTGGCCGGGGCCACCCCCGGGTTCGGACTGCTGCCCGGGGACACCGACCAGTACATCCGCTCCGCGGGGCGCACGGTCCACGACGAGAGCGACACCCTGGTCGGGGTGGTGTGGCGGGGCCGGCCCCGGACTGTGTTCTTCCAGGACGGCCCGTACTTCGTCCTCGACGAACGCGCGGGGCCCGCGGACACCCGGGTCCTGGCCACCTACACCAACGGCCTGCCCGCCGCCCTGGTGACCCGCTTCGGCTCCGGCCGCGTGGCGGTCACGGGCCCGCACCCGGAGGCCACCGCCGACTGGTACACCGACAACGGCCTTCCGGTCCACGACACCCGGGACCTGGCGGCCGACCTGGTGGCGACGGCTCTGGAACGCTGACCTCGCCGTACGCGCATCGCGTCCGCGGACGCGGGAAGGCCCCGGAACCTCGACGGTTCCGGGGCCTTCCGGGGCCGGGCCCGCGCCCGGCGCTCAGCCGGCCGGGCGACGTCCGCCTGCGGCGGAGCCTCAGGCCTTCGTCAGGTCCTCGACCTCCTCCTCGGGCTCGCGGCCCGGGGTGGGAAGGTTGAACTTGATGATCGCGAAGCGGAAGACGAAGTAGTAGATCGCCGCGAACACCAGACCGATCGGGATGATCAGCCAGGGCTTGGTGGCGAGGTTCCAGTTCAGCAGGTAGTCGATGGCACCGGCCGAGAAGGTGAAGCCCGCGTGGACGCCGAGCGCCCAGGTGATCGCCATGGACAGCGCGGTGAGGACCGCGTGGATCCCGTACAGCACCGGGGCGATGAACATGAACGAGAACTCGATCGGCTCGGTGACACCGGTGACGAAGGAGGTCAGGGCGACCGAGACCATCAGACCCATGACGGCCTTGCGGCGCTCGGGGCGGGCGGTGTGCGCGATGGCGAGCGCGGCGGCCGGCAGACCGAACATCATGATCGGGAAGAAGCCCGACATGAACTGTCCGGCGGTCGGGTCACCGGCGAAGAAGCGGTTCAGGTCGCCGTGCACGATGACGCCCGCGGAGTTCTTGTAGTCGCCGATCTGGAACCAGGAGACGGCGTTCACGAACTGGTGCATGCCGACCGGGATCAGCGCGCGGTTGATCAGACCGAAGAGACCCGCGCCCACGGCGCCGAGGCCGGTGATCCACTTGCCGACGTCGGAGATGCCGTCACCGATCGGCTTCCAGACCAGCCCGAAGAAGACACCGAAGAGCGTGCCGACGAACGCCATGATGATCGGGACGAGTCGGCGGCCGTTGAAGAAGCCGAGCCAGTCCACCAGCTTGGTGCGGTGGAACCGCTGCCACAGCACGGCGGACAGCAGGCCCAGCAGGATGCCGCCGAGGACGCCCGGGTTGTTGTACGTCGCCTCGACTATCTTGCCGTTCTCGATGTGCTGCTCGGTCAGCGGGAACGCCTTGAGGACGTTGCTGTAGACGAGGTAGCCGACCAGGGCCGCGAGCGCCGTCGAGCCGTCCGACTTCTTGGCGAAACCGATCGCGACGCCGACGCAGAACAGCAGGGGCAGGTTGTCGAAGACGGCGCCGCCCGCGGTCGCGAAGACGGACGCGACCTTGTGCCAGCCGAGTCCGTCGTCACCGAACACGTCGGGCTGCCCGAGGCGCAGCAGGATGCCCGCCGCCGGAAGCACGGCGATCGGGAGCTGCAGGCTGCGGCCGACCTTCTGCAGGCCCTGGAACAGGCCGGAACCCCGCTTCTTCGCGGGGGCCGCCGTTGTCGCGGTGGCGGTGCTCATACTTCCTCCATGTGCCGGGGCTGCCGGGGGAGCGGGAAGGGGGAGGTCGAACGGGGTGAACAGCCCCGTGTGGTCTACACCACTGGGTGGTGTAGACCTGTTGTAGCACGGTGAAGGCGGGATAAGGAACCCATGAATTCTGTTGCCTTGGACAGACGGGGAGCAAATGCCGCACTCGTGATAAAGGCCACGTAGACGGGCGCGGGGCCCCGCCAGGTACTTTGCGGCCCCTCCCAGGGTGGTGTAGACCAGTTTCGACACAGCGGTTCGGCTCAGGGAGTAAGGACATGGCCAGCAAGGCTGAGAAGATCGTCGCCGGGCTCGGCGGCATCGACAACATCGACGAGATCGAGGGCTGCATCACCCGCCTCCGCACCGAGGTCCACGACGCCTCGCTGGTCGACGAGGCCGCCCTGAAGGCCGCCGGCGCCCACGGCGTCGTCAAGATGGGCACCGCCATCCAGGTCGTCATCGGCACCGACGCCGACCCGATCGCCGCGGAGATCGAAGACATGATGTGAGCCTCGCGCTCACACACGTTCGAACACCCTTCGAGCACCAGGGGCCTCTCCCCACCACGGGAGCGGCCCCTCGCGCCATTGCGGATAGGCTCGGCGCCATGTCTCGAATCGACGGCCGCACCCCCGAACAGCTCCGCCCGGTCACCATCGAGCGCGGCTGGAGCAAGCACGCCGAGGGCTCCGTCCTCGTCTCCTTCGGCGACACGAAGGTCCTCTGCACCGCCTCCCTCACCGAGGGCGTGCCGCGCTGGCGCAAGGGCAGCGGAGAGGGCTGGGTCACCGCGGAGTACGCCATGCTGCCCCGCTCCACCAACACCCGCGGTGACCGCGAGTCGGTCAAGGGCAGGATCGGCGGCCGTACGCACGAGATCAGCCGCCTCATCGGCCGCTCCCTGCGCGCCGTCGTCGACACCAAGTCGCTCGGCGAGAACACCGTCGTCCTCGACTGCGACGTCCTCCAGGCCGACGGCGGCACCCGCACCGCCGCGATCACCGGCGCGTACGTGGCGCTCGCCGACGCCGTCGCCTGGGCGCAGCGCAGGAAGCTGGTCAAGGCCACCCGGCAGCCGCTGACCGGCACCGTCTCCGCCGTCTCCGTGGGCATCGTGGCCGGCGTGCCGCTCCTCGACCTCTGCTACGAGGAGGACGTCCGCGCCGAGACCGACATGAACGTCGTCTGCACCGGCGACGGCCGCTTCGTCGAGGTCCAGGGCACGGCGGAGGCGGCACCCTTCGACCGCCAGGAGCTGAACGCCCTGCTCGACCTCGCCGTCGTGGGCTGCGAACAGCTCACGGCGATCCAGCGGGCGGCGCTGGAGGCAACCGCGTAGCGCGGAACGGCGTTTTCAGGAGTGACCCGGGTGGGGCGCACGGACGACGCCGCGCGCCCCACCGTGACCGCCCACGGAGAGGGAACCGCTCCATGGCCGCGCGCCCCCGCCGACGCACCGCCACCGCCGCCTTCGCGGCCATCGCCGTCCTCGCCGCCGTCGGCGCGAGCGCGGGCTGTGACGCCGTGAACAAGGCCATCGACTGCGTCCAGACCGCCGACGCGATAGCCGACGGCGTCACCGACCTCCAGCAGGCCGTCGAGAACGCGGCGAACGACCCGACGCAGGCGGACGACGCCCTGGACTCCATCGAGAAGAACCTCGACAAGATCGGCGACAGGACGTCCGACGTGGACGTCAACAAGGCGGTCGACGGCGTGCGCAAGGCGGTCACGAACGTCCGCAACGCGATCAGGAACGGCGACAAGACCCCCGACGTGGGCCCGGTGACGAACGCGGCGGGCGAACTGACGAAGGTCTGCACGTCGTCATAGCCCGGCAGGCGGGCGCCGCGGCCACGGGCCGCCCACGGATACTGGTCCCATGACCCGCCTGATCCTCGCCACGCGCAACGCCGGAAAGATCACCGAACTCAGGGCGATCCTCGCCGAGGCCGGACTCCCGCACGACCTGGTCGGCGCGGACGCCTACCCCGACATCCCCGACGTCAGGGAAACAGGCGTGACGTTCGCCGAGAACGCCCTGCTCAAGGCCCACGCACTGGCCCGCGCCACGGGCCTGCCCGCGGTGGCGGACGACTCCGGCCTGTGCGTCGACGTCCTGGGCGGCGCGCCCGGCATCTTCTCCGCGCGCTGGGCAGGCCGGCACGGCGACGACAAGGCGAACCTCCACCTGCTGCTCGCCCAGCTCGCCGACATCGACGACCCCCACCGCGCCGCCCACTTCGCCTGCGCGGCGGCCCTGGCCCTCCCCGACGGCACCGAGCGCGTCGTCGAGGGCCGGCTCCGCGGCACCCTGCGCCACGAGCCCGCGGGCACGAACGGCTTCGGCTACGACCCGATCCTCCAGCCGGAGGGCGAGAACCGCACCTGCGCGGAACTGACCCCCGAGGAGAAGAACGCGATCAGCCACCGCGGCAAGGCGTTCCGTGCACTGGTGCCGGTGGTCCGGGAACTGCTGGGCTGACGGCGGCTGCACGAAAGGCCCGGTCCCTTGCCGGACCGGGCCTTTCGCATGCCGTGTCTGCGTGCGGTCGGTGGGACTCGAACCCACACGGGATTTCTCCCACGGGCACCTAAAACCCGCGCGTATCGCCTATTTCGCCACGACCGCTCCAAAGCGGACATTCCAACTTCCCATGCCGCTTGGTGTCGTTCAGTGTACGGGGGAGCCGCGATGGTCCGTGTGGCGCCCGCCGTTCCGGCGGCACCATGTCGCCGTCAGCGCATGGCAGTTCGGGTGCGGGCCCGTCGACCCGTCGACCGGGCGCGGTGAGGCCGAAGGGCCGGCGACAGGTGGCGGTTTCTAGGGATCGTTGCAACACGTGGTCGTGTTGATCAGGCCGCGAGCAGTTTATGCAGGCGCTCGGCTGGGGTTGCCCAGCCGAGCGTT